>CAMYZO010000106.1 GCA_947303855.1 uncultured Prevotellaceae bacterium
CTTTGTGGCAGGCGGTTTTGTCACCCTTGCACCCTTTTTTACAAAAAATCCTATACAGCGCACAGAGGGCTGTCCCTCTGTGCTCCAGAAAAGGACTGTTGAAGTGTTTAAAAAGAGACACTTTTTTATATAGTCTTTTAAAACATAGTGGCAAGCCACTCTGAGAAGAAAAAGTCATAGACGCGGTAGGTGCTGCCTTCCTGTGTGATGAGGTCGTCTTTCAGAAGGTTTTTGACAGCAGCCTGTACTGAGCTGGCAGAATTGATATTGTACTTCTTAATGAACTTCGATGATGTAATATTCTGTGCTGTCCCTTCTTTTGCTATGGCCTGTAATACGACTTTTTGCCTTGGTGGCAGATTTGACATGAGGTCTTTATAGCTGCTCTCCTGAGAAAGTATAACATTGCGTTTGGCTTCAGCAATCATATCTGAATGGCAGGTCATGTCAGACGGAGTCATGGCATATAGCTCGTTCATCATCATCTGCACAAACCACGTGTAGCCGCTATATTGCCGCCAGATAGTATTGCTGACAGCCGGTTCAAGGTGTTTGCCGTTCTCCTCAAACAGGCGGATGGCGAAATCTGTATAAGTCTCAATGGGGATTGGCTCCAGTCCCATGATGATGGCACTTTGGTAGAATGGTTTTGAGGACGAGTTAAACATATTGCTCATCATGTGACGCTTGCTGCCTGAAAAGATGAACTGAGCCCGTTGACATTGTTGTATCTTTGTCCGTAGCAAAGCCTCTACGTTCTTCTCTGCGTATTCCCCAATCTGCTGGAACTCATCAATTGCTATAATACAGGGCTTATCAGCTTCATTAATATAGGCAAAAATCTCGTCGAGCGTCGTCTGTGGCGACTGGATGTCGCCAAGTCCTAAGTCGAAAGTCGGCAAGCCAGTCATAGAGTCCAGTTTGAACCCCACTCGCAACGAGGCAATCATTTGGAAGAACTGCTCTTTCCATACCGTGCTTTTAGGTTTCAGCTGCTGATAGATTTCCTTTCCCAGCGTATAGACAAATTCTGACAGAGAAGTGGTGGCGTAGATATCTACAAAGAAAACGTGATAGTCCTCTCTGATTCCTGTCTGAATGAAGAAGTGGTGTATCAAGTCTGACTTGCCCATACGGCGAGGGGCAATCAGTGCAACATTCCTGCCATTCTTAATTTGTTTTACCAGGAATTCTGTCTCTTCTTTTCTGTCACAGAAATAGCGTTCGGACACGTATTTACCTACGATAAAGGGATTGTTGGGCAATAGTTCTGACATGGTTCTCGATTTTTATTGCAAATATAATAATTCTATTTGTAATAAAACACAATTCTTCCCGTTTTTTTGTTAACCATTAACTTTCGTTAAGGGGAAAACTACTTTGTCTTAAACCGCCCGAACTCCTTCAGGGCAGGCAGGGCCTGTCCGGTGTGGTTGTTGAAGAGGCCGCGGTTCAGCCAGCCTTTTGTCACCGTGTTGCCAAAGGCATTCTCCTCGGCAAACCACCAGAACAGGCCTGTCACGTTGTGGTGGCGGTTCAGCTCTTCCACGAGTTCGCGGGTAAACCTGGTCTGTCCTTCCACCGATATGGGGTAGAACTCAGCATACTGATCGGGCTTGGCCCAGGGGTCGCGCTCGTGTGAGTAGTAGGCTGCCGTCTCGACTATCATCACCGGCTTGTCGGGGAAGAGCCATGCCAGGTTGTCGAGCGTCTTGCCGAGGTTGGGTATCGACTTGTGCCACATGGGATAATAGGACAGTCCGATGATGTCGTAGTCTACCCCGTGGCGGCGCAGCTGCTGGTAGTACGTCTTGGTGACGTCCCAGTCGCCAGCCTTCTCGGTGTGGATAATCACCTGTGCCTTCGGACACACCTCGCGACAGGCCTTACTGCCTGCCTTCAGGAAGTTGCAGAGCGTCAGCCAACGCTCTTCCATAGTGGTGGGCTGCTCCTCCTGCTTGGGATAGAGCTGACCCGTTGGCCACAACATGCCGTTGGTTATCTCGTTGCCTACCTGTATCAGCTCCGGCACCACGCCTGCCTGCCGCATCGCCAGCAGCGACGCTTTGGTATAGGCATACAGGCTGTCGGTCATGGCCTCACAGCTGCAATGCTGCCATCGTCTGGGTGTAAACTGCTTGCCTGGGTCGGCCCACGTGTCGCTGTAGTGGAAGTCGAGCATCACCTTCATCCCTGCCTGCCTGATCTGGCGGCACAGGCCAATCACGTAACCGAGGTCCTGGCATACCCCCTCGTCCTTGTTGTTGCCTGGGGCGTTTTCCGGCTCTACAAACAGCCTTACGCGGATGCAGTTCCACCCTTGCTGCCTAAGAAACGGCAGCAGCTTCACCGTTCGTCCCTCGAAGTCTTTGTACACGGTGCCCTGAGCCTCATAGCTCGGCACCAGCGAGCAGTCGCCTCCCAGCAGTCTTTCCGGCTGGGCGCTGGCCGTCAGGGCCGTGGTCAGCAGGGCGAATAGTATGGTTCTCGTTTTCATTTGCGGAATTTTGCCACAAAGTTCGGAAAAATTCTTGAGATTTGCAAGAAATATGTAGGAAATCGAAAAGGAAAGCCCCCCTCTAAGTACTTCATTCCGTAGTGTTACGTTTTTAGCAGCGGACTACAGGACTTCAGGACTTTTTCTTGCTACGGCTTAATTAGCAATACCATGAGAGGATAAAAAAGTCTTGAAGTCCTGTTGTCCGCTGCAAAATTGAAATGAGGGAACATCATATTGATTTCCTAGTTCAGACCTACGTATACTGAATTCACTCAATTTCATAAGGAGGGGAAACTTTAGACACCAATAAGGTGGGAATGCCCAAAAGCATTCCCACCTTATATATATACCGGCTGATGTCAGGCTATCACCACTTGGCCGTTTCCTGACAGTTGATTTCCAGCGTCTGCTTGCCGGTCTGCATGCGGAAGAGGCCCGCCTCTAAGAGCCAGCGGCCATCGGTATCGACAAAGGCGAGGGCACTGGCGGGGATGGTCAGCGTGACGGTCTCCGACTGGCCCGGCTTCAGCAAGGTAGTCTTCTGGAAGGCTCTGAGCCGGCGGTTCTCAGGCACCAGACTGGCCACCATGTCGCGTGAGAAGAGCAGGACCGACTCGCGTCCGTCACAGCTACCGGTATTCTTCACGTCGACCGTAAAGGTGAGGGTGTCACCGGCCTTGAACTGAGTCTTGTCAACCTTGAAGTTGCTGTACTCGAACGTGGTGTAGCTCAGTCCATAGCCGAAGGGCCACTGCACGGAGACCACGGCATCGTAGTCGTAGGCACCCTCCATGCGGTCGGTCTCCTCGCTGACACGGTAGTCGTAGGTGGTCAGCTCTGCCTGATGACGCGGGTAGGTATAGGGCAGGCGTGCCGAGAAGTTGGCATCGCCGGCGAGCAGGCGTGCCAGGGCATCGCCGCCGTAGTTGCCGGGCAGCAGCATGTTGACCACGGCCTGAGCCAGAGGCTCGATATCGCTGATGAGACGCGGCCGTCCCTCGTTGAGCACGAGCACCAGGGGCTTGCCGGTCTTAGCCAGGGCCTTGACCAGTGCGCGCTGGTTGGCAGAGAGCACGAGGTCAGAGAGGTTGCCGGGCGTCTCGGTGTAGGAGTTCTCGCCGATGCAGGCAATGATGACGTCGGCACGCTTGGCGGCCCGCACGGCACGTTCTATCTGAGGTTCGTTCTCCTCGGCATAGGCACCCTCGGCCACATAGGTAACACCTTGTTCCAGTATCACCTGCTCCTTGCCGAAGCGGTTGCACAGGGCTTCGTAGATGGTGTTGTAGTTCTGGGCGTAGCGGTCAGCCTGGTGTCCCTGCCAGGTGTAGCTCCAGCCGCCGTTCAGACAGCGCATCTGGTTGGCGTTAGGTCCTGTGACGAGGATGCGCTTGCCCTTGGCCAGCGGCAGCAGGCCGTCGGCATTCTTCAGCAGCACCTGACTCTCCTCGGCGGCCTGCAGGGCCACGGCGGCAAACTTGCCGGAAGCGAAGTCAGGATAGTCGGCATCGCTGCCGGTGTTGGGACTGTCGAAGAGTCCCAGGCGGTACTTCAGGCGCAGCACACGGCGCACGGCATCGTCGATGCGGCTCTGGCTGACCTGTCCCTCCTGTACCAGTTCCTTCAGCAGGGTGCAGAAGTTCAGGTCGTAGGGGTCCATCGACATGTCGATGCCGGCATTGATGGCCATGCGGATGGCCTCCTTCTTGTTGGCAGCCACATGTTCGCGCTGATACAGGTTGTTGATGTCGCTCCAGTCGGTGACCACCATGCCGTCCCAGTTCAGGCCGTCTTTCAGCCACTCCGTGATGAGTTTGTAGTTAGCATGGACGGGCAGGCCGTTGACAGAGCCGCTGTTCACCATGACCGACAGGGCACCGGCCTCAACCATAGCCTTGAAGGGGGCGAAGCACTTCTCGCGCAGTTCGCTCTCAGGGATATAGGCCGGCGTGCGGTCCTTGCCGGTGCGGGGCGAGCCGTAGCCCAGATAGTGCTTCATGCAGGCAGCAATGTGATAGCGGTCGACGCGGTTCGGGTCAGTACCCTGGAATCCGCGGACGGCGGCACTACCCATCAGGGCGTTTACCAGCGGGTCTTCGCCGTAGTTCTCCCAGACGCGGGGCCAGCGGGGGTCACGGCTCAGGTCGACGGTGGGCGAATAGGTCCAGGGGCAGTTGGCGGCACGCGTCTCGTAGGCTGTGATGCGTCCTGCCTCCTCTGCCAACTGCGGATTGAACGACGCGCCGAGGTTGATATTCTGAGGGAAGAGGATGCCGCCCATGGTGTAGGTCACGCCGTGGTTCTGGTCGAGACCGTAGATGCAGGGGATGCCGATTTCCTTCATCGACAGTTCCTGGATGCGGCCGATAATCTGGCGCCAGCGCTGTGGCGACACGGCAACGGGGCCGGGGGCGTTGAGGACGGAGCCCACCTTATAGACGGCGATGGCCTCATGGAGTTTCTTCTCGTCGAACTGGAACGCATCGCCGGCACCCTTGCCCAGGGCGTCGAGGCTCAGTTCGGTCATCTGTCCTATCTTCTCGTCAAGCGTCATCTTGGCCAGCGTGGCTTCAACGCGCCGTTCCAGTGCCTCGTCGACAGCATAGGGACGGGGAGCCGACTGCCGGGCAGCAGCCGACGAGCCGAAGAGGCCCTGCAGAATCCAGGGCGCCCGCACCGTCATACCCTTGCTGCGGTCGAAGATGCCAAACTTCTCCTGGCCATTGCCGAAGGCGTTGTTGTCCCAGATGAAGGTGGAGAAGCCGCGCTTGCAAGCCTCGCTGACGAGGAAGCGGCAGTAGTAGGCCATGTTCTCGTGGATGACGGCAGCCTGGGGGGCGTTATAGTGGTCGCTCACGCCCCACTCGCCGATGACGATGCCCAATCCCTTGGCGCTCCAGGTGGCGGCAACGCGGTCGAAGAAGCGTGTCATCTCCTGTTCGTCAGAGGGTGCTGTCTGGCCATACTGCTTGTAAGGCTCGCCCCAGAAGTAGTACTTGCCCAGGCCGGCATAGTCCCAGGGTGTGTAGTAATGAAACTCGACGCTCATATAGCGGTTGCCATTGGCACGTGCGTCGGTGGGGATGATGAAGCCGCCACCATCGAGTCCGAAGTCGGGGTTGCACACGTAGGTCTGCACGATAAGATGGCGCTTGGCATTTTTTCCGCCCGTTGCGCGGACGGCATTGACAAAGGTCTGGTTGTAGCTGTTCTGCACCGCCAGGTTCTCAGCGGCGGGCTTGCCCCAGTTATCCCTGATGTGTACCTCGTTGGTGCCGGCAAAGGCCACGCGGTAGTCATACTGCGACAGAGCGCGCGCAATGTTCGTCCAGAGCTGTGCCAGCCGGCGGTTGTTCTCAGCCTTGTACTGGTTGGTGGGGCGGCCCTCCAGCCATTTGTCGTGATGTGTGTTGACGATGACCTTCAGTCCGGCGTCTAAGCACCAGCCGATGATCTCCCTGACGCGGCTCATCCACGCCGGGTCAATGGTCATGGTGCGGGGGTTGGTGATATGGCAACTCCACTGCACGGGGATGCGGATGGCATTGAAGCCCGCCTCCCTGACGGCCTCAATAGTCTTACGTGTTACCACGGGATTTCCCCAGGCAGTCTCGGCGTTGAGGCTGTTAGGAGCCATACCGATGGCCATCGACTCGTTGTCCAGGCCGGGTGCCGGGCACTCCAGCTGGTTGCCGAGGTTCCAGCCTATGACGTCACGGTTCCACTCCTGGGCGGTTGGCTGGGCGAAAGCGGCGCGCGGGGCTATGCAGAGCATCAGCAGGCCGCACGCCATCATGAATAGGTTGTTTCTTATTTTCATAGTATAATAGTCAAAGAACAAAAAAAGGCAGAAGCGCCCTGAGGCATCTTCCACCTTTATTAATAAAACGAAGAGGTTTCCGGTTTAGAGTTTACCGTCGGAACCCAGCACATTCACAATCTTGTGGATGTACATCTTCTTCATGTTCTCGCGGGCAGGCTTCAGATACTGGCGAGGATCGAAGTCTCCAGGATGCTCGGCCAGGTGCTTGCGGATGGCAGCGGTCATGGCCAGACGAGAGTCGGAGTCGATGTTGATCTTGCAGACGGCGCTCTTCGAAGCCTCGCGGAGCTGATCCTCGGGGATGCCGATAGCGTCGGGCAGGTTGCCGCCGAACTTGTTGATGGTGTCGACCTCTTCCTGGGGAACAGAGCTGGAGCCGTGGAGCACGATGGGGAATCCGGGCAGCTTTTTCTCAATCTCATGCAGCACGTCGAAAGCCAGTGGCGGCGGAACGAGCTTGCCGGTCTTCGGGTCGCGGGTACACTGCTCGGGCTTGAACTTGTAAGCACCGTGGCTGGTACCGATAGAGATGGCCAGAGAGTCGCAGCCTGTGCGGGTAGCGAAGTCGATGACCTCCTCGGGCTTGGTGTAGTGGCTCACCTCAGAGGCAACCTCGTCCTCAACACCGGCCAGCACGCCGAGCTCGCACTCAACGGTGACGTCGTACTTGTGAGCATATTCCACCACCTGACGCGAAATCTTGATATTCTCCTCGTAGGGCAGAGCCGAACCGTCGTACATCACGCTGGAGAAGCCCATGTCGATGCAGTCCTTGCAGAGCTCGAAGCTGTCACCATGATCAAGGTGCAGCACAATCTGTGGATTTTCGCAACCCAGCTCCTTAGCGTAGGCCACAGCACCCTCAGCCATGTAGCGCAGGATGGTGGGGTTGGCATAGTTACGGGCACCCTTAGACACCTGCATAATGACGGGCGACTTGGTTTCGACGGCAGCCTGGACGATGGCCTGCATCTGCTCCATAGTGTTGAAGTTGAAAGCGGGAATGGCATAGCCGCCGGCTACTGCCTTCTTGAACATCTCGCGGGTATTCACGAGACCTAAATCCTTGTAGTTTACCATAATATTATTTAGTTATAATTGATTGGGGTTATTTTTTACGACCGCAAAGTTAGCAATTTCTTTTGGAAAAGAAGAAAGAAAAGGGCGCAGAACATTCAGTTTTCACGGTTTTTAAAACTTTTCCGTGGAACAGACTGACGGCGTGCGTTGAAAATGTAACGCGCAGTTTGCAATTACAGTCGCTATTTTATTGGTCGGCGACAACCAGCACGAACCCGCCACGGGGCTTACAGCTGACACTCTGGGGCAGCGTCCGGGGACTGGTGACGGTCCAGGGGGTGCCGTCGGCAAAGAGCGTGGCCCTGCCCTGGGGGATGAAATCGAGCGGCATCTTCAGCGTCATCTCGCGGTCGGTGCCGTTGATGCCGGCCACATACCACGTGGTGCCGCTGCGGCGCGCCATGACCACATGGTCGCCGGGATAGCCCGCCACCAGGCGCGTCTCGTCCCAGGCGGCAGGCAGACGGCTCAGAAACTGCTGCACCTCGGCAGGCTGCGACAGATAGCTCTCAGGACGGTCGGCCAGATGCTGCAGGCCACTCTCGAAGAGCACCGTCAGGGCCAGCTCGTGGGCATGGGTGGTGATATGCGGATGCTGGGAGTCGCTGAACGCGCAGGGGGTATAGTCCATCGGCCCGATGACATTACGGGTGAAGGGCAGTGTGGCGTTATGGCAGGCCGCCTTGTCGGTGAACGTAGGCACGTTATTATACCACTCGGCCCCGTAGACACCCTCGGTAGACAGCAGGTTGGGCCACGTGCGCTGCCAGCCACGGGGGACGGTGGCACCGTGGAAGTTGACGAGCAGGTGGTGGCGGGCGGCACAGGCCAGCAGGTCGATGCAATAGTCTATGTTACGCTGGCTGTCACCGCTGAAGAAGTCGATCTTCACACCGGCCACACCAATCTTCTCACACCAGGCAAACTCCCGCTCCCGGTCTTCGGGTTTGTTCAGGCGGAACTTCGGCGTAGGGGCGCCGTCCACCCACCCTACCGACGAGTTGTACCATATCATCGGCCTGACGCCCTTCGACTTGGCGTAGCCGATAGCATCCTCAATGGTCTTGCCGTCCTTCATCTCGTCCCACTCGGCGTCTATCAGCACGTAGGGCAAGCGGAGCTTCTGGGCCATGTCGACATATTGCCTGATGATGTTGTAGTCGTTGGAGCCGTGGTTGTAGGCCCAGTAGATCCATGAGACCACACCGGGCTGAATCCAGCTAGTATCTTCCAGACGGCAAGGCTCTGAGACATCGGTCACCAGGGTTGACTGCACCACATCGGCCAGCGTACCGATGATGACCACACGCCAGGGCGAGTGGTGCTCATTGGCACCCTCGTCGGGAACCACGCGGAACAGTTCGCCGTCGTTATACAGCGACGACGCGCTCTGCCCTCGCTCCATGTTGGCCTCGGTAATGAGGGCAAACACGCCGTCGAGGGGCTCCAGCAAGGCGGGGTAGCCCCAGCGGACACAGTTGCCATCGGCATCCTTATACTGCCGGCCATACGACGGCACGGCCTGCTGGCGGCACGTGGTGGCCAGGGGGAAGAAGCCCTCGTAGGAGTCGCACCACTGCTGCATCCACCGCTTCGTGCCCTCGGGGATGACGTAGGCCGCCTGCTCCTTGACGGGCGACTCATAGCGGAAGGCCAGGCCGTCGTTGTAAAGGCGCAGCGTCATGGCACCCACACGGTATTCGTTGGCCTCGTTCACGCAGTGGCTGCGCTTGCCGGCGAGCATCCGGTAGTCGGCCTTCACCGTTGTGGCCTTCACGTCCTCCAGCGACGTGGCAGCCTCGGCGGCCTGCAGCGTCAGCACCTGCCGTCCCTGATAGCTGACGGCAAACTGTCCCTGGCGGGTTTCCACTGTCAACTTGCCGTTGGGCGACGCCAGCCTTTGTTGTGCCGCTGCCGTCAGCGCCAGACTCGTAGCCATGAGCCATAAGAATATCTGTTGCTTCATCTTAACTTTATAGGTTTTTTGGGGGGGTATGCAAAGTGCTTCAGTTGAAATAGATATACAAGCCTGTCATCACGACTGCCAAGGCCGTCCACAGGCCAACGGCGAGTTTTGAGAACTCCTCATGGATAGGAGCGGGAATCACGTACCGTGTCTTGTCTTTGTCAGTCAGCGAGATGATGACCATGCAGACGACGAGGATGACAAACAGCTCGAACGAGAGGAGCATGAAATGGGGCCAGGTCCATGTTAATTGGGAATTGAGAATTGACAATTGAAAGTGCTGCGGTCCCCACAGATAGAGCACGCCGACGGTGAGGCAGAAGGCAGTGCCGACGGTCAGGGCGAAGTTGGCGGCACGGGTGGTGGTGCGCTTCCAGAAGATGCCCAACAGGAAGACGGCTGCCATGGGCGGTGCAATGAAGCCGAGGACGCTCTGGAACACATTGAAGAGGTTCAGGCCCTTGATGGCGTCGATAGCCACGGTGAGGACGATGGCCAGCAGCGAGCCTGCCACCGTCACCGAGCGCCCCACGATGTTGATGCGCCGCTGCGAGGCCTGGGGGTTGAACCGCTTGACGTAGATATCCATGGTGAACACGGTGCTCAGGGCGTTGAGGGCCGAGCCTATGGTGCTTACCAGACAGGCCGTCAGCACGGCGAACACCAGTCCCACCATACCTACGGGAAACAGATTCTCGACCATTGTCAGGTAGGCCTCATCGGGATTCTCCAAGGTGGGGAAGAGGGCGAAGCAGATGATGCCCGGCAGGATATACAAGGCCACATCGAGAATCTTCAGCCAGCCCGTGAAGTTGGTGCCGAGCTGTCCCTCCTTCAGGCTCCTGGCAGCCAGCACGGGCTGCACCATGCTCTGGTCGGTACACCAGAACCAGACACCCATCACCGGATAGCCCAGGAGGATGGGCAGCCAGGGGAAGGCCTCGTCGCTGTTGGGCTTGAACATCACCCAGTAGTCGGCAGGCACCTTGTCTACCAGTGCGGCAACCCCTCCCACGCGGTCGAGACCGACAATGACCAGCACCAGCGACACAACGATGAGCAGAATCATCTGATAGACATTGGTATAGGCCACGGCTTTCAGTCCGCCAAGCATGGTGAAGAAAGCGGAAATGATGAGCAGCACCAGGGCCGACATCCACATGGGAATGTCGAAGACCTGACGGATGAGGATGCCCCCGGCAAAGAGCGTCAGGGCCAGCCAGGAGATGATGACGGTGACGATGGTGTACCAGGCCAGGATGTTTCGCGTGGACTGTCCGAAGCGCAGGCCCATGAACTCCGGCAGCGTGCTGATGTTGGCTCCTAAGTAGCGGGGAACGAAGACAAAGGCCAGCAGGGCTATGAACACAAAGGCATACCAGGCGAAGTTGCCTGAGACGATACCCGTGGTAAAGCCTGCCGAGGCGGAGGCTATGAGCATGGACGGTCCGACATTGGTGCCCCACATGGAGAAACCAATATGGTGCCAGCGCAGGGAGTGCTCGGCCAGGAAGAGCGAGCTGTTCTTCTTACGTTTGGTACTTGCCCAGATGCCGATAGCCAGCAACACGGCGAAATAGACGGCCAGGATGAGCCAGTCGAGGGGCTGCATATAGTGGGTGTTCATAATCCGATGCCTTTAAAGTCTTCAGTTATTTCGATGGTGACAGACTGCGAGAGATCCATGTCGTCGGTAGAGTCAACGTCGTGGGGGTACATCCTGATGGAAGCACCGGGGCGGACGAAGACGGGCATCTGGTCCAGCGGCACGTCGACACCGTAGTACCAGCGGCCCCCCTCAAAGCGTTCGCCGGTGAAGAAGTTGATCCAAGCCCCCCCTGGCAGATAGATATCTCTCCTATTATTACCATTCATCACCGGACACACCAGGAACTCCTGACCGAAATAGTATTCATCGTCGATATGCCACACCTGACGGTCATGGGGGTGACGGATGAGCAGCGCCTGGATGATGGGGAAGCCGCTCTGACAAGCCTGCTGAGACTGCTCGACGATATAGGGGATGAGGCGGTAGCGCAACTTCCACCACCGTTTGACGATGGGGGCGATAGCCGGATAATGCCAGGGTTCGCGCTTACAGGTGCCGTGGTAGCGGATATGTGAGGTGAACACGCCAAACTGTGTCCACCGCACGTAGACCTGCTCGTCGAGGGGGGAGTTCATGAAGTCGGGGGTGGAGTGGAAGCCCGGCACATCATGGCTCCAGAA
>CAMYZO010000107.1 GCA_947303855.1 uncultured Prevotellaceae bacterium
TTCTTCGACGAGTGGCACGAGCGCGACCTGACGGACCTGGTGCTGCGCGACCGCAACCACCCCTCGGTGCTGATGTGGTCGATAGGCAACGAGGTGCTGGAGCAGTGGTCGAGTGCCGAGGCCGACACCCTGACGCTGGAGCAGGCTAACCTGATACTGAATGCCGGTCATGACGCATCAACGCTGGCCAAGGATGGCGAGATGAGCGTGCAGTCGCTGCTGACGCAGCATCTGGCCGGCATCGTCAGGCGCTACGACCAGACGCGCCCCATCACCGCAGGCTGTAACGAGCCGTCGCCAGGTAACCACCTCTTCAAGAGCGGTGCCCTGGACATCGTAGGCTACAACTACCACCACCAGTGGGTGAAAGACGTGCCGCGAGACTTCCCCGACAAGCCCTTCATCTTCACAGAAAGTGTCTCGGCCCTGCAGACACGTGGCTACTACCGTATGCCCAGCGACAAGGTCTACGTGGCACCTGAGGAATGGTGGAAACCCTATACCGACCCCTCGTTCATGTGTTCCAGCTACGATAACTCACGCGTGCCCTGGGGCTCTACCCATGAGGAGACGTGGGATGTGGTGAAGCATACACCTTACGTGGGCGGACAGTTCATCTGGACGGGCTTTGACTATATCGGCGAACCTACCCCCTATGGTTTCCCGGCACGCTCGTCTTACTTCGGCATCATCGACCTGGCCGGTTTCCCCAAGGACTCGTACTATATGTACCAGAGCGAGTGGACACAGAAGCCCATGCTCCACCTCTTCCCGCACTGGAACTGGCAGGAGGGACAGACCATTGACCTGTGGGCCTATTACAATCAGGCTGACGAGGTAGAGCTGTTCGTCAACGGTCGCTCGCAGGGCATTCGCCGCAAGGATGACCACACGTACCATGTGGCTTGGCGCGTGACGTATGAGCCGGGCGAGGTGAAGGCCGTCAGCCGCAAGGACGGGAAGACCGTCTGCGAGCAGACCATCCGCACGGCCGGTGCCCCTGCAGCCATCCGCCTGAGTGTGGACTACCAGGGCCGTGACCTCACCTTCGTCAGTGCCGACGTGGTGGATGCGCAGGGCAACCTCTGTCCCTGGGCCGAGGACCAGATAAGCTTTGCCACTACCGGCGGAGCTAAGGTGGTGGGTACCGACAACGGCTGCCAGACCTCAATGGAGCGCTTCACGGCACCGCAGCGCAAGGCTTTCTTCGGCCGTTGCTTAGTGGTGGTCAAGGGGAGCGGACAACTGCAGGCCATGTCGCCCATGCTGAAGACGGCGAAGATGGTGATTAAGTAGTTAGGAGTTAAGGAGTTAAAGGAGTTAAGTAGTGAGAAAGAGGTTTTTGTCGATGCTGACGGTGGTGTTGCTGGCCGTCAGCGTATGTGCTGAGAAACGCGACATACACATCTTGGCAACCAACGACATGCACGCCTCTATCAGCGCGTTCCCACAACTGGCGGCGCTGGTAGACAGCCTGCGTAGTGTTGACCCCGCCCTGCTGGTGTTCTCGGCAGGTGACAACCGTACGGGCGACCCTTTGAACGACAAATACGAGATACCGTCGTATCCCGTCGTGGCACTGATGAACACGGTGGGCTTCCAGGCGTCGGCACTGGGCAACCACGATTTTGACAGTGGCACGCTGAAGCAGATGGTGGGCTTGAGTGCCTTCCGCTACCTCTGTGCCAATATCCATATTGACGACACGGTGGGCATCAGCACGCTGCCCTGTCAGGTGTTCGATGCCGGTGGTGTGAAGGTGGGCGTCGTGGGTGCCATCCAGGTAGGCAAGGACGGCATACCCAGCAGTCACCCCGACAACCTGCACGGTATCAGTTTCGTGCCGGCTGCCGACGTGCTGGGACAGTATGAGTGGGTGCGGCGCGAGTGTGATGTGGCCATCCTGCTGTCGCATCTGGGCTACTTCACCGATGTAGAGATGGCTGGTGCCTTTCCCTGGTTCGACCTGATTATTGGCGGACACACGCATAAGCAGCTGACGGCTGACGAGCCGCTGCACAACGGGGTGCTCATTACCCAGTCGGGCGGCAACCTGCAGCGGGTTGCTTATATCACGCTGACGGTTGACGGCGGGCGTGTGGTGGACAAGCAGGTGGAGTATCTCGATGTGAAGAACTACGGGAAGCGTAACAAGGTGGTCGAGGCCATGGTGGCAGAATTTGGCAAAAGTCCCAAGTTCAAACGTGTGCTGGCTCAGGCAGAGATGCCCTTTGGCGTGAAGGAGGAACTGGGCTGCATGATGTGCGATGCGTATATCGACGCGTACGATGCCGACGTGGCTCTGGCCAACCCCGGCGGTGTGCGTCTACCAAGTATGCCTGCCGGCGACATCACCGTGCTCGACGTGCTGAAGCTCGACCCCTTCGACAATCAGGTCGTTGTGGCCGAACTGACAGGCCGCCAGCTGCTTGAGTTTGTGGTTAATGTGAGCCAGGGACGTATGCGCAGTTTCCCCTTTGTGGGTGGTATGCGCTGCGAGCTGACGCCCGACGAGAAGGACGGTACGCAACTGAAAACCGCCAAGCTGTTGACGCTTGACGGTAAACGGTTTGACATGAAGCGGAAGTATCGTGTGGTGACCAACAGCTATGTGGCCTCTACCTGTAAACTGCCGATGGAGACTGCTCAGGTGCAGAAGGACTTGACCACCGATGTGGTGATGCGCTATCTGGAGAAGCAGCAGAAGGTCAGCTACAAGGGCGTGCGACGGCTGACGGTCAGGTAGTCGTTACGCCTTATTTGTAGTCGCGAATCAGAACCTTGATGTCGCTGCCGGCCAGCTTCAGACGTACCTGGGCAATGGGTGTCTCGGAGTAGTGGTAGGGGAAGAGCACCTTGGGCTTGATGGTGTTGGCCGCCTTGACCAGCTGGTCGACGGTCATGGTGTAAGGCTGGTTGCAGGGCAGGAAGGCAATGTCGATGTCTTTCAGATGTGCCATCTCGGGAATATCCTCCGTGTCGCCGGCAATGTAGATGCGCAGCCCGTCGAGGGTCAGTATATAGCCATTGTCGCGCCCCTTGGGGTGATACTGCTCGCGGCCCTCGGTGGTGTTGTAGGCCGGCACAGCCTCTATCGTCACGTCGTCGCGATAGTTGATGACATCGCCGTTGCCCATGACTAAGCCATTGTGGTACATTGAGTAGATGGAGTTGGTGATGTAGACGGCTGTTGCCGGCATCTTCAGCATCGCGATGGCCTCGCGGTCGAAGTGGTCGTGGTGCTCGTGGGTCACCAGGATGATGTTAGCCTTGGGGAACTGCGAGTAGTCGGTGATGGGCTTGGCGCCGTCGGTCACGGGGTCTACCTGTATCTGCAGGCCGTCGTACTCTATTTGGAAACTGGCGTGCTTGATACACGTGATTTTCACTTCCTTGCCGTTCTTGGTGGTAAAGGTGTCGCTCTTCAGGGCGGCGGTGCAGCCTGTGGCCGTGAGCAGGGCCAGGGCAATAGTCAGTAAGTTTTTTTTCATATTTCTCAATGGTTTGCTTCTTCTGTGTTCAGGGTGATGACAAAGCGGGCACCGGCCTGGTAGGTGGTGTCAAGGCGGATGGTGCCTCCCAGGCGTTCGATGTTGTTACGGCAGAGTGTCAGGCCCAGGCCGATACCCTCCTTGAACGTGTCGAGTTTAACAAAGCGCTCAAAGATGTGCTCAGCCTCGGCCTCGGGTATGCCGCAGCCCGTATCTTCTATCGTGAGGGTCAGCAGGTGCTGTGAGCAAGAGGCACCATAGACGATGCTGCCCTGCGGCGTGTATTTGATGGCGTTGTCTGTCAGTGCCACGATGGCTCGCCGCAGCATGTGAAGGTTCGTCTTGATGGTGAAGTCGTCAGTCAGGCGGCTGTCCAGACTCATGCCCACACCGTCGGCCGCGTAAGGTAACTTCTCCTTTATGATTTGTTGCAGCAGACTGTTGACGGCGACGCTGTCGTCCTTGTTGACGGTTGCCGATGACTCGTTGGATGCTAATTCCAATATCTCGTCTATCTGGCTGGTGATGAGATAGTTGTTCTTCTCTATCAACCGGGCCATCTCCTTGCGCTTCTCCACGTCAGGACTCAGGTCGGGGTCGGCCAGCACCTGGGCAAAGCCGGCAATGATGTTCAGCGGCGTGCGCACCTCATGGCTCACGTTGTTGATGAAGGCCGTCTTCATCTTGTCTGACTCCAGGGCGTGCTCGTATGCACGCTTCAGTTGGTGTATATGGCGACGGTGGCTGAACAGGATATAGCCCAGGGCCAGTATGAGCAGCAACAGCAGCAGGATGATGACACTCATGGTGATGGTGCGTATGCGGGCGGCCTCGCGTTCCACGTCGTACACCCGCAGCTCGTCGCTGAAGCCCTGCATGGAGTTGCTCAGGATGACATTGTTGACGGAGTCGTTCTGAGCCGTCTCCTGCCTCAGCGAGGCGTAGGCTTCACGCCAGCGTCCTGCCTGCTCGTAAATCTTGGTGACGGTCTCGTTGGCATCGTCGCTCAGGTCGCTCCGTGCCATCTCCACCGCCTTGTCGGTGTTCCCCTGATAGGCCTCGTAGTAGATGTCCATGCTGCGGCCGTGTACGCTGCTCTTGCCTTGTGCCACGCCCTCACGATACTGCTTGTAGCCCTCTAAGAAGCGTGGAATGTCGCCGCTGTTGTAGTAGCTCAGCGACTTGCGCGTCTCGATGTCAAACACACGGTCGGGGGCATACTGCCGGGCTATGTCCAGTGCCTTGTCCAGCATTTGGTGAGCCTCCTCGGGGTCGTCGTTCAGTTCCACGTTCACTATGTTCATGTAGATAGGGGGCATACTCTCGTAGTAGCCTGCCTTCTCCATCATGCTGATAACCTTGCGGAAGATTTCCTTGGCCGTCTCCCTGTTGCCGCAGTAGCGGTTCAGGTGGCCCAGCATATTGTAGGCCATGTACATCTCCTTGTCCAGCTTCTTCTCTGTCAGTTCCTTGCCCAGCTGGCGTGCCAGCTTGTATGCCTCGAAGATGTGCTTCTCGTTCATTAGAAACACAATCTCATTGCACCGCTGGGTGTAGTATGCATGCAGGTCGTTCTGTTCCAGCAGGTAGTCCTGAAGACGCTCCAAGGCCGGGAAGAATCGTGTGCTGTCGCCGTCGTTAAAGGCACGGCGCATAGAGTCGCGCAGTGCCAGATACTCGGCTGAGGTCTTGTAGTCGCCGGCTGCCTGTATGGTGCCCAGGCCCGTCAGCAGTGCCAGTATAAGGAGAATGCGGTTCATGTCTACAGGTTTATCAGTCAATGCAGTTGCAAAAGTACAACTTATTTTCGTTTTCTCCAAATTTTTTGTGTACTTTTGCAGCCATGAAAATCGAACCGATTGCGTTTTTCCATTCGCCGCTGACGTCGAAGTTCGGATTGCCGCGGCAGAGCGGACTGGCAGCCTCGCTGCCAGGGCGTATTGTCTTCATGCCCGACTATCGCCGGGCGGAGGCCGTCCGTGGTCTGGAGGCGTTTGACTATCTGTGGCTGATTTGGGAGTTTTCTGCCAACCGCTCAGTCAGTATGCACCTGACTGTTCGTCCGCCACGGCTGGGCGGTAACGAGCGCATAGGGGTGTTCGCCTCACGCTCGCCCTTCCGTCCCAATGGGCTTGGCCTGTCGTGTGTTCGGATAGAAAGGGTGGAACTGACCCGTGACGACGGCCCCGTTATCCATGTGCAGGGTGCTGACCTCATGGACGGCACGCCCATCTATGACGTGAAACCCTACGTGGCTTATGCTGATGCCCACCCTGAAGCCCGTTCGGGTTTTGTGGACACCCATCAGTGGCAGTCCTTGCAGGTGGAAATTCCTGAGAATCTGACGTCGCAGTTTTCTGCCGCCGAACTGGCTGCTTTGCGCGACGTGCTGGCACAAGACCCCCGTCCCCGCTATCATGACGACCCTGCCCGCATCTACGGCATGCCTTTTGCCGGCCGTGATGTGCGCTTCCGCGTGGCAGGCGGAACAGTATTTGTTGAGGCTGTAGTCAACAGTCCATCTCCCGGTCCAGACGGTTGCGCCACAGATACTTGCGCGTCTCGTGGACAATAACGCCGCTGAGGAACAGTAGCGAGAGCAGGTTGGGAACGGCCATGAGCGCGTTCATGCAGTCGGCCAGGTTCCAGACCAGACCCAGTTCGATGATGCTGCCCACGAAGATGGCAACAATGTAGAGCACGCGGTAGGCGATGACCCAGCGGTGGCCGCGCAGATACTCCACGGCCCGCTCGCCGTAGTAGCACCAGCCGAGGATAGTGCTGAAGGCAAAGGTGAGCAGGCCGAAGGTGAGCAGGGGCGTGCCCACGACGGGAATCTTAGAGAAGGCGGCCTTGGTCAGCGTGGCTCCGTTGGAGAAGTCGATGTCGGGATAGGCCAGCACACTGCTGACAATGACCAGGCCCGTCAGGGCGCAAATGACAACGGTGTCCCAGAAGGTGCCGCTCGACGATACCAGTGCCTGACGGACGGGGTTACGCGTCTGTGCAGCAGCGGCCACGATGGGAGCAGAGCCCATGCCCGACTCGTTGGAGAACAGGCCGCGGGCAATGCCGTATCGTGCAGCCATCATCACCGTTGTGCCGATGAAGCCGCCGCCGGCAGCCTGGGGCGAGAAGGCCGATGTGACGATGAGCTGCAGGGCCGGCCACAGGTAGCCGGCGTTGATGCAGAGGATGTAGAGACAGCCCATGACATAGAAAAGCGCCATGAACGGCACCAGCAGTCCGCAGACGCGGGCGATGCTCTTGACACCGCCCAGCACGACGGCTCCCGTGAGCAGACAGACGACGGCTCCCGTCAGGGCAGGATGGATGGCGTAGGTCTCATGGGCCACGGTGGCAATGGCGTTGGCCTGTACGGTGTTGCCGATGCCGAAGGAGGCCAGTGCCGTGAAGACGGCAAAGAGGATGGCCAGCCACCGCCAGCCCAGTCCGCGCTCCAGGGCATACATAGGACCGCCCATCATGCGCCCGTCGGCGGTCTTCACCCGGTACTTGATGGCCAGCAGTCCCTCGGCATATTTCGTAGAGATGCCGAAGACGCCCGTCAGCCAGCACCACAGCACGGCTCCCGGACCGCCCAGGGCAATGGCCGTGGCTACGCCGATGATGTTACCAGTGCCGATGGTGGCTGCCAGTGCCGTAGCCAGCGAGCCAAACTGCGACACGTCGCCCGTGGCACCGGGGTCGCGCCTGACGGAGAGTTTGATGGCGGTGAGAATCTTTCGCTGCGGAAAGCGCAGGATGATAGTCAGGTACACGTGCGTACCTAATAGTAATATAATCATGGGCCAGCCCCAGAGCCAGCCGCTGACCAGTGTCAGTATGTCGTTTAGTCGTTCCATCTGATGGTTACTTGGTGATAGCCCATCGACTTCAGCAGTCGGCGAATCTGGGCATCGGCATTCTGTTCGGCTGTACGGCGGTTGGCCGGTGTCAGGCCGTGGGCCAGCATCTGGTGGCGGGCTTTCTGGTAGAGGGCTTCGCGGTCGGCAGCCGTCCAGGTGCCCGTTTCGTAGAAGGCTTTGGTACGCGCTTCGTCTATGAAGTCGTAGTCGAGCAGGTCGATGCGTGGCAGGTCGACGCTCACGGTGTCGCCCTGGCTTCTGATGCTCACACGGCTCATGTCGACACCTAGGCGCATGGTGCCGTAGTAGATGCGTGCCAGCTGGTCGGTGCGGAAGAGTGATTTACGGACGGTGTCCACCAGTTCCTCGTCGCTGATGCTGAGAAACTCCCACTGTCCGATGGCCTTGATGCTCTGCACCTGTTCGGGGGTGATGTCAATGCTTCCGTCAACCTCTATGCCTACATGGTTGTCCTTCTCGGCGAAGAGCAGCCACCATAATAATAGGATGACTATCACGAGCAGAAGCGCCCTGACCGTCCAGCGTATATAGCTCAGTCTCTCAGTTCTCATGCCTCAATTCTATAAACTTACGAATGTCATTCAGTTGGAACTCCTTGCGGAAGGCAATGGTGATGTCCTGTTCCTGGTAACCCATCTGCTGGAGCAGTGGCACCAGCGCGCGGGCAGCATTCTCGCGGGCCACGCCGATGATGCCTAACCGAGGTATGCTCTGGATGATGGCCTCGCGCCCCTGCTGCTCGTAGCCGCTCAGCTCGGCATCGCTGAAGCCGGCGCGCACCAGACCGACGTAGGAGCGTATCTCGCGCTGGTTCACCTTCGAGCTGGTCAGTTCCACCTGAGGGTCGGGCAGCAGGATGGTGATGTGCTGCCCGTGGCGCTCTATGTTCTTCTCGGAGAAGTCAGAGAAGTCGATGTATGCCTTCAGTGTGGCATCCATGGGAATGGCCACCTTGCGGTCGCCTAAGGGCAGTTTGATGTTGATGTCCTGTTTGAACAGGCTGCCGCGCAGGCTTACCACATCGTCGTGGGTCACTATCTTGTGTACCTTATATTCTGTGGTGTAGAGTCGTGTGCACTGCTGAATCTGCATGACAAGCAGCGGCACGGTGTCGATGGCCTGGTAGACTGCCGCCGGCTGCTCACTCTTGTCGCCCTGACACGAACAGCCTGTCAGTAGTGCTGCTACGGCAATCATCTGTATAATGTTATTTTTTCTGCCCATTTATTCAGTGCCAAAAACTACTAATGCAGGGCAAAGGTACGAAAAAAAAGTCATTCCCCCGTCATCTTAAATTATTTTTTTAGTCTGACGATTAAACTTTCCTGCTTTTTCTGCATCTTATAAGTAGTTCTCAGACAGCCAAGCATCCCGGGGCTGAGCTGTATTTGTAACGACAAACCGAAAGTAAAACTATTAAAATCTTAAGCGAAAATGAAGAAAATGATTCTGGCTCTTGTAGCCGTAATGACAATGACTGCCGCTCAGGCACAGAATGATAACAAACCCGAAAGGGGCAACCACCGCAAGATGGACAAGACCGAGATGGTGAAGAAGCGTACCGACGATGCCGTCAAGAAATATGGGCTGAACGACGAACAGGCCACCAAGTTGCTGGCCCTGAACACCAAGTATGCCGACAAGATGGGGCCCCGCATGGGCGGTCCCCGTGGCGGTAGGCGCGGCGGTGCACGCCCTGCTCCCGAGGGCATGGACACGAACAAGCGTCCTGAGATGACCGAGGAGATGAAACAGCAGATGGAGACCAAGCGCAAGGAGCACATGGAGACCATGAAGCAGTATGATGCAGAGCTGCAGACCATCCTGACACCTGACCAGTACAAGCAGTACAAGGCCGATGCCGAGAAGCGCATGAAGGAGGGTGGCCGACGTGGTGGTCCCCGTGGTGCAAAACAGGATAATTAAGACGTGAAGATGCCCGCTACGAAAAATAGTGGGCATTTTTTGTGCTGGTCTGATTTTTATTTTGTACCTTTGTGGTCGAAATTCCAAGAAAAGCAGAAGCACATGAAGAAACAGATAGTTTTGATAGCAATGGCCGGACTCGCCGTGATGTCCGGATGCAAGGAGAAGAAACAGACGCAGGACATCATTGCCCCACGGGTGGAGGCCGTCAAGCCGTCGGGGCCTGTCCGTATGCAGCCATATAGTGACACCCGCGACGTGCAGTGGCTGGGCAAGGAATATAAGGTGGAGGTCAGCCGTGTTGCCAACGACAGTCTGCCGCTGGTGAAGGACGAGACGGGGCAAAAGTTTGTTGACAACAGCATCACCGTCGTAGTAAGGCGGGCTGACGGCTCCGTGGCTATCAGCAAGAAGTTTACCAAGGCCGACTTCGAGTCATACGTTGATCCCGGTTATCGGAAGGCGGGCATCCTGGAGGGACTGGTGTTTGACAAGGTCGATGACACGCAACTGGAGTTTGCGGCAAGTGTGAGCCTGCCACAGACCGACGAGTATATCCCCTTGGAAGTGAAAATCGACAACTTCGGCCACGTCAAGATTGAGCGTGACTCAGACATGGACACCAGTGGAACTGGTGAGCATGACGATGATGACGAAGACGTGTAAAAACGGTTAGAAGAGTTCTGGCCAGGCATCGCGCAGGTCGGTCATCCGGCTGAACAGCAGGTCGGCGCCGGCCTCCGTGAGAACGGCATCGGGCAGCGGACCGGTATTGACGGCGATGGTCAGGGCACGGGCTGCCGTGCCAGCCCTGACGCCCAAGGGGGCGTTCTCGACGACCACCGTCTGCCATGGTTCGGTACCCGCTTTTTTCATGCCCATGAGGTAGGGGTCGGGGTTGGGCTTGCCACGGCTGACATCGTAGGCCGTGACGATATGCTGCTCGTCTAAGAAACCCTTGAAGTCGTTTTTCAGGCGGTTGATAAGCGGCCGCTGTCCGCTGCCGGTGACTACGCCGATGCAGAGTCCCTGCCGGCGGATATTCTCCATCAGTCCCAGTATGCCAGGCATGAGCGGAGCCTCGCCCATGAGGTGGAACTGGCGAGTCTTCTCGTCGTACATCTCCTGCGCCCGTTCCAGCGTAATCTCCTCACCTTTCTGCCTGAGCACCATCTCGCGGATGGTGTCAATGCCACGGGCACCCTCAGTGGCGTAGGCATCGTGTTCGGTCATGGCAATGCCAAACGTGGCCATCGACCGCTGCCAGGCTATGGCATGCCGCGACATGGAGTCGTAGAGCACACCATCCATGTCGAAGAGCACGGCTTTGGGCTCAAAGTGCTCAAAGCCGTGCTTCTTTAGGTAATGATTAATTCTCACTTGCCAGACGCTCCTGGATAGCTTTGCTTTCAGCCTCATAGCCGGGCTTGTTGAGCAGTGCAAACATGTTCTTCTTATAAGCCTCCACGCCGGGCTGGTTGAAGGGGTTCACACCCAGGAGGTTGCCGCTGATGCCGCAGGCAATCTCGAAGAAGTAGATGAGCTGGCCCAGATAGTAGGCGTTCAGCTCGGGCACTGACAGGCGGATGTTGGGGACGCCGCCGTCGACATGTGCCAGGCGTGTGCCTAACTCAGCCATCTTGTTCACCTCGTCAACGCGCTTGCCGGCCAGGAAGTTCAGACCGTCAAGGTTCTCCTCGTCGCTGGGGAAGAGCAGTTCGCGGTTGGGCTTCTCAATTGAGATGACGGTCTCGAAGATGGTACGCTCGCCATCCTGAATCCACTGACCCATGGAGTGCAGGTCGGTAGTGAAGTCGACGCTGGCGGGGAAGATTCCCTTCTTGTCCTTACCCTCTGACTCACCGTAGAGCTGTTTCCACCACTCGCTGTAGTAGTGCAGTTTGGGCTGGTAGTTCACCATGATCTCAATCTTCTTGCCAGCCTGGTACAGACCGTTACGGACGGCAGCATACTGGGCGGCAATGTTCTCGGCGAAGGGTACGTCCTGACCGCAGGCCTTCTCCATGACCTGTGCACCCTCGACAAGCGCCTTGATGTCGAAACCGGCGCAGGCAATGGGCAGCAGACCTACCGGCGTGAGCACGGAGAAGCGGCCGCCAACGTTGTCGGGGATGATGAACGACTTGTAGCCCTCCTTGTCGGCGCAGGTGCGGG
>CAMYZO010000108.1 GCA_947303855.1 uncultured Prevotellaceae bacterium
CTGAAGGGTGACAATGCCGACGAGCAGACGGGTATCAACATCATCTGCCGTGCCATTGAGGAGCCGCTGCGCCAGATTGTCACCAATGCCGGTGGCGAGGGTGCCGTCGTCGTACAGAAGGTACGCGAGGGTGAGGGCGACTTCGGCTACAATGCCCGCACCGAGGTTTATGAGGATATGCGTCAGGCCGGCGTTATCGACCCCGCCAAGGTGGCCCGTGTGGCCCTGGAGAATGCTGCCAGCATTGCCGGCATGTTCCTGACCACAGAGTGTGTGCTCTGCGACAAGCCCGAGAAGGAGCCTGCCATGCCGATGGGTGGTGCACCGGGAATGGGCGGAATGATGTAAGTCGCTGATTTGCAAACTGAAGTTATCAAAAAGCGGGGAATCGGCTGAAAGACCGGTTTCCCGCTTTGACATAAATCAAAAACGAAACTTTTTGAGACCTGAAAATTTGGCGGGCACTCAAAAACGTCGTAACTTTGCACACAGAAAGGAAAAAGAAATTTTGATTTGTTTTAGTAGATTAGTTTTTAAGTAGTTTGTTTTTGAAATGGGACGTCGTGATGACGGCCCATTTTTTCTGTTCCAGATATTTGGCGTTTTGACTGCAAATGTGTAATTTTGCAGGCGTATGCGAAACAAACTACTGATATTGACGGCGCTGCTTGGCAGTGGGGCTGTCTTTGCCCAGAAGCAGAAAGTGGGCGATTTCATCGAGTCAACATCCTATAACCTCGACAAGATAGGTGTCGAGCGTCACCAGCAGTATTTCCCCGAAGCCGGCGCCTTCGTCTGCGAGAACGGCACGAACCGGTTCACCCGTGCCCTCTATGGCGGTTGGACAGACTACCGTGTGGAGACCTCCGACCGCCCGGTGTTTGCCGTGGTCAAGAAGAACCACCACCGCAACCTGCGCTTCCGGGTGAACGGCGTTGCCCTTGACTCTACCGACTACTGCAAAGCTACCTACATCAACGGCATGCGTATCTACAGCCTGAAGGACCGCCGGTGGGGCAGCGATGCCGAGCTGGCACTTCAGGTGGTGGCCCTGCCCGATAGAGAGGGTGCCGTGTGGCTCTTTGACGACCGGCGTTTTGCGTCGGCGGCACAGTTTGAGGCCCGCGTCTGTGCCATCGCCAATCCCAAGCTGCACCGCAACGGCGACATCGGCGCTGACAAGCCGGGCATCTTCGAGGCTGACAGTGACGAGAAAGACCTGAAGACCCGGCGGTGGCAGGGTGGCAGGGAGACGTGGTTTGTCATCGACAGCATCAACCATGTGGCCAGCGTGACGGATGATGAAGCCCGGAGCCTGTTCATGAAGGCCGTGACATACAATGGCCGGCTGGCGGAGCGCGTCAGTTTCCAGACCCCCGACCCCTATATCAACACCCTGGGCAGCGCCCTGACCCTTGCTGCCGACGGCGACTGGGACGGACAGACATGGCTGCACGGCTGCATAGGCTGGCGCATGCCGCTGGCAGGCTGGCGCGCCGCCTACGTAGGCGATGTGCTGGGCTGGAACGACCGTCAGCACAGCCATTTCGATGCCTACGCCAAGAGTCAGGTGACGCAGGTGGAGCCCCGCATTCCCCATCCCTCGCAAGATGCGAAGATGCAGATGGCAAGGGCCGAGAAGCGGTGGGGCACGCAGATGTACTCAAACGGCTATATCTGCCGTAACCCGGAGCGCAACGACCAGATGCACCACTACGACATGAACTTGAACTACATCGACGAGCTGTTGTGGCACTTCCAGTTTGATGCCGACACGACGTATATGCGCCAGATGTGGCCCGTCATCAAGGCGCACCTGGCATGGGAGAAACGCAACTACGACCCCGACGGCGACCACCTTTACGATGCCTACTGCTGTATCTGGGCCAGCGACGCCCTCTACTACAGCGGCGGTGCCGTTACCCATTCCTCGGCCTACAACTACCGGGGCCACAAGCTGGCGGCCCGCATGGCCGAAATCATCGGTGAGGATGCCACGCCGTATCGCGACGAGGCTGAGGCCATCCTGGAAGCCATGAACCGCCGGCTGTGGATGCCGACACAGGGGGTGTGGGCAGAGTATCAGGATGCCATGGGGCTTAGGCGGCGGCACGAGAGTCCTGCCCTCTGGAGCGTCTATACGCCTATCGACTGCGGGGCCTGTTCGCCGGAGCAGGCGTGGCAGGCTACGGGCTGGGTAAGCCGGCATATTCCGCATATTGACGTAGAGAATACCGGCTTGAGCACTATTGCCACCAGCAACTGGCTGCCCTATTCCTGGAGCATCAACAACGTGGCGGCTGCCGAGGTGATGCACACCGCTCTGGCTTTCTTCGAGGCAGGCCGCAGCGACGAGGCCTATCGTCTGCTCATGGGTAACGTCATGGATCAGATGTACTATGGTGCCTCGCCAGGCAACTTCGGACAGATCAGCTATTATGATGCTGCCCGCGGTGAGTGCTACCGCGATTTCGGCGATTGCATCGGCATCAGCAGCCGTACACTCATACAGGGCCTCTTCGGCATCATCCCGCAGGCACTCGACGGAAAGTGCCTCATCCGTCCGGGCTTCCCTCAGAGTTGGGACAGCGTCACCGTCAAGACCCCCTATATATATTATAGGTACACGCGTAAGGACGGCAAACAGCGCTTTGAGGTGACGCAGCGTTTCCGCCGTCCGCTGAAAATGGTCTTCCGGCAGAACCTTGGCGGAGGAAAGTGGCGCGATATTGAGGGGACGACAGCGCATCAGCAGGTGTTCGTCGTGGACGATAACGGCGGTTCGGAGATTCGTCGGTCGGAAGGTGCCGCCTCTGAGACGTGCCAGTTGGAAGGTGCCGAAGGACGTGGCTGCATGGGCGCATCGGCAACCTCGGCAGAACGTCTGGGCCTCATGGAACCCGACCTGACACGGCAGTTCCGCCCGCAGACCATCGACAATCACTTCAATGCCAACGTGACCGACATCTTCCGGCAGGAATACCTGTCGCCCCGTCCGCAGACCACCACGCTGCAGATTCCCATCCAGGGCATTGGCGAGTGGTGTCACCCGCAGCTGACGGCAGAGATTAACGACTCCGTTTTCCGCTCGTTGATAGCCCATAATCAGTTTGTCGTGGCAGGCGTTCCTTTCCGTACGCCGCCGTCAGGCAAGAATATCATTTTCACCTCGCTCTGGGACAACTATCCCGATGCCGTCACCCTGCCGCTGAAGGGTAGGGCAGCGAGTGCCTACCTGCTGATGGCCGGCTCTACCAACCACATGCAGAGCCGTATTGACAACGGACTGGTCATCGCCGCCTATCAGGACGGCACGGCTGACACCCTCCGCCTGCGCAACCCCGACAACTGGTGCCCCATAGAGCAGGACTACTATGTTGACGGCAAGGCGTTCCAGACCGCAGAGCCTCGTCCCTACCGTCTCTGCTTTGCTACGGGCACCGTCAGCCGTGACCTGGGCAGGAGCCTGAACATCCAGGGCGTGTATGGACGCGAGATACCGGGCGGCGCCGCCCAGCTGTTGCGTATGCCGCTGAACCGGCAGAAGAAGCTGCGGTCGCTGACCGTCCGCACCCTCTCCAACGATGTGGTCATCGGCCTGATGGGTGTTACGCTGCAATAAACAACAGAAAAGGCACAACCCTCATTGCTGGTTGTGCCTTTTCACTTTGATTGTTATCCTAATCTTTTTATCTGATCATGACCTTCTTGACGCTCACCTTACCGTCGGCGGTAGTGGTCTTGATGATGTTCAGACCCTTCTGCAGGGCGGGCACCTCGGCACCGTTGGCGGTGAAGTACTGAGTCTTCACGGTCTCAACAGCTGTCTCGGCAGCGTCGATGGCTGTTGTCTCGCTGTCGTCAACACCGATGCTGCGCGACGGGGCGGTGATGCTCAGGGTAGCACCGGCGTAGGTCGAAACGACGCTCTCTACCTTGCTGGCATCGTAGGCCGTGTAGCTGTAGTTGCTGTAGGGGTTGAAGTAGCTGTTAGAGCCGCTGCGCGACTGCTGGTCGCTGACACCCTGACAGCCTGTCAGCGTGATGTTGTAGTCGGTATAGCCGCTGCTGGTGGCACAGTTCTTCCAAGGATACTTCTTGGCCTTGGTGCTGGTGAAGGCGGTCTTCTCCACGTAGACGTTGCTCTTGTAGCCTGTGCCTACGCAATAGCTGGTGACGGAGCTGCTGTAGAGGCAGTTGACGATGTGGATCTGTCCGAAGCGTACACGCGGCATGCGTTCGCGGCAACCCTCGTCCCACCAGCAGTTGGCGAATGTGGTGCGCAGCTTGCCCTGGTCCTTCGAGGCATTCTTGTCGCTGCCGCCCCAGAGGTCAGAGAAGCGGTGGTCGTTAGAACCGCCTGAGCCACCTGCCCACGGGCTGATGAGGTAACGGAAGCGGCACCAGGTGACGCTGATGTTGTCGGAGCCGTTGTTGCAGTCGAAGTTGCCGTCGACGCCGTCCTGAAAGTCGCAGTGGTCAACCCAGATATACTGGCAGTTCTGCACGGTCAGATTGTCGTTGCCGTCCACATCGTAGGCACCGGCACCCTTGAAGGTGAGGTTACGGAAAATGATGTTCGAACTGTTCTTCAGCAGCAGGATACCTGTGTAAGCCACGGTGGCGGTGTGGTTGGAATTGACTAATGCTGAACCGGGCAGACCGTAAACGGTCTTGTTCTTGGCGCCGTTGACGCTCTGCTGACCTGTGAAGTTGAGTGTGCCCTTGACATAGATGGTCTTAGCGTCTGTGCCAGAGAGTGCGCTGATAAAGTCACTCGCTGTAGTCACGACGACGGCGTTCTTATTGCTCGAACCGGTGATGGTGCCACCCACGGTGCCCCAGCCTACGGGAGCGCCCAGGTCATAGCTGCTGGTGCCTGATACGCTGGAAGAGCTGGAAGAGCTGGAAGAGCTTGAGCTGCTTGAACTGCTTGATACGCTGGTCACGCTGACGCTCTTGGCTGTGCCGAAGCCACCCATGGGGTTCGAGGCACGTACGCTGTAGGTACCCGTAGCGCTGATGCTGTAAGAGGTGGTGCTGTTGCCGACGATGGCTACGAACGAGCCGTCCTTGAAGATGGCATACGAGCTGGCGCCGCTTACCTTCGACCACTTGATGGTGTTGCCGCTCTGCGAGACGCTGCTCATGGTGAGCTGGGCGCAGTCCTCGTTAGGTGTCCATGAGGTGAATACCTTGTTCAGGGCATAGCCTGCGGCCTGGCTGGCTGAGAGGATGGTCTCCTTGGTGCTGCTGGTGCTGCCCAGGTAGAACTTCACCTTGTTTGATGAGGGTGAAACGGTAGAGCCGCTGGAGTTCTTGGAGTTGTATTCCACAAACTTGTCGGCAATGACGTTCATGCCCTGAGCCGTGAAGCGGGTAGAGATAATCTTCGAGGGAGCCGACATCACGGTGTTGATGTAGGCCAGACGCGGTGTGCCACCCCAGGCGCGGCCCAGGCTATAGCTGGCGGCATTGTTGGCGATGGTGCAGTTGTTGAACACGTAGCCCCATGTCGACTGTGTGTAGGGGGCAGCGATGACGCAGCTGCCGGAGCCGTCGCTGTTGCGCTTCTCGACGGTCAGCGTACACTCGTTGAAGAATACGTCGCCACCGCCGCAGATGAAGTCAACGGTACCGTGGATGTCGCAGCCGTCGAAGTAGAACAGGCCGCTGGCGTTGTTGCTGTAATAGGTGTCCTGATACGACTTCAGCTTCACGTTCTTGCAGATGGTGTAGTTACCTTTGTCCTGCAGGGTGACGGCGCGGCCTGCCGAGCCGGAGTTGTAGTAGTCCAGGTCGTTCTGGATGGTCAGGTCCTGGAAGTAGTTGTACGAGCCCTTGTTCAGCAGGGTGGCGGTCTTCGAGATACCCTCGTCGGCCACGGCGGGAGCGTTCTTGATAATGGTCTTGTCCATGCTCTGGCCGATAATGGAGATCTTGCTGCCGGTGATGGCGGTCAGACAGGTGGTACCCAGGTTGTAGGTGCCGTTGGGCAGGAAGATGTACTTACGGCTGCTCGACGATGAGCTGTTGGCCTGGGACAGTGCTGCGAGGAAACCGCTGGCCGAGCCGGCGCTGACGATGTAGTAGTCCTGGCTGACGGCGGTGAACGAGCCGCTGGCGGTTACGGTGTTGTTAGTAGTGCTGGAAGAGCTGGAAGAGCTGGATGAGCTGGAAGAACTTGATGAGCTGGATGAGCTGGAAGAGCTGGAGCTGCTGCTGGTAGCCGTGCCGCTGCCGGTGTAGCTGTTCAGCTCGGCCTTGATGCTGTACAGGTAGCTGGTGGCCGAAGCATAGATGATGACGTAGCCCTGGCTCACCTCGCTGCTGGTAGCGGTGTGGGTGGTGACGTCGGCTGATGCTGCCGTGCCGCCTACGGCATAGTTGTGGTAGCCGGGATAGCTGGTAACGGTCACCACGTCGCTGGTGCTGGTGACGGGGACGCGCAGCGTGGTCTTGGCATTCAGCTGGGCGTCGCTGGTGCGCTGGGCAAACTTACCGTACTGTCCGATGCAGTAGATGGTGACGTCGCTGATAGTCGAAGGGATGCGACCCTGTGTGCCCTCGATGGTCAGACCTGAGAGTGCCGAGGGGTTCACGTTCTGGAAGTCCCAAAGGGCCGTGACTGACGATGATACCTTCTGCACCACCTTGATGCTGTAAAGGTAGCAGGTGGCGGTGGCGGCAATCTCCACAAAGCCCTTTGACACCTCGCTCGAGGTGGCGGTGTGCGTTGTGGTGTTGGCCGATGCTGCCGTGCCGTTAATCTTGAAGTTGTAGTAGCCGGGATAGCTCACGACGGTCACTACGTCGCTGGTGCTCTGTACGGGAACGCGCAGGTAGGTGCCGGAGTTCACCTGGACGTCGCTGGTGCGGACGGCAAACTTGCCGCTCTTGGCAATGACGAACATGCTGATGTTGCTGTTGGTGGAGGCAACATGGGTCTGGGTGCCTTCAATTTTCAGGCCCGACAGACTGGAGGGGTTGAGGTTCTGGAAGTCCCACAGGGCCGTCACGGTCGATGTGGCTGCTTTCACTGCACTGTTTTGGAAAAGGCCGAAAAGCAGAGCCAGGCACAGAATTGTGCATGAGGTAAAGGTACGGTTCATAAGATTTTTAATGTTGTTAGTAAAAGGTGGTTATAAAATATTTAATCTGGTTTTGTTGGCGTTTTGATTTCGGGTGCAAAATTACGGGTGTTTTTCTCAAAAATCATAGGTTTTTGGTCAAAATCTAACGTAATCGTTTGCGCCATTTGTCCCTTTTTGCACCCTTTTTTTTCGGAAAATCGAAAACGGCCGTTTTTTTGATTTGTTAACTTACAGTTTTGCGTTTTCTTTCTTTTGCTTTCCATTCTTTTTTGTTACTTTTGTAGGCCAAATGAAAAAGCTGTTAGAATTATATAAGAGGTGGAGTGGGGCAGAGCCTGCTACCACCGAGAAACTGCCCGGAGCAGGCAGCAACCGTTCGTACTACCGCTTCAGGGCTGCCGACGGCAGTACCGTCATAGGATGTATCGGCACCAGCCGCGACGAGAACCACGCGTTTATCTATCTGGCCCGCCACTTCACGAAGCGCCAGCTGCCGGTGCCGCAGGTGCTGGCTGCCAGCGACGACGAGCTGCGCTACCTGCAGACCGACCTGGGGACGGTCTCGCTGTTCGATGCCATACGTGGCGGACGTGAGGCCGGCGGGCGCTATACGCTGAAGGAGCAGGATCTGCTGCGGAAAACCATCCGCCAGTTGCCGAACATCCAGTTGCGGGGAGCCCGTGAACTCGACTTCTCACATTGCTATCCGCAGCCGGCGTTTGATACCGACTCCGTACTCTTCGACCTGAACTACTTCAAATACTGCTTCCTGAAGGCCACGGAGCTGGACTTCCACGAACTGAAACTGGAGGCCGACTTCCGCCTTCTGGCCAAAGACCTGACGGCGGCTGGCGACGAGCAATGTTTCCTGTATCGCGATTTCCAGGCGCGGAATGTGATGCTGGTGGGAACACTTGTTCCGTATTTCATCGACTTCCAGGGCGGACGTCGCGGACCGTACTACTACGACCTGGCATCGTTCCTGTGGCAGGCCTCGGCCAAATATCCCCACAAGCTGCGCCGCGAACTGGTCTATGAGTACTACAACGCCCTGAAGCAGTTTACCGAGGTGCCGTCGCCCCATAGGTTTGTTGAGCGCCTCGGGCTCTTTGTGCTGTTCCGTCAGTTGCAGGTGCTGGGGGCCTACGGCTTCCGTGGCTATTTCGAGCGCAAGCAGCATTTTATTGAGTCTATTCCGCCGGCCATGCAGAACCTGCGTGAACTGCTGCACGACCGCAACTTCCCCTATCCCTATCTGGTAGACCTGCTGCACCGACTGACTGAGATGCCGCAGTATCGTCAGATAGAGACCGTGGCCAGTCGTGCCGACGGCTACAAGATTACCGACAACAACCCCTATAATCCGCATCCGCAGGACGGCCCGGCAACCTTCTCAAAATACGATGCCCAGGGACCGCTGGTGGTCAAGGTGTTCAGCTTCAGTTATCACAAGGGTATTCCCGCCGACGAGAGCGGCAATGGCGGCGGCTATGTCTTCGACTGCCGTTCCACCCATAACCCCGGCCGTTATGAGCCTTACAAGAAACTGACCGGACTGGATGAACCCGTCATCCGATTCTTAGAGGACGACGGCGAGATACTGACTTTTCTCGACAGTGTCTACAAACTGGCCGATGCCCACGTGCGCCGTTACATCCAGCGCGGCTTCACGTCGCTGATGTTCTCCTTCGGCTGCACCGGCGGTCAGCACCGCTCTGTCTACAGCGCCCAGCATCTGGCCGAGCACCTGCACCGGAAGTTCGGCATCGAGGTGCATATCTGCCACCGCGAGCAGGGCATCCGTCAAACGCTGAAAGCTGAATGAAGCCCTTCTGGATGTGTCCTGACTGCTGACAGCAGGCAGAATGCCCGTTTTCTGTACTTTTAACGGGTATAGTGCATCGGATTATCGAAAAAAAGTAGTATCTTTGCACCCGAGAAGCTAAAGCAATGAAACAGGCGATGATTTTTGCTGCGGGTCTGGGTACCCGTCTGAAGCCGCTGACCGACACCATGCCGAAAGCGCTGGTCAGGGTAGGGGGGCAGCCCCTGCTGTGGCATGTCGTGATGAAGTTGAAGGCTGCCGGCTATGAACGCATCGTCGTGAATGTTCACCACTTTGCCCAGCAGATTGTGGACTATCTGGCAGCAAACAACCATTTCGGACTGGACATCCGTATCAGCGACGAGACGTACGGACTGTTAGAGACGGGCGGCGGCATCAGGAAGGCACGCCATCTCTTCGACCCGTTGTCGCCGGTGCTCATCCATAATGTCGACATACTGAGCAACCTGCCGTTAGACCGTCTGCCTGACGACACCTGTACGCTGGTCGTCAGCCAGCGGCAGACGAAGCGCTACCTGCAGTTCGACGACAGCATGCGCCTGGTGGGATGGAAGAACATTGAGACGGGCGAGGTTCGCGGCCATGAAGGCACGCCGCTGGCCTTCAGCGGCATCCACGTCATAACGCCTGAACTGCTGGCACAGATGGACGAGTGGCCGGAGCGGTTCCCCATCATGGACTTCTACCTGAAGGTATGCAGCCAGCATACCATCTGCGGCTATGAGGCCGGCAACCTGAGGCTGATGGATGTCGGCAAGCTCGATACGCTGGAAGCAGCAAACGACTTTATAAAACAATTATAGATAAACATGACACAGAAGATTATTATTTTGGACTTTGGCTCACAGACCACGCAGCTCATAGGACGCCGTGTGCGTGAGCTCGACACCTTCTGCGAGATTATGCCCTACAACAAGTTCCCCAAGGACGACCCGTCGGTCATTGGCGTCATCCTGAGCGGCTCGCCGTTCTCCGTCCACGACCCCGAGGGTTTCAAGCCCGACCTGTCTGACTTCCTTGGTAAGATTCCCGTACTGGGCATCTGCTACGGGGCGCAGTATCTGTCGTTCTCGTTGGGCGGTAAGGTTGAGAAGAGCAACACCCGTGAGTACGGACGGGCCAATCTGGAGACCATCAATCTGGAGAATCCCCTCTTTAAGGGCTTTGAGCAGAATTCACAGGTATGGATGTCGCATGGCGACACCATCACCGCCATCCCCGACGGCTTCGAGGTCATCGGCAGCACCAAGGATGTGAAGAATGCCGCCTTCTGGTGCCCTCCCGGTACGGCGGTAGCAAACTCTACACTCTACACTCTACACTCTACACTTGACAAAGGCATCTGGGCCGTGCAGTTCCATCCCGAGGTGTTCCATACGCTTCAGGGCATGCAGCTGCTGCGTAACTTCGTCGTCGACATCTGCGGCTCGCGCCAGGAGTGGTCGGCAGCCTCGTTCGTCGATACCACCGTTGCTGAACTGAAAGAGCAGCTGGGCCAGGATCGCGTCATCCTCGGACTCTCCGGCGGCGTCGATAGCTCTGTGGCTGCCGTGCTGCTGAACCGTGCCATCGGCGACCGCCTGACCTGTATCTTCGTCGACCACGGCATGCTGCGCAAGAACGAGTTCCAGCAGGT
>CAMYZO010000109.1 GCA_947303855.1 uncultured Prevotellaceae bacterium
ACCGAGTGAACGGATATCATCGGAATTGGTGAACGGCTATCGCCGGAATACGCAAGTAATACCATTCTGGGAATAAATTGCTAAGCAAATCGCAGCAGATTTAGGAAAGAAAAACACGAAATGTGAAAACGGTTCGAACTGCCGAGAAATGCCTTTATTCATGGGGCGAACTGCGTTAATCTTCCAAAATCGCTTTGCTACGTCAGCATTATTTTAGTATATTTGCAGCGTCGATTGATATAATTTCGTTTGCATGAGATATCAAAACAAGGTTTAGATTATGAAGATAGTCATACTTGACGGCTATACAGCCAATCCCGGCGACCTCTCATGGGAGGCGCTGAAAAGCATCGGTGAACTGACAGTATATGACCGCACCAGACCTGAAGAGGTCATTGGGCGGGCAAGGGATGCCGAAGTGGTGTTGACCAACAAGGTATGTTTAGGAAGGCAGGAGATAGAACAGCTGCCGGCATTAAGGTATGTCGGCGTGCTGGCTACGGGTTATAATGTCGTCGACCTGCAAGCAGCCAGCGAGCGCGGCATCGTGGTGACCAACGTGCCGGCCTACAGCACGGAGAGTGTGGCACAGATGGTATTTGCCCATCTGCTGACAGTCACCAACCGCACAGAGCACTATGCCGTGAAAAACAGGGCTGGGGAATGGACGATGAGTCCCGACTTCTGCTATTGGGATACGCTGCTGACGGAGTTGGCTGGTAAGACCTTTGGCATTGTGGGACTGGGCCATATCGGGCAACGTGTTGCAACCATTGCCCAGGCTTTTGGTATGAAGGTCGTGGCCTATACAAGTAAGCCTGCCGACAAACTGCCGGCAGGCATTGGAAAATGCACCATGGAAAAGCTGTTGGCGGAGAGCGACGTGGTGAGCCTGCATTGTCCGTTGACGCCTGATACCCACCATCTTATCAATAGCCAGACGCTCCGGCACATGAAGCCCACCGCCATTCTTATCAATACTGGTCGCGGACCGTTGGTGAATGACCAGGACGTGGCGGATGCCTTGCAAGACAACCGCCTGCGTGCCTTCTGTGCCGACGTGTTGACCGAAGAGCCCCCACGTTCAGGCAATCCCCTGTTGTCATGCGAACGTGCCTTTATCACGCCGCATATTGCTTGGGCCACTCAAGAAGCACGCGCCCGGCTGATAGCAGTAGCCGTTCATAACGTCCAGGCTTTTGCAGAGGGCAAACCTGTTAATGTGGTCAACTAAGCGCAACGCTTTTAGGCAAGCACGCATCTCCTTGACCATCGTCTGCTCTTACCAGATTCTGATACGCTTCTTCTTCGGGATGAACAGCTTGCCGTTCTTGATGCCGAAGGCGTCGTACCACTCATCTATCTGGGGCAGGGCACCGTTGACACGCACCATGTTGGGCGAGTGAACGTCCTGATTCAGCAGCATGTCCATATACTGTTCGCGATTGTTGCTTGCCCAGACGCGAGCCCAACCGAGGAAGAAACGCTGGTCAGCAGTCAGACCGTCAATCACACGGTCGTTTCCTGTATTATGGAGAGCCTGCAGGGCCACGTGCAGACCACCGTTGTCGCCAATGTTCTCGCCGAGTGTCAGTTTGCCGTTCACCTTCTTGCCGTTGATAACCTCAATCGTCGAGAAGTAGTCGGCCAGACGGGCGGCACGCTTGTCGAAAGCGGCCTTGTCGGCAGCCGTCCACCAGTTGCGCTGGTTGCCTGTGACATCGAACTGACAGCCCTGGTCGTCGAAACCGTGACTCATCTCATGACCTATCACGCCACCGATGGCACCGTAGTTCTGCGCATCATCAGCCTCTACGTCAAAGAATGGGGCCTGCAGAATGCCGGCAGGGAAGCAAATCTCGTTAGTGGTGGGGTTATAGTAGGCGTTGATGGTCTGGGGCGTCATGTGCCACTCCTCTTTGTCGACGGGTTTGTTCACCTTGCGGTTCAGACCGTCAATCCAATTCCATTCACTCACATTGGCCAGATTTTCATAGAGCGAGAGCTGGTCGTCAATCTGCATCTTGCTGTAGTCCTTCCACTTGTTGGGATAACCTATCTTAATGTGGAAGTCGGCCAGCTTCTTCTTGGCTTCAGCCTTCGTGGCGTCACCCATCCAGTCGAGGGCGTCGATACGCTGACCGAGGGCTGTCTGCAGGTTGCGAACCATCGCGAGCACGCGCTGCTTGCTGGTCTCAGGGAAGTATTTCTCGCAGTACATCTTGCCAATAGCATTGCCCAGAACGCCGTTGACCAGAGCCGTGGCCTGTTTCCACAGCGGGTCATCCTCAGGCTGACCCGTCAGCATCTGCGTAAAAGCGAAGTATGAACGGCGTAGGTCTTGTGTCAGACAAGAGGCGGCACCCGAGATGATGCGCACCTCAGCGTAGGCTTTCAGGTCGTCTAGCGGTGTATCGGCAAGAATCTTCTCAACCTCGTGCAACTGCTCGGGCTGTCCCACCACAAGCTGCTTGAAGGCGGGGAATCCCGTCACCCAGAACACGGTAGGCCAGTCAATGCCAGGGAAGTCGCGCACCAGCTCGTCGTAGGTCATCTTATGGTAGTTGGCATCGATGTCGCGCAGTTTTACTTTGTCGTAGCTGGCCCCGGCAATGCGTTTCTCGATGGCATACACCTTCTCCACCAGTTCGCCGGCCTTCGCCTCGTCATAGCCCAATGCAATGAACATACGCTTGCCGAAGGCTTTGTAGGCTTCGCGTACCATCTGCGTCTGCGGGTCTTCATTGAAATAATAGTCACGGTTACCCAGGCCCAGTCCTGCCTGCGAAATGCTGACGATGTTGTTGTCGGCATCGCGGAGGTCGGCACCTGCGCCCCAGGCATACATCATCGTGTTCTCGCCACGACGGTCAATCTCGGCGGTCACGCGCTGGTATTCCTTACGGTCCTTCACGGCACGAATCTTTTCGATATAAGGCATGATAGGTGCCAGTCCCTGCTCGTTGCGCTTTAGGGTGTCCATCATCTGGTTGTAGAGCGTACCAATCTTGTAGCCCAGGGAGCCCTTCTCTTGCGGCTGTGTCGAGAATTCCAGAATCATTTCCTGAATCTGTTTCTGGTTCTGCTCATAGAGGTCCATGAAAGCTCCGTTGGTCATCTGGTCGTCACGCAGCGGGTGCGTCTTGAGCCAGTTGCCGCAGGCATATTCCACGAAGTTGTCACCTGGTTTCACGTCAGGGTTCATGTTGGCCCTGTCGTAACCCTTGTTCTGAGCGAAGGCTGTCCCTCCACAAAGCAGCATCATTGAGAGGCTGAAAAATTTAAATGATTTATTCATAGTTAATAAAAAATTAATACGTCCTTTTGACGCTGCAAAAGTACAAATAACTACAAATTCCGCCAAATTTCTGGGATAAAATGTGCAAAAATGTGATGAGTGGTTGTGACACGGCCTACATTTCACCGAAGATGCGCCTGGCACTTGTCATTTTCTGACAAGCAAGACGCTTATCGCCGTGGCAAGGTAGATGATGCCGCAATAGGTGATCGTAGTGGCCGCAGGCACTATCTGTTCCATCAGCAATATGCAGCTCCGCAGAGCTTGGAACAGGTGGATGACATTCAGTGAATCTCTTTTTTGAGTATTTATCTAAAAATTTTGTGGAATTCGATATTATTCGTACCTTTGCGGTCGACAACAAATTTCAAGCCTTTCGACACCGAGTGGTGGCACTTCACGCTGAAGGACGAGCCCTTCCCCAACGCCTATTTCACGTTTCCTGTCAAGCAATTGAACCAATGAACAAGGTACGAATTACAGCTATACGTCAGACGGTCTATCCTGACCTGATGGCAAGATTTGAGAATCCCATGAGTGCGATGATCAGCTGCAACGACGGCTTCCGTCCATTCAGTTTCTATATTGAGGTGGTCGAATAATTATATCCAAGTGAGTTTTCGCCATAAGCCCTCTAACGGACCGCGCTGATGGCTGCTAAACCAGAAGCGGGCGAAAAGGTATTGCACGATAACCATGCCCATGCCCACCATCACGGCATAGGTGGTGCCCAGCTTGTAATAGCAGCCGAGGCCGTAGCCGCAGAAGATGGCACTGCCGATGATGGACTGTAACAGATAGTTGGTGAGACTCATGCGACCAAAAAGAGCATGGCGAAGATGCCATACATCTTGCCAGACAGTAGCCAGGCCAGCACGTCGGCCACTGTCTGGTCGCAGGCGAGTGTATGGAGAATCGGCTTCTCTGTGAAGATGTCGAAATGCTCTACAGAGTGATACAGGATGATACCCGCCACAGCGATTCCTCGCAGGGCGTCGGCCACGTCAATACGTGTGTTAGGTAGTGAACGGGTCTTATACATGATGGTGAACGCAATTATTTAAATCTCTCCGCCTAAGGCCTTGTACAGTTGTATGGTGGATTCCAATAGTTCATAACGATGGCTGAGCAGGGAGAGTCGCGCTTCAAGCAGTGACTGGCGGGCCAGGAGCACTTGCAGGTAATTAACCTCGCTGTCGTAGCGCATCCGTTTCTCAGTGGCAGCGAGAGCCTCCGTGAGTTTTCCCTCCTTCTGTGAGATGAGCGTGATGGCTTGCTGGGCATATTGGCGGGTGGCGAGGATATCGTTAACCTCTTGTCCTGCTTCGAGAATAGCCTTACGGAAGGCGATCTTAGCCTCCTCCTGTTCGGCTTCGGCCTGCTTGACTGCAGCCCTCAGCCTGCTATTGGCAAAGACGGGCTGTGTGAGCGAACCTAATGCCTTCGTGAGCAAACCCGCAGGGGAGACTACTTCGGCTGCATCGTTGGTCCAGCCGATGATGCCTGAGAGATTGAGCGAGGGATAGAGGGCAGCCCGCGCCTCGTTGGTGAGATAGAAGGCTTGCTTGAGGGCGGCCTCTGCCTGACGGATATCAGGACGCGCGGCGAGAGCCTGGATATTCACTTGAGGTATCTGGGGCATCTGTTCACAGGACGTCAGGAAGCTACCCCTTTCGATGTGACCGCTATAGCGCCCTAAGAGAGTGCAGAGCGCATTTTCCGTCTGTATCATCAGGAGCTGCAGTGCCTGAAGGGTTTCCTCTGCTTCAAGCTTGCTGGCCTCAGCCAGATTTACCTCGTCGCTGGTGGCCTCGCCCACAGCCATCAGTGCTTTCCGGGCCCGCACGCTCTCATCCCAGCTGTTGATGATGTCCCGGGTGTCGCTGACCTGCGCATCATACATCTCGAGCTGGTAGTAACTGGCGGCAATGGTGGCTATCAGTTCCACCTGCACAGCCTGTACGTAGGCAGCCTTCTCCTCGACATTGACAGCGGCGGCTTTCTTGGCATTCCGCAGTTTGCCGAAGATATCTACCTCCCAACTGGCTTCCGCCTTGAAGCTGAATTTGCTTTCCGTCTCTGGATCGTTTCCCGCATTCTTGAAACGGTTAGCCTCGCCATCGACTCCGAGCTGGAGTGAGGGAAACAGCTCGCCCTTGGCATGGTGCAGGGCAGCTTTGGCTGCATCCACATGGAGCTTGGCTATGTTCAGGTCGCTGTTATGTGCCAGACCTTCCTCGATGAGCGCCACCAGACGGGGCTCCGTGAACAGCTCGCGCCACCCTTTAGAAAGTGAGGAGTGAAGAGTGAAGAGTGAAAAATCTGCCTGCACAAGGTCGGAACGGACAATACTGTCATTCATGATGGAGCCTTGGCGCTGATAGTTGGAATAAGTACCGCAGCCAGTTAAGACAAACAAGGAGACAATGAGAGGTATCACATTGTTATGCAACAGTCGCTTGGGCATGTATTTCTCCTCCAGATGCTGGAAGATGATAAAGAATACGGGTACGAAGAAGAGCAGTGCAAGGGTACCAACCGTCATGCCGGCAATCACGCAGATACCCAATGATATGTTACCAACGGCTCCCGCTCCCGTAGCAAAGACCAGGGGCAGCAGACCGATAATCAGCGTCATGGCCGTCATCAGGATAGGACGCAAACGGACTTTGGCTGCCTCAAGGGCTGCATCGCGGATGCTCAAGCCCTCACGGCGACGGGCACTGGCATATTCCGTCAGCAGAATAGCCGTCTTCGCCAACAGACCAATCAGCATGATGATACCCACCTGCATGTAGATGTTGTTCTCAAGGCCTATCAGATAAACGACAGCAAAACTGCCTGCAATACCAAAAGGAACACTCAGCAATACGGCCAACGGGATGAGCATGCTCTCATAAAGTGAGCAAAGCACAAGATAGACAAAGACCATAACAAGCAGGAATATCCATGTCATGTTTGCGGTGGAAGAAATCTCTTCGCGAGTCGTTCCTGTGAAATCGTAATCATAGCCCTGTGGCAATGATTGGCTAGCCACCTCAGCAATAGCTTGAATAACATCACCTGAACTATAGCCTTCTTCTGGGGATATCTCGATACCAATACTAGAGAACAGGTTGAAGCGCCCCAGCGACTCTACACCATAGGTTTTCTTGAATGTCGTCAGTTCGGTGATGGGAATGTAGGCGCCACGATCGGTATGGATCAGGATATTGTTGAGGTCGTCTCTGTCAGCCCGTAATTCCGGATCGGCCTGCAGAATGACGTGATAAAGTTTTCCGAAGGCATTGAATTGCGAGGCATAATCGCCACCAATATAACCATTGAGAATCTTGAGCACAGCTGAAGGCTCTATACCGTAGCGCTTGCAAATGGCGGCATTGACAGATACGGTAAATTGAGGGAAATTCACTTCGTAAGAACTATACACCTCACCGATCTCTTCACGTTCGCCCAAGGCTTTAGCAAAACGGTCAGTTACCTCTTTCAACTTATCTATCGAGCCACCTTCATAATCCTGCACATACAACTCGATACCATCGCTAAAGCCATAACCTGTCACTGTAGGCAGCGCGTAAGCAAACATGGATCCTGTCTTTATGGTGCTGACACGCTCCTCTATCTTCTCAATCACATTGTCGATACGATGTTCACTGCCGCTTCGCTCATCCCAGGGTTTAAGTTTCATGATTATCATGCCCATATTGGCACCATCACCACCGAGGATATTCCAACCCGCAATGGAAGCACTCGTTTCCACTTCTTCAATATCCTTCACTGCTTCTGCCACCTTATGAACAGTCTTTTTCGTCTGTTCCAAAGTAGAACCTGGAGGCGTTGTGATGTCGACCATCGTAATACCAGTGTCCTCGTCAGGTACCAGGCTCGTTGAAGTGACTTTCTGGAGCCAGACCAGCAAGACAATGGGTACCACAACCAAGATAACAGCCAGCCATTTGTGGCGAATGAACGTTGACAATCCTTTCTGATATTTCTCCGTCAGCACTGATACCGACGCATTGAAAGCATTTCCGAATCGGCGTCCAAATGCTTGAACCCCACGAGAGGGGGCGGCGTAAGCAGGGGTCGAGCCCCCTTCATCTCTAAGAAGCAATGCGCAGAGGGCTGGAGAAAGGGTCAGTGCGTTCAGCGTAGAGAAGACAACAGCAGCAGCCATTGTCAGTCCGAATTCCTTATAATAAGTGCCACTCAGGCCGCCAGAGAATGAAGCCGGAATAAACACACACATAAAGACCACCGTAGTCGTAACAACAGCCGTACCGATATTGCCCATCGCATTGAGGGTGGCCTGATAAGGGCTCCGCACCCCTTTCTCGAATTCGCTTTGTACAGCCTCCACCACCACAATCGCATCATCGACCACAGTACCGATAACCAGCACCAAGGCGAACAATGTGATGAGGTTGAGCGAGAAGCCAACCATATACATAAAGGCAAACGTGGCGAAAAGCGAGACGATGATGGCAAAAGCCGGTATCAGTGTGGCACGACGATTCTGTAGGAACAGCAGGACTACCAACACAACCAACAGAATGGCCTCGGCAAGGGTCTTATAGACTTCCGCCATAGAGGCATTGAGGAAATCATTGCTATCGAGTAGCACTTTGAACTCCACTCCCGGTGGCAATTGTGGACGGGCCTGTTCCATAAGCTCGTCTATCTCCAGATTCACCTGTCGCGCATTGGAACCCGCCTTTTGCGTGATAAAGGCCACCGTACCATTATGGCCGTTAATCCAACTGTCAGTTGCATAACTTTCAGACCCCAGCTCGCAACGTGCTACGTCGCACAGGCGGAGCTCTTCACCATCGGACAATGACTTAATGACGATGTTCCCAAATTCCTCTTCGCTGAGCAGTCGTCCGCGATATACCAACGTGTATTGAAAGGTATGCTTGGAATTTTCGCCCAATGTACCGATGGCTGCCTCGACGTTTTGTGCCTCCAGGACTTCCTCAATGTCTTGAGGTAGCAAGTCGTAATGCGCCATGCGCTTCGGATCGAGCCATATACGCATGGCAAAGGTATTGCCAAGCACATTCACCTTACCAACGCCCTTGATACGTTGCAGGCGCGGTTTGATGTTAATATCGAAATAGTTGGAGATGAAGTCACTCTCGAAGCGGTTGTCAGGACATTCCAAGGCAATGACTTTCAGGAAGGTCTGCTGGGATGTCTCCACATGGACACCCGTCTGGAGCACCTCCTGAGGTAGGATACCCTCCACCTCGGCCACCTTGTTTTTGACCATCACCACAGCCATGTCCGGATCAATGCCATTCTTGAATACTACTTGGATGAAGGCAGATCCACTACTCGTCGATGAGGAACTGATATAGTCGATGCCGTTGGCGCCATTGATAGCCTGCTCGATAGGTACAATCACACTTTTCTGGACAGCCTCGGCGCTGGCACCTGGATAGTCAGCACTCACCTCGACGATGGGTGGTGCCATGTCAGGAAACTGCTCTACAGGCAGATTGACATAGCCGACGATACCCACTAACGCCATCATGACCGCAAGGGCAATCGACAATATCGGACGGTCTATGAAAAACTTGCTTTTCACCTTTTTAATTCCAATTTAATTCCAATTTAACTCCCTCTTACCTTTATCCGCATTCCGCCTTTCACCATTCCGGCTCCCTCAGCAATGATGACATCACCAGCCTTCAAGCCCTCGGTCACGACATAGTCCTTGCCATTGTCATAAGGAAAGACCTTGATTTCGCAGGCCTGGGTAACCCCATCAACTACTTTAAACACAAACAGTTTATTCAGGATATCGTAAGTAGCCTCTTGTGGGATGACAATGGCATTCTTAAGTTCGTAGGGCAAGATAATCGTACCATTGCTGCCGTTACGGAACAGGTCTTCTGCATTATCAAACGACGCCCTGAGGATTACAGAGCCAGTCAACTCGTCTACATTGCCACTAATGGCATCGATATGACCTTTCTGACTGAGCTTCTTCCCCCAATACGTGCTGAGAGATACTTCCGGCAGGACTGAGGGCAGATCACTCACACTGCACTTGTAAACGTCTGTTAAGTCGTAAAGCGTCTTTTCCGACATAGAAAAATAGGCAAAAAGACGCCGAGGGTCAGTAACGTTGGTCAACTCCGTTTCCATCGAGGGGTCAACCAGTTCACCCAAACGGTATTCAATCATGCTGAGCACGCCATCGGTAGGACTGGTGACGACCGTATAAGACAGTTCATTGCGGGCTGTCTCCAAGTCAGCTTGTGCTTCAGCCAGAGCACCCTCGGCCTCAGCCTTGGCATTGCGGGCTTTAT
>CAMYZO010000110.1 GCA_947303855.1 uncultured Prevotellaceae bacterium
AGTCCAGTCGCTCTTGTGCGTCACCTCGGGCGAAATCAGTACGTTGTCACCTGTCTTCATAACAAAATACGTATTAAATTGAATATTCGACTGCAAAGTTAATCATTTTTTCGCAATTTTGTGTAACAAGCAAAATTAATCCACCAATTTTTCGTAATATTAAATCACCACTTTTGCTTTTAACTTTCTTTATTGCTTTCATGCTCAAAAGAAGAAAAAAAAGAAAGGAAAGGGATTTCCAAGAGGGAATCGATCTGGCCTGTTATCAAAAAAACGGCGGCAACGCAAGACTTTCGACGGCTTATATTGTTAGGCGACAGATTCAGCATTGGACTTAATTCTTTATTATAAAAGCCTTTTTATTGTCTAATTTATCTATCTCCTTCTATTTAAACAATGCAACTATAAGATTATAAGTGATTTACTTGATATTTTCCATCTACTTTACTTCTATTTTTCATCTATTATACTTCTACCTTCCATCTACGGTTTTTTTATCTTTTGCTTTATGTGTAAGCAAGCCATCCGCAAGCCGTTCCCAGGTTGGGAATGTTTTGTTCCCAAGCTGGGAATGCTATGTTCCCGCGTTGGGAATATGTAGGGAGCAACGGATAAAATGTCTAGTGCAGGCTTTAGGATAAATAACAAGGTGGCGTCAGTGAATGATCAATCAATATATCGATAGAATCAAAGTAGAATATTAGTGGAAGAAATGTAGAGGTAATGTAGTGGTAATGTAGAGGTAAAAAACAACCCTCACCTCTGACACCCGGCACTTAACTCACTGGTAGTCAGTGTACTTTTTGGGTGTCAGTTCCCTCGTTTAGGTGGCACCCGAGGTAACACCCAAACGGCCAGCAGGCCTCTTGTAGGAAAATCCCGGCCTCTCACGAAAAAATCCCAGCCTCTCGCTCGGACGAGAGGCTGGGATTTTCTGGTATGCCATCTTGATGCTGGGTGTTACCTTGGGTGTCACCTTGGGTGTTAGTAAAATCTCTGTAAGTGTCTGATAATCAGTTTGGGTGTCAGAGGTGCTACCTGATTTTGGTTTTCCTATATATATAAAGAATCGGCCATGCGCCATTTAGCTTGGGGTTGATATAGGTGGTCAGGTAAGCCCAGTAGGGCATGGAGCGCACAGGGGTGAAGAGTCCTGAGAGCAGCATCAGGCACACCATATCCATTCGAAGACGTCGCGAATCGGAAGCTTGCGAACCTCGTAATACGCATTATTGGTATATCAAAATAATGCCAAGCCCTACTCTGGACTTGGCACTATTGATAATACCGAAGTTACGCGTTTTTAGCGTACTACGACCTTTTTCCCTCCAATGATGTTGAGGCCACGGCGCGGTGTTGCAAATCGCTGGCCGCTGAGGTTATAGATTGTCTCGTTGGCTTTTTGCTCTGTAAGGACAGTGGCAATGCCAGATGGATCCATCTCCACGATGTTCTTGAACTCCTTCCAGCCCTCTGTGGCCTCATACTTCGCCTTTGTGCCGACGGGGACGTAAAGGGTGGCTTCTTCAGAAATATAACGAAAAGCTTCATCTAACTTAAATGGTTCGGTAATATTCAAGCGAACATTTTTTAGGCTCTCGCATTCAGAAAATGCATTTTTCCCAATAGCCTTTACACTACCTGGAATGATGACTGAGGCAAGAGATGCACAATGGTAAAATGCTCCTTCTCTTATTTCTGTTAATGAATTGCTCAAAACTAATGATGTCATATTTATGTTATGAGCAAATGAGTATTCTTCTATTACTTTAACAGTATTGGGGATACTAACAGAAGATAGTCTACATTGAGAGAAAGCATAACTTCTGATATCAGTTATAGACTCTGGCAAGTTTATGGTAGTCAAGCCAGAACAACCTTCGAAAGCTTGGTCTGATATTAATGTAATAGTTGAAGGGAGTGACACCTCTGTTAGTTTTTCGCAGAAGCGAAAAGCCCGGTATCCTATTGACGTTACGGAATACACATTTCCATCAGGTGCTTCAACTGTGGATGGAATAATAATTTTTCCTGTTGTTTCTTGGCTCACAGCGCGAAGATTAAAGAGCTCATCATGATCCTCACCGTCATACCACGGGTCGGTCCCGACAACGACCTCCATGGGCTTTTGCTTAGAAACCATGTAAGTGATTCCATCTGTTTCAAATGTTTCTCCAACTTTGAGATCTTTTGTTGTAGGCTCCATCTCCACGATGTTCTTGAATACGTTCCAGCCTTCGGTGGCCTCGTACTTCGCCTTTGTGCCGACGGGGACATAGAGGGTAGCATCAATAGGGTAACATCCCTTTTTCGGTGCAAAGATAAGAAAAAAAACGTATGATGTACTCAAAAGAAGAAAAAAATGAATTAAAGGGATTCTCTGCCTATATATATATAAAGAATCGGCCATGCGCCATTCAACTGTTCTTCTTATAACTCTGCACGGCCCATACGGCCATGACCGAGGCGATGCACAGCAGGGCTGCCACCTGATGGGCGATGGCCTGCAGGCCGCCGCCCCTGACGAAGACGGTGCGTATGGCATCGGCAAAATAGTGCATGGGGTTGATATAGGTGGTCAGGTAAGCCCAGTAGGGCATGGAGCGCACAGGGGTGAAGAGTCCTGAGAGCAGCATCAGGCACACCACGAAGAACCACATGACGAGCATGGCCTGCTGCATGGTGTCGCTGTAGTTGGATACGATGAGACCGAACGACGAGAAGAACAGTGCCAGCAGGATAGCCAGCAGGTAGACAAGCAGCAGCGGGCCCTGGCAGGTGATGCCGTAGACGAGCCACGAGAGCACGAGACAGAGGGTGAGCACCACCAGGCCGATAATCCAGTAGGGAATGAGTTTGGCCAGGATGAACGACCACTTCGATACGGGGGTGACGTTGATCTGCTCAATGGTGCCCTTCTCCTTCTCGCCCACGATGTTCAGCGCCGGCAGGAAGCCGCAGAGCATCATCATCAGAATGCCCATCAGGGCGGGAATCATGAATACCTTGTAGTCCTGGTGCTTGTTGTAAAGAAAGAGAGACCCCCATCCCATCTCTCCCCGAGGGGAGGGCGCAGAAAGCTTTGAGGGTGACCCATTCTCCCCCTCGGGGGATAAAAGGTGGGTTAGATAGGCTGAGCCTATCGAGCCCTTGGTACCGTTGACGGCGTTGGCAGCGATGAGGTATCTGCCATCGCGGATCTCGAGGATGATGTCTGCCCTGGAGGTCTCGATATCCTTCATGGCTTCCTGGTAGGTGGCCTTCTGACTGTTGAAGATAAAATAGTTAGAGGCCTCAATACGGTGTAGCAGTTGCTGCGATTGCGTGGTATGGTCGTTGTCCACCACGTCTACCCGGATGTTCTTCACCTCCTGGTTCATGACCCACGGCATGACGCACATCACCATGATGGGGAAGATGAAGATAATCTTGGGCATAAACGAGTTACGCCGAATCTGGAGGAATTCCTTGATGATTAAATGCTTAATCATAATTGAAAATTGAGAATTGAGAATTGAGAATTGAAAATTATGATTACTCTAATCGTTTGTTAAACTTTTTCAGTGAGACGGCGAGCAGCAGGACGGTCATGCCGCTGAGAATAGCCACCTCCCGCCATACCTCCCGGATGCCCACGCCCATAATCATCAGTTTGCGCATGGCCTGGATATAGTAGCGCGGCGGAATGACGGCCGACACCCATTGCAGGATGGTGGGCATCGACTCTATAGGGAACAGCATGCCCGACAGCATCACCGTGGGCAGCAGCAGTACCATGGCCGACACCAGCAGGGCCACGAACTGCGTCTGCGCGATGTTCGAGATGAGCAGGCCCAGCGACAGCGCCAGGAGGATGTAGATGAGCGATACGGCGACTATCCATGCCAGCGACCCATGCAGCGGCACATCGAGCACCGTTGCCGACATCAGCAGGATGACGGCCAGAATCAGCAGGGCCAGCAACAGGTAAGGCACCACCTTCGCCACGATGATCATCAGCGGACGGATGGGAGAGACGAGCAGCACCTCCATCGTGCCGCGTTCCTTCTCGCGTACGATGCTCACCGAGGTCATCATAGCGCAGATCAACAGCAGCAGCATGCCCATAATGGCCGGCACGAAGTTATAGGCCGACTTCATTCTTGGATTATATAAGAGGTGAGAGGTGAGAGGTGAGTGGTGAGAGGTTACCATTGTTTGCTGGGCGTAGGTCGTCCATTGCTGTGCCATATTGGGGTCGCTGCCATCCACCATGATTTGCCATCGGATATGACTCCCCTCTCCAGTCGGAGAAAGGCTACGGGTAGGCGCGTCAGCGGGAATGGGGCTGGGGGTGAGGCTCATATCAGCCTTCTGGCTGCGAATGAGCCATTCTGCCTCTTTCGGCGTGCCCACCGTCTTGACAATCGTAAAGTATTCCGACGCTGCCAGCCGGTCTATGGCTGCCTGCGTCCGATGGTCCGTCAGCGAGGTCACCACCACGGTACGCACATTCTTTACGTCGTTGGTAATGGCAAAGCCGAAGAGCAGCATCAGCACCACGGGCATGCCGAAGAGTATCAGCATTGTGCGCTTGTCGCGCAGGATGTGCTTGGCTTCTTTGATGACAAAACTAACAAACTGCTTCATACTTTAATCTCCTCTCTTTGCCTGACGTGCCAGATACGTAAACACATGGTCCATGTCAGGCTGTTGCAGACTCTGCTTCAGCTCCTCCGGCGTGCCCATCGCGCTAATCTTGCCGTCGACCATAATCGATATACGGTCGCAATACTCCGCCTCGTCCATATAGTGCGTCGTCACGAAGACGGTGATGCCCCGTGCGGCAGCATCGTAGATGAGTTCCCAGAACTGGCGGCGGGTGGCGGGGTCGACGCCACCGGTAGGCTCGTCGAGGAACACGATGGCGGGGTCGTGGAAGATGCTCACCGAGAACGCCAGTTTCTGCTTCCAGCCCAGGGGCAGCGAGCCCACCAGGTCGTTCTTATGCGCCTCGAACTTCAACTGACGCAGCAAATCATCCGTTTTCGTCTTAATCTCCTCATTTTCCATGCCATAGATGCCTGCAAAGAGGCGGATGTTCTCAGCCACGGTAAGATCCTCGTACAGCGAGAACCGTTGCGACATATAGCCGATATGCTTCTTGATCTGCTCGTGCTCCGTGCGTATGTCGAAGCCCGCCACCCGTCCTGTGCCGCTCGTGGGCTGGTTCAGTCCTGTCAGCATGTGCATCGCCGTGGTCTTGCCGGCGCCGTTGGCACCCAGGAACCCGAAAATCTCGCCGCGCTTCACCGAAAACGAGATGTCGTCCACAGCATGGAAGTCGTCAAAGGCCTTCACGAGGTGGGATACGGAGATGACAGCCTCCCCTCGGGGAGGTTTGGAGGGGATTGGGTGGGCTTTTAGTGGTGGCGGATTAAAAATATCCTTGAACCTGTCCAGAATCACCTCCGGCGTGTCGATGCCCATCACCCTGCCTTCGCTCAGAAAAGCCACGCGCTCACACTGCCGCACCTCGTCAAGATAGGGCGTTGAGGCCACGATGGTGATGCCGCGCTCCTTCAGCATCGACAGCATCTCCCAGAACTCCTTGCGGCTGACGGGGTCGACGCCCGTGGTGGGCTCGTCGAGGAAGAGCACGCTGGGCTGGTGTACCAGCGCGCACGAGAGCGCCAGCTTCTGCTTCATGCCGCCAGAGAGGGCACCCGCCTTACGGTCCTTAAACCGCTCTATCTGCGAGTAGATGGCCTTGATGGCGTCGTAGCCTTCCTCGACAGTGGTACCAAAGAGCGTGGCAAAGAATGTCAGGTTCTCCTCTACCGTCAGGTCCTGGTACAGCGAGAACCGCCCGGGCATGTACCCTACGCGCCTACGGATATCTCTCATCTGCTTCACCACGTCGAAGCCGTCAACTGTTGCCGTGCCTTCGTCAGCCAACAGAAGGGTACTGAGAATACGGAACATCGTCGTCTTACCCGCTCCGTCGGGGCCGATGAGTCCGAACACCTCGCCCCGGTCCACGGAGAACGACACGTCCTGCAAAGCCTTGACTTTGCCGTATGATTTCGATATGCTATTAACCTCAATCATTGGAACCTTACTTCGCCGTACATGCCAATCTTCACATAGCCGTCGTTCCTGAAGGCCACCTTCAGCGCATACACCAGGTCGGCACGCTCATCGTCCGTCAAGATGGTCTTGGGCGTGAACTCCGAGCGGCTGCTGATCCAGGCTACCGTTCCCTCGTACTCCTTCTTCTGGCCGTCGCCATAGTCGGCAAAGACCGTCGCCTTCTGTCCTACTTTAATGTTTTGCAACTGTGCCGAGGTGACGTAGGCGCGGATAAACATCTGCTCCGTATCGGCCATCTTGAACAGCGGCTTGCCTGTGGCTACAAACTCACCCTTCTCGGCGTATTTCTCAAGCACCGTTCCTCCGATGGGTGCAACGATGTGGCACTTCTGCAATTGGTCTCGCAACTGGCTCACCTGAACATCGGTGGCGGCCATCTGCTTGCTGAGCGCGTTGGTGCTGGTACTCAGCGACGATATCTGTGCCTCCAGCTGTTTCTGCAGCACCTGCACCTGGCTTGTGGCGTCGTCGGCCATCTTGCTGGGGGCAGCCCCGTCGGCCACCAGCTCCCGGTAGCGCTGCTGGTCCTGGCGGGCTTTGGCCAACTGCTGCCGTGTGGCGGCAATCTGAGCCTCCATGTCGGGCTTCTGGCTCTGGTACACCTCTTTCGCGGCTCCCGCCTGTACTATCTTCAGCCATATCTGCGTGGTGTCAATGAGTCCCACCTCCTTGCCCAGGGCCACCTCGTCGCCCTCGTCTACGCTGAACACCATCAGGGTGCCGCTTTGCTCGGCAGCCACCGTCACCTCCGTAGCCTCAAACGTGCCTGTGGCGTCGTACTCCTTTTCCTGGCTTCCGCAGCCGACCGTTAAAGGTAAAAGGGTAAAAAGGTAGAAGGGTAAAAGACCTTTCGCCATACTCTTTGATTGAATCCCTGTTCTCATATTTTTGCTTTTTTACTTTTTACTTTTCGCCTTTGGCGTATTTCAGGTCATAAATTTCTTTCAGCATCTGAATCTCGTGCATCGACCGGCTGACGCGTGCTGCACTCTCGTTGTTGATTTCCTTCAGCAGATCGTTCACGTCGATGATGCCGTGCGCGAGCTTCGATTCCGCCGCCTTGCGTACAGCCGATCTCAGGCTGATAATCGCCTCGTCGTCAGCCATCAGCTTTCTGTACCGCTCAATGTTCTCGTTCTGCTGAATCTGTTCAAGGTGGTTGTTGAAGAGGAAGGTCTCGCGCTGCACCTGGAGCGCCGAACGCTGTACGTTCAGTTTCGCCTTGTCGTTCTTCTGTGTGTAGAGTGCTCCGATGTTCCATGTCAGCCGCGCACCAACCATGCCGTTCCATGAGAACTTACGGCGCATCATGTCCTCAAACAGGTTGTAGCCCGGGTAGCCGTAGAACCCTTGTGCAAACACACGCAACCTGGGCATCAGCCCCACGCTGAGCGCCTTCTCCTGAGCGTCCGTCAGGCGCAACTGGGCGTCAATAGCCCGAAGTTCGGGGCGAGACCCACCCCCAGCCCCTCCCTGTAGGGAAGGGAGTAGATACTCCATAGATTTCTGTATTTCGGGCTTTATAGGTATTATCTCCCCTCCATTTAGGGAGGGGTTGGGTGTGGGTCTCCCGCAGAACGCCCCCAGCATCCTCGTCAGCGTCTGTCTTTGCGCCAGCAGACTGGTCATCTGCTGGGCCACGTTCAGCCGCTCTGCCTTCACGTTCAGGTAGTCGCTCTCTGCTGCTGTGCCGTTCTTTACCATCGAGGCCAGTTTCTTCTCGTTCTGTTCCAGCAGACGCTGCAGGTCTTTGTTCAGCGCTATCCGCTCGTCAGTCAGCAGCAGTCCGAAGTACATCTCGTTGACGCGCTTGCGTACATTATATATGTTTACCTCGTTCTGTGCTGCCTGCACCCTTCCCTGCTGGCGTGCTATCGACTTCTGCCTGCTGATGGCACCGCCGTCGTACACCGTCTGCTGCACGTCAATCCCTATGCGGTACTGGTCTTTCCTGATGCCCTCCATGTCAATGCCCATCGTCTGGTACATCTTCTGCATCTGTTCAGGAAATGCCGTCACATCACTCTGATACGTGGCCTGGGCCGTTGCCGACACCTGCGGCAGCCAGCCCTTCTGCAGGTTTGCTACCGTCAGTTCAGTTGTCTTCTCTATCAGCCCGTACTGCTGTATCAGGGGGTAATTCCTTTCTGCCGCCTGCTGATACTCTTCGAGCGTCTGCGCAGACAAAGGTGAAAGGGTAAAAGGGTAAAAAAGTAAAATACAAATCAGTCGCCTCATAAGCGTGGTCTATTATTGTTCCGTAATGATGTCCTTTTACAGTTCTTCTGCTTTTCCGACGGTGCAAAATTATAAAGATTTCGCCGAACGCTTGCTATCCTTTCAAATGAATAAATGTTCTTTTTGTTTGATTTGTGTAGAAAAAGTGCTTGTTTCTGTGTTTTTTTCGTATCTTTGTGGCGTATTTGTCAGCAACGACGATGGCTAAACAACCCAAACTAATGAACTACTCGCGCATCAGGGACATACTTGGCCCTCACTTTGCGCAGATACATGACCATTCGTACTTCAGCCACGAACTGGGTATGGTTAATGGCGATCCCCGCGTCTTCATGCTTGTCATCGGGCAGAGTCAGCCACCCTTCATCATCGACGACTACCGCCTGGGCATCCTCGTCAGCGGCGAACTGCATGTCAACATCAACCTGGTAGAGCGTCACATCGCCCCCGGCACCATCGTATTCCTGGGGCCAGGCACCATCATCAGCCCCATCAGTTTCAGCGGCAATATTGAACTCTATGGACTGGGGCTCTTTGCCGACTTCCCCATGCCCCACCTGCCAGCCGCCTTTAACGGACAGGTGCGCGACTTCCAGATTGAGGTCGGCGAGACTGACATCGCCACCGCCCGCCACATCTTCGACACCATCTGGCATGTCGTACACCAGCCCGACTATAACCGTCAGACCGTCAGCAGTCTTGTGGCCGCCATGATGTGCCATTACGACGGCATCTATCGCCAGCACGTCGATTTGCTACGGGGGTCGCAGAGTCGCGAGCAGACCATCTTCGACCGCTTCATCTGCCTTGTCAATCTGCATGCCACACGCCAGCATCACATCGGCTTCTATGCCGACAAGATGTGCCTCACCGAGCGTTACCTCGGCACCGTTATCCGTCAGGCCAGCGGCACCACCGCCAAGGAGTGGATTGACCGTGCCCTCGTGGAGCATATTAAGATTCAGCTGAAGCATACCGACAAGACTATTGCGCAGGTCGCTGATGAGATGAACTTTGCCAATACTTCCTTCTTCAGTAAGTTTTTCAAGCGCCTTACCGACCAGACACCATTGGAATACCGGCTATCCCAATAATGTAAGTCTGTGTGGTGATAAGTTCCTAACTCCATCATAGCCTTGTTCAGACCCCCTCTCGCTCGACCTCTGGTCGCTTCGCTCGCGAAGAACT
>CAMYZO010000111.1 GCA_947303855.1 uncultured Prevotellaceae bacterium
TCCTGAATCGTATTGTTCAGCATGTGTCCCATGTGGAGCACACCTGTCACGTTGGGGGGCGGAATCACGATGGTGTAGGGTTCGCGCCCGTCGGGTTTACTACTGAAGAGCTTGTTGTCCAGCCAGTACTGGTACCATTTCCCTTCGACCTCTTTTGGGTCGTATTTGCTTGCTATTTCCATATACCTATTTTATAAAACGGCTGCAAAGATACAACTTTTCCTTGGAAAATGCGACAAGATTTTGCTAAAAAGTTGGTGGAATGGAAAATAATGCTTACCTTTGCGCTGTAAAAAAGGAATTAGCAATTGCTAAAATGCATACAAGAGAAGAACAGATGAAAGCCTTCGGGCGGTTACTTGACGTGCTAGACCAGTTACGCGAAAAGTGTCCTTGGGACAAGAAGCAGACCAACGAGTCACTCCGTCCGAATACCATTGAGGAAGTGTATGAATTGTGTGATGCGCTGATGCGCGATGACCGTAAGAATATCTGTAAGGAATTGGGCGACGTGCTGATGCATGTGATGTTCTATGCCAAGATAGGCTCAGAGACAGGTGACTTTGATATGGCTGATGTGTGTAACCAGCAGGCCGACAAGTTGATATTTCGTCATCCGCACATCTATCATCCCTCACAGATTGGTGCAGCCTACCCCAAACCCCTCCCGTATGGCGAGGACTCTACCGACAGGGAGTTTGCCGATGCCAAGACGTCGGAGCAGGTGCTTCAGAACTGGGAGCAGATCAAACTCAAGGAGAAAGACGGCAACAAGACGGTGCTCTCTGGTGTTCCTTCGGCGCTGCCCTCCCTTATCAAGGCTTACCGTATTCAGGATAAAGCGCGGAACGTTGGTTTTGACTGGGAGAAGAAAGAGGATGTCTGGGCCAAGGTTCGTGAGGAGTTGGACGAGTTAGAAGCAGAACTGCGCCAAGAGGATCGTGAACGTTCTACCGACGAATTGGGCGATTTCCTCTTTTCGGTTATCAATGCTGCCCGGCTGTATAAACTGAATCCCGAAAATGCTCTTGAGCGGACAAATCAGAAGTTTATAAGTCGCTTCGGCTATATTGAACAGCACAGCATCCGTGTCGGACGTCCGTTGACAGAAATGACTCTGGAGGAGATGGACAGTCTCTGGAACGAGGCCAAAAAACAAGAGAAATAACACAAAGACGTTAAGTATATGAAAAGAATTGATTCAATGATTCTGGCAGCCGCCGCCATCGCCACGATGGTGGGCTGCGGCAGCAAAGGCCAGCAGACACCTGTTGACGCTGTCTACGACTCTACCGTTGTGGTAAACATAAACCGCGACTCTATGGTGTATGGCATCTGTGGTGATGGGTCGGCCATGAATACGCTGCAGTTAATAACTGACGTTGGTGACACTCTGGTGTTGAGCGTTGCCGAGGCCAATGACAAAGGCAAGTGCCTTGGCGGATTCCAAAGTGGTGATCGCATGGCCGTCATCATGAAGAATAAATCAGTAGCTTCTCTTGTCATTAACCAGACGGCGATGCTGGGCGAGTGGGTGATGCCAAACCCTCTCGATGGCAGTTCCGATATGGGGGTTCGCATCATGGAGGGTGGTATCGCTGAGAGTATAGATCAGCCGTCGCTTATTTACCGTTCGTGGAGGCTCTTCAACGGCAAGTTGGAGATGGTAGCCATCCGCGAGGGTGGTGGTGATGTGGAGGAGACAAACCTGTATGACATTGTGTACATAGGTCCCGACTCGCTGGTGTTCAAGGATTCGGAAGATACGTTTGAGTACAGTCGTTACAAGCCTCAGTCACATAGCGTAGACATTCAACTGGAGGAAGCCACTGAGGACGACTACAGAATGTAAATGAGCCGTGGAACCGTTCAGAGTGCATATCTTAGGTTGCGGTAGTGCGCTGCCAACGTTGCGTCACTATCCGTCGGCTCAGGTTGTCGAGCTGCGTGAAAAGCTTTTCATGGTTGACTGTGGCGAGGGCACGCAGTTACAACTCCGCCGTCTGCGCGTGCGTTTTACTAAAGTGAGCCACGTGTTCATCTCCCACCTGCATGGCGACCACTGCTTTGGTCTGATAGGCATGATTTCAACCTTTGGACTGCTGGGGCGTACAGCGCGTCTGCATATTCATGCGCATCCGGCTCTTGAAGACATGCTGCAGCGCCAGATGGCTCTCTATTGCCGTGACCTGGGTTACGAGGTGGTGTTCCATACCATCGATGCCTCCTGCCGTGAGGTTATCTATGAGGACCGCTCGCTAACGGTAGAGACCATCCCGCTGAGCCACAGTATGCCTACCTGCGGTTTCCTCTTCCGTGAAAAGCCTTTGCTGCCGCATATCCGCAGGGAGATGATAGACTTCTACAAGATTCCGACCTCACAGATTCAAAATATCAAGAACGGAGCCGACTGGACGACAGACGATGGAGAGCTGATACCCAACGCACGCCTTGTGGAGCCTGCTGATGCCCCACGTAGTTATGCCTACTGCAGCGACACGTGCTACCTGCCAGACCTGCACCAGCAGTTGCAGGGTGTCAGCACGCTCTATCATGAGAGCACATACGGTGAAGACAACCTGAAGATGGCCGAGAAATACTATCACTCCACCGCCCGTCAGGCGGCGATGGTGGCTCGTGATGCCGGTGCCGGACAACTGATATTGGGTCACTACAGCTCGCGTTATGAAGACGAGCAGGTTTTGCTCAATGAGGCGCGGCAAGTGTTTGCAAATGCCCATTTAGCCAACGAATTGGAGGTCATCAACGTCTAAAACGGCCGATTATTGCATTTTTTTGCGGAAAAATTTGGAGGATTTTTGGAAAAGTTGTATATTTGCACCAAATAAGAAGTTTGCATATATGACAAAAAGACTACTCATATTTTCACTAGCAGGACTTTTGGTGACTGTGTCGCCCACAGCAGCACTTGCTGCTGAGATGGAGTTGGCCGCTGTTGAGCAGGCCGACAGTCAGATAGGCATCAGCATCAGTGGCGCCATTGTCAGCATCACCGGTGCTCAGGGCGAGACCCTCGAAGTGGTATCGTTGACTGGTCGTCAGATTATGGCTGTCAAGATTGACAGTCCGGCACAACGTGTAGAACTTAACGTTCCTAAAGGTTGCTATATTCTGAAGATAGGCAAGGTAGTCAGAAAGATTCAGGTACGCTAATCACTCTTTGCCTGTTTTCTTTCCTATTGCTGATGTTGGGTTGCGCTGACTCTTCAACTCACACCAAGCGTCTGTTGGCTGCCGACGAATTCAAGAATCTGACAGTAATGGAATATGCTCTAAATTCTCCTGCCATCAGGAAGAGTTTAGAGCATATTTGCAGTCAGGAAAACAGTCAGGATTTTGCCTCCCAGCAGGTACGGCAGTACTATGAGAACGGTGGCCGTTTCATGTGGGTTGATATGTTGGGAGCCAGCTCTTGTTCCGATACGCTCATGGCCGTCCTCAAGCGACAGTTGCAGGTTATCGGGTTCAGTCCTAAGGCTTTCCGCATGGCCCAGATTGGGTCTGACTTGGAACGTCTGCGCACACTGCAGTTCGACCAGAAAGAGGATATTAACGTGGTGACGTCGCGGCTTGAATACAATCTGACATGGGCATTCCTGAAATATGCCACAGGCCAGCGGTTTGGCTTCACCAGTCCCAGTCACGTGCTCAACCACTTTGCCGCCAGTATTCAGGATTCAACGGGAAAGGCCCTTGCCTATCACCATCTTTACGATGTCGATATTGAATGTCCTGGTTCCGATTTTTTTCGGAGTGCCATAGCCAGTATTGCCACCGACAGCCTGGGCGCCTTCCTGCGTCATCAGGAGGTTCGGGATAATCTGTATAGCCGTCTCTCTCAACTGCTAAGCGAGGTGTCTGGCGATCAGCACCGGCGCGTGTTGGTTAATATGGAACGTTGCCGGTGGCGTGAAAAACTTCGTCCGCAGCCCGGCGAGAAATATGTTGTAGTCAACGTACCAGCCTACCATCTGTGGGCTGTCAGTCCTGATACTGTTATTGATATGCGCGCTGCCTGCGGCGCCCTGAGGACAAAGACCCCTTTGCTCTCGAGCCGCATCAACTTGATGCAGGTAAACCCCGAATGGGTCATGCCTATGAGTATCGTTAGCGGCGACGTAGCCCGGCATGGGGGCGACTCCGCCTACTTCGCCCGTCATCGCTACTATATCACAGACCGCAAGACGGGTAAGCGCCTCTCGCCCAAGAGTATCACCGCCGGCATGCTCTACAGCGGCAACTACCGCGTGGCTCAGGAGGGTGGGGCCGGCAATTCCCTGGGTCGCATCATCTTCCGTTTCCCCAACAACTTTTCGGTGTTCCTGCACGACACCTCTAGTCCGGGTGTCTTTAAACGCGATAACCGGGGAGTCTCACATGGCTGTGTCCGTGTGCAGCGGCCTTTCGACCTGGCTGTCTTTATGATGGAGAAAGATCCCGACCCCCAGCTGCTTGACAAACTGCGTATCTCGATGGGCATGAAGCCTGAGACGGAGTGGGGACAAGAGCTGATCGATGCCCTGGATCCTACCGTCAAGGTACCGCAGCTGGTACACTCTATTCCTGTCAGTCCTCGCGTACCTATTATTATAACTTATTACACGATATTCCTGACTCCCGACGGCTCCTTGCAGTATTACCCCGATGTCTACGGCTACGACGGTGCTGTCGCTGAGGCTCTACAACCATATATCAATGACTGACGATAAGCTGCTCATAGAACAACTGTCTGACCCTAAGCAGCAGCGAAAGGCTTTTGAGACGGTGGTACGCCAATATAGTGAACAACTTTACTGGCAGATACGGCGGCTTGTGCTCACACACGACGATGCCAACGACGTGCTGCAAAACACGTTCGTCAAGGCGTGGCTGGGAATCGGGTCCTTTCACGGCGACTCCAAACTGCTGACGTGGCTGTCGCGCATAGCCATCAACGAGAGCCTCGACTTTCTACGCCGGCAGAAAAACCAGGTGGCTGCCAGCATCGACGACGAAGAGGGTGGGGTGGCCCACCTGCTCATGGCCGACAACTATTTCGACGGCGACGAGACGGAGGCACAGCTGCAGGAGGCCATCGCACGGTTGCCCGAGGTGCAGCGCACCGTCTTCCTTCTGCGCTACTACGACGACATGAAGTACAGCGATATCAGCAAGATGCTGGGCACCAGTGAGGGGGCGCTGAAAGCCTCCTATCATATAGCCGTGAAGAAGATTTCCGATTTTTTTAAGTCCCTGGATTAAACCTTTAGTACTATGATACGTCAAGAAGATATGATGAACGAGGAACAATATATCAGAAACCGCATGGGCAACGGCAATCACTTCCGTGTGCCCGACGGTTATTTCGACAGGCTTGCCGACTCCGTGATGTCGCAGATTCCTGAGGATACAAAGGATACAAAGCCGGGCCGCGTGGTCAGCATGCGTCCCTGGCTGTACGCTGCCGCCTGTCTGCTGGTGGCTGTGCTGACGGCCACCGCCTACTTCTTGGTGCCGGAGACGACGGGGCAGAGCGTGGTGGCCACGACGACCGTTTCTGCCAGCGATACCTATGTTGACGAGGCTGCCGACTATGTGATGGCCGACAACAATGATATTTATGCTTGCCTGGCAAGCGACTTTTAATTTTACGGGCAGATGAAAAGACTACTTACTACATGCGTAATAGTGCTAGCCGTGTCGCTCACGGTTGCTGCACAGAAAGGAAAACCGGAGAAATTCTCGCCTGAGCGTTTCCAGGCCGATTTGGAACAGTTTATTACCAAGGAGGCGTGTCTGTCGGCACGCGAGGCCGCCAAGTTCTTCCCTGTCTACAAGGAGATGCAGGCCAAGCAACGCGCCATTTTCGACCGTCAGCGCCAGTTAGGCAAGGTGAAGCCTGCCGACGAGAAAGGCTGTGAGGAGGCTATCCGTCAGCGCGACGAGTACGACCTGGAACTGAAGCGTATCCAGCAGAGTTATCACGATAAGTTCCTCAGTGTGTTGTCAGCTTCAAAGCTTTATGATGTGCTGAAAGCTGAAGACCGGTTCCACCGCCAGATGCTGCGGGGATGGAACCGTGGTAAGAATCACGGTCAGCCGCAGAAGAAGAACGACAAATAGTGCAGGCTTATTTCTGACGTTTAAATGGCAGGGTTTTCGGTAACTTCTGCCATTTTCCGTTCTTGGGCACCTTCAGCGTGCTGCCCTTCTCCTGGTGCAGTATGTAGATGGAGTCGTTTTCACGTGTCAGCGTTGCCGTCAAGTCTTCGCTGCCGAAGTCGTTAATCAGACTCAGTTCTGCCGTGTTCTCGTCTTTCACCTTTGCTGCCGTCACTGCCCAGCAGAAGTTGTTGTTCCTCTTGGCCAGGAATCCCGGCAGCAGGCCGTACAGTTCGTTTCCCGGCACCGCGATGGACTCCCCGTAGAAGTCAATCCTCATGTAGACGTCATACTCCTCATTAAAAAGGTATCCCTTGAAGGTTTTCACCGGCTGTTGGGCCATGGCAGCGGTTGCCATGGCAGCCAAAAGTGTTGCAGACAGTATTTTTTTCATCGTAAAATCTCCTATTTTGCGGGCAAAGGTAATAAATATAAATCAATAAATGCGTGTCGCACAAGAAAATATACGTTGAAAGATGGCGCGTTTTTGAAATTTTTAAGTATCTTTGCAGCCGTTTATAATTATAACGAATGGGAAATAAGCATTTAACGCCTGACTACATCTTTGAATCGAGTTGGGAGGTGTGTAACAAAGTTGGCGGTATCTATACCGTACTTTCATCTCGCGCAAAGACGTTGCAAGACAGGATGCAGGACAAGATAATTTTCATTGGTCCTGACTTTTGGAAGGAGAAGGAGAGTCCTTATTTCAAAGAGGACAAGGCTCTTTTTGCTGATTGGCAATGGGAGGCAAAGGAAAACGGTCTCTTCGTGAGAGTAGGGCGCTGGACGGTGCCTGGAGAACCCATAGCAATTCTGGTAGACTTTGAACCGTTCTTTGAGAAGAAGAACGACATCTACGGTTGGTTGTGGGAGCACTATCAGGTAGATTCGCTGCACGCCTATGGCGATTACGACGAGGCTTCCATGTTCTCATACGCTGCCGCCCTGGTCGTGGAGAGTTTCTATAAGCACTACCTCGACAGCAAGCAGCGTGTCATCTATCATGCCAATGAGTGGATGTGTGGTCTTGGGGCCTTGTATATCAACAACAAACTGCCCCAGATAGGCACTATATTCACCACCCATGCCACCAGCATCGGCCGTTCTATTGCCGGCAACCAGAAGCCGCTGTACGACTATCTCTTTGCCTATAACGGCGACCAGATGGCCGGCGAGTTGAACATGCAGTCGAAGCACTCCATCGAGAAGCAGACAGCCTTCCATGTGGACTGCTTTACCACGGTGAGCGACATCACCGCCCGCGAGTGTGTGGAGCTGCTCGACAAGCCTGTCGACGTGGTGCTGCCCAATGGTTTCGACAACAGCTTTGTGCCCAAGGCCGCCACGTTCACCAAGAAGCGCAAGGCAGCCCGCAAGCGTTTGCTCGACGTGGCCAATGCCCTGCTTGGCGAAAACCTCGACGATGACACGCTGATTGTCTCAACCTCAGGACGTTATGAGTTCCGTAACAAAGGTATCGATGTCTTCGTTGAGGCCATGAACCGCCTGTTGCGCGACCGTGACCTGAAGAAGAAGGTGCTGGCATTTATTGAGGTGCCCGGATGGGTAGGCGAACCCCGCAAGGATTTGCAGGAGAGGCTGATGGCGAACGAGTCGTTCGACACGCCTCTGGAGGTTCCCCAGATTACCCACTGGCTCCACAATATGAGTCACGACAATGTGCTGAGCATGATGAAGTACTACGACATGCACAACCGCAAGGAGGACAATGTGAAGGTTATCTTCCTGCCCTGCTATCTTGATGGTGAGGACGGCATTGTCAATATGACCTATTACGACGTAGTGCTGGGCAACGACCTCTGCGTCTATCCCTCCTATTACGAGCCATGGGGCTATACACCGCTGGAGGCCGTCGCCTTCAAGGTGCCCTGCATCACCACCGACCTGGCAGGCTTCGGCCTGTGGGCCAATGCAGAGTTCGGCCACTATGGTGAACTGGAGGACGGCGTGAAGGTCATCCACCGCACCGACTACAACTACTCTGAGGTGGCCGATGCCATCAAGGATGCCGTGGCACAGTTTTCAAGCATGACCGCCAAGGAGGTGGAAGCCTGCCGCAAGAAGGCCGAGGCCCTGTCGAAGAAAGCCCTCTGGAGCGAGTTCATCAAGTATTATGACGAGGCCTACAACATTGCCCTGCAGAAGGCCGAGGCCCGTAAGAAATAAAGCATTAACAAGAATATCCATATAATTAAGGTAAAAAAGATTATGAAAATTAAAGCTGATTACACCAATGCTCCTCAGTGGAAGATGCTGACCGTGAAGTCGAACCTCCCTGAGCAGCTGAAGTGCCTGGACGAGATTGCACACAACATGTGGTGGGTTTGGAATTTCGAGGCACGCGACCTGTTCCGTGACCTTGATCCCGAAATCTATCACGACGTGAAGCACAACCCCGTTATGCTGTTGGAGCGCCTGACCTTTGACCGTAAGGCAGAGATTCTGAAGGATAAGGCCCTCATGAAGCGCATTAACGATGTCTATGCCCAATTCCGTGAGTACATGGACGTAGAGCCCGACAAGAAGCGCCCCTCGGTGGCTTATTTCTGTATGGAATACGGTATCCACTCTGCCCTGAAGATTTACTCGGGTGGTCTGGGTATGCTGGCCGGTGACTATGTCAAGGAGGCTTCCGACAGTAATGTCGATATGTGTGCTGTCGGTTTTCTCTATCGTTTCGGCTATTTCACCCAGAGCCTGTCTATGGACGGCCAGCAGATAGCCAACTACGAGTCGCAGAACTTTGGCTCGCTGCCCATTGAGCGCCAGCTCGACAAGGACGGCAACCCCCTGGTTATCGACGTGCCCTACACCAACTATATGGTTCACGCCTACGTCTGGCGTGTCAATGTGGGCCGTGTCAGCCTCTATCTGCTCGACACCGACAACGAGATGAACTCTGAGTTCGACAAGCCCATCACCCACAGCCTCTACGGTGGCGACTGGGAGAACCGTCTGAAGCAGGA
>CAMYZO010000112.1 GCA_947303855.1 uncultured Prevotellaceae bacterium
CCTGGACACCCTGATTAAGAGTCAGGTGCTCTACCAACTGAGCTACGGGTGCATCGCTTTTCGTTTAGCGGGTGCAAAGGTACGCATTTTATTTGAAGTGACCAAACTTTTCGGCATTTTTCTTTCAAAAAAATCTATTACTCAGTCTGTTGATGCGCCTTTTCATTAAACTTATATAAAAAAGGTGTGGTTCTGTACAGGAAATATTCTCTTTTTCGTATCTTTGTAGACACAAATCTGAATGTCATGCCACCAAAGATAAAATACGGAATCTACCCAAATCCGCTGCCCGATGAGCAGGGAAACACTACCTATCAGGTGCGTCATAAGCCTGAGGCCACCATGGACGAGAAGGCTTTTCTCGACCATCTGAAGATGCACAACACCTATAACACCACGATGATGCAGTCGTCGCTCATCATCCTCAAGGATGAGATTATTGAGCAGCTGCGCAACAACCGGCGCTTCCGCATCGACGGTCTGGGAACCTTCCAGATGAAGGTGGGGCTGAAGATGCAATACGATGAGGAGGGTAACCCCGTGAAGCCCCATTTCACCGATCCCGATAAGATTACGGCCCGCGATGTTGAGGTGCAGGGCGTGTCCTTTACACCCGACCCCAGCTTTGTCAGTCAGCTGAAGGACACCACGTCGACGCAGAACATCAACGGACGCGGGGTGGCAGGGCCTAACCGTCCCTACACCCGTGAAGAGATTATCGACTTCCTCGACAAATACCTGCGCGAGAACCACTTCATCACCCGCCGGCAGATGGAGCAGAAGCTTGGCATCACCGCCTACCGTGCCCAGCGCTGGCTCGATGAGCTGACGGCCGAACCCTATTCCCACTACTACGCCAAGAAGCAGGGCAACACCTGGGTGTACTATCGCTACGGATGGGAAGGGTGATTTTTGGATTGAAGATTGAAGATTCAAATTTCTCACCCTTTTGAAATAGATTGTTCTTTTACCTTTGCACCCACTCTTATTCCGTGGGTGCAAAGGTAAAAGAACAACCTACTTTTGAAATTGAGTAAATTCAGTATATATAGGGGTGGTCTGAACAAATGGAAAAGGTGGGAAACTTTAGTTGATAATTGCTCCGTCACATCTCCTAACCCTTTGAGAATCATCTTTATCGTGGCGGAGGATTTTTCAATTCATAATTCACAATTCACAATTATCAATTATCAATTTTCAATTAGTACATATCCGTCTGTCTCATGTCTTGACACCCGCTTCACCCCCAATCGCGTCATGGAACGGCCAAAGGCATTCGTGGTGACACCCGCCATCGTCTTCGGCGAGTGCTTCGCCAACTCCCTGATAATCTCGGCACCGGTCATGAACTGGCCCTGCTCATTCTCATCGGGTGTCCGGAAATACCTCATGAACAGCTGCTCCACATCGCTGAGCACATAGTAGCGCTGGTTCTGGCGCTCCATCTCGGCCTCGTCATCCTTCGAGAACCAGTGGGGCAGGTGCTCCACTTCCACCTCGTGCATCACCTGTGCGTAGAGCTGGTCATGCTGTATGCCGTTCACGTCAATCATGCCGTCAGGCTCCAATATCAGAAAGCGGCGCGAGCCCGTCCTGTCTGTCAGCACATGCCGCTCGTTGGTGGTGCCCACAAACGAGGCGATGCGGGGCAACTGGTTGAAGTTCCTCTTATACGACCCGATGTATGCGGGCTTCAGCGTCTGCATCAGCGACTTCAGGTGGGGCATCTTCTTACGTCCCAGTTTCTCAAACTCATCGAGGCTCACCATCGCAAACTCCACCATCTTACGTGGCGCATTGCCCTTCTGCTTCAGGTCAATGTCGTCAGTATAGTATTCGGCGAGTTCGCGCGGCAGCAGCGAGGTGAACAGGGTGCTCTTGCCCAGTCCCTGCTGCTTGCTGATGAGCAGCAGCATCACCGCGTTGGCGTGCAGCTGGTCCAGGCCGAGCCACTGCACCACCACAGCCCTGAGCCAGATGCGCACCATGCGCTGGCAGTAGTCCGATGTGCTGATGCGTCTCGCCAGGTCGCCGATGTAGTCAGTCTGACCGTCCCACAGTCCGCGTATCCTGTTCAGATATTCTCTTACCGGATGGTAGTCCACGGCCAGGTTGCTCTCGATGCGCTGCCTGACATAGCTCGACAGACAGAAGATTTCGCCGTTGTTCTGAATCTGGCAGTTGATGGAGTTCAGCTGCCGCTTGTCTACGATGGTCCATTCCCGGGGCTGGGCTGTCTTCGAGCGGTACTCATACACGTCGCGCAGCACATTGTGACGGAACTCATAGTGATCCATCACATACTGCGCCATGTCGTGGATGGGCAGCAGCATCGCCTGCTGCCGCTCCTCATGGCGGCTGCGGGCTGTTGCAGCCTCCGTCTTCCTGTTCTTACTGGGGGCGGGGTCTGTAGCCTGCAACCGGGCTATCTGCCCCTCCACCTTTTCCAGTCGCTCCCGAAGCAGAACGTCATGAGCCTCGGGCGTGGCGTCATCCTTCTTGTTCCGCCACATCTTTCTCGTCAAAAAATTCAGTATCTTCATGTGCATTTCTTTGTTTTTTAGTGCAAAGATAGCACTATGACGGTCTCGTTGCAAGCCGCTGCCACCCCTTTTTCGGTGTTCAAGATACCAGTTTTCTGCCACCCGATTTCTGCCTTTTCATACCCTGAAAACTCCCCCTTTGCCAGCTTTAAACTCTTCTGCCACTTTAGTTCCGGCTATCTGCCACTTTAGTAGCAGCATCCTGCCACTATAGTAGCAAGTGTCTGCCACTTCTGTGGCAGAAGAGTTTCAAGGCGGCAAACCCTACTTTTCCGCCTTTCTTTCCATCACTTCTCAACGCCCTGTCATCAAAAACAGCTGTACTTTTTCATCGCCTTCTGTCAGAATAGTCATCTACAAGAATCCTCCGCTACGATTCTGCTGATTATCAGTTGGTTAGGTGTTGTGGCGGAGGAATTGTAAGGACCCATCCTTTCTGCGGAGGGGAAATAATTTCCTCCCCTGAGTCAGGGGAGGTCAGGAGGGGTCTGAACGTCTTCAGAACTTCCGCTGCTCAGACCACCCCTGGCCCCTCCTAACTTAGGAGGGGAACTGGCGGAGGGGAATCAACCACCCCCAACCCCTCCTTTCTAAGGAGGGAAGTGCAGAAGTAGCCCCTCCTTTCTAAGGAGGAGGGTGATGTGGTTGTAAACTGCTAAAAAAGCGGCCTCCGTGGGGGCCGCTTTTGATGGTATCAAGTGATGATGGGGAATGACGGTTACTCGGCGGGAGCCAGGATGACGAGCATGACGATGCTCTCGGCGCTGCCCTTTGTCAGCACGTACTTGGTGCCGGCGGTGAGGGCTATAGGCTCCATCTGGTAGTAGGCGCCTTCAGCGTTCTCCGTGCCGCCGACGGTGGTCTTGGCAGCCTCGGCATCGCCAGCCTGCAGCTTGACGTCGCGTCCGCTCTTGGCAGTAGCCAGCACGAGAGTCATGTTGACGTTCTGCGAGGGGGTGAAGGTGATGCTGCCCTTGCTGTCGAGCTTCACACCTTTTTTATAAGATGTGCCGTTGTAGGTGATCTTGCCGTCGCCGTAGCTGCCGCCCACGGTGAACATGGCGTTGGAGGGGCTGCCGTCGAACGTGTAGATGGTAGCGCCGGTTATCGGGGTGCCGCCGCCGGGCTGGTCAGTGTCGCCGCCGGGCTGGTCAGTGCCGCCGGTGCTGCCCTGCTCGCCGCTGGCAGCGTTCTCGTCGCCGAAGATGCCCACGAGCTTCGACTTGTACGACTGCAGAGCCGACTTCAGACCCTCTATGACGTTGTAGTTGCGGTCCTCAGCAGCATTGTCGAACTGCCACTGCAGGTCGCCGTGGCCCATGCGTCCGGCTCCCAGCCAGCCCGTCACCAGCTCCGGCACGCGGTCGGCCTCGTCGGGCATATAGGTGTAGAAGAGCGATGCGTCGGTGTCGAAGTTGTCGTACTTGCGGCCTCCCTGCTTGGCAGCCACCGTGGCCGGCACCTGCTCGTCGCGTGTGGCCGCCTCGTAGGCGTCAAACTCCTTGGCGTTCTTCTGGTAGGTGACGTAGCCCGTGGCCCCCACTATCTTGTTGGCATACGCCTTGATGATGCCGCCGTCCTCGCCCGAGAAGGTGCCCTTGGGGTTGGTGGCCACGTCGCTGCCCTGCATGGATATGAGCATGGGGTACTTGCAGTTGCGGAAGTAGTTGCGCTCGACGAAGGCATTGCTCTGGTAGGCCGCACCCACGCCGTACTTCGAGTTGCCGTCGTAGTAGTTGTTGTACACGTGCACGCTCATGGTGCGTATGCGCGGATGGCGCGAGTCGCTGTGGTCGAACCAGTTGTGGTGGTAGGTTATCCAGTTGGGGCCCGTCTCGCTCTTCATGCCGCAGAGCGACGTCTTGCCGCTGTCCCACAGGTGGTTGGCGTAGAAAGTGACGTACTTGGAGTCGCCCTTGATGTCGAGCGTGCCGTCGCCCTTGGCCTGGTCGGCATCGCTGCCGGGCTTGCCGTAGAAGAGGTCGAGGTGGTGCACCCAGATGTTCTGGTTGTCGGTGTCGATGCTCACGGCGTCGTCCATGCAGAGCATGATGCCGAAGTTGCGCAGCTCGATGCTGGCCGAGCTGCGGAGCAGGAAGCCGAAGCCGGTGACGGTGGCATCGTCGCCCACGCCCTCGATGGTGATGTTCATCTCCTGGTAAGCCTTGGCACCCTTGATTTGTATGCCCTCAGCCGAGCTGAGGAACTCGTCGCAGTCGGCAGCCGAGATGCAGCCTACGAGGCGGATGTCGAGCGGTCGTTTCTCGTAGCTGCCGTTGGCATCGCCCTTCTGGTAGCCGTAGATGATTTGCTGCAGGCCGGTGTAGGTGGCCGTCTTGCCGCTGCTGTTGGTGGCAATGTCGAGGCTCACGGTCTTGGCGTTGCCGCGGGTGACGTACACCACCCGTGCGTTCTCCTTCAGCGAGCCGTCGTTGTTGTAGGCCCCGATGCCCGCCGTGCGCCCCTTATGGGCAAAGCCCGAGCGGTCGTAGGCCGCCACGCTGATGGCCACGGCCTCGTTGGCGGCAGCCGTCAGCTCCTGCTTGTCGGCTCCCACGGGCACCACGCGGATGGCATAGTCGCCCCCGGCCACCAGCCCGGGCACGTCGGCCCGTCCGTAGGTGCCGTAGTTGCGCACCAGCTGCTCGTCTATCCTGGTGTAGTCGGCATACCTGCCGCCCTTGACATACACGTTATACGCAGCCGCCCCGTCGAAGAGGCTGAACTTGACGTAGGCCGACTCCAGCCAGCCGCGTGCCTCGGTTATCTGCACCTTGCCCTCGGCGTTGGTCACGGTGCCTGCACTGCCCGTGGTGGCCTTCTTGAAGTTGATGCTGCTGACGTTGCCGTCGAAGGTGTAGCTGCCTGCCGCCTGGCTGACGGTGACGCGGTTGCCGCTGACGTCGATGCTGCTCACGTCGTCGGTGTTATAGTAGCGCACGCCGTCGGTGAGTGTGGCGAGCAGCACCTGGTTCTTCATGCCGTTGGCCGACGTCGAGAAGTCGTTCACGGTGGGTGTCGCGGGCGTGTCGTCCACGGCCTCCTCGTTGTCGTTGTCAGGGTCGTCGATGCTGATTTCGTAGATGTACATGCCGCCCGTGAAGGTCAGCTCCACGCTGCCCGCCGTACTCACCACGCCCACGTTGGTCACCTGGTCGGTGGTGGCTGTGCCGAACTGTCCCTGCGTGGGCGTGACGTTGGCCGACACGTTGATGGCGCGTGCCGCCGAGCTGGACGACGACTTGCCGATGACGGTGAGCTGCTTGCCGGCGGCCACGCCGGGTATGACGAGCTTCGTCTCGCCAGCAGCCCCTCCGAGCCACATCCGCTTGCCCTTGACGTCGATGCGGGCGTTGGCCGCAGCCGCCGTGAAGCGCAGTCCGCGGGCGTAGTCAAGCTCGGTGGCGCCCGCGGCCAGCGGGGCCAGCTCCAGGGCGTGGTCGGTGTTGTAGCGGTCGTTGCTGCTTGCCGTGTCGTGCGTCCAGCCTGAGCCGGCGCTGCCCAGCAGCTCCAGGTCGGAGTCGCTGACGGTGGTGAAGTTCCATGACTGTGCGTTGGCCGTTGCCATGCCGAGAAGGGCCAGCATTGAAAGAAGTATCTTTTTCATCGTTGTTTACTTGGTCAGTAGTTTTACAATCTTGTCGCCTTTCTTCATGATGTAGGCACCCTTCTGGGGGGCTTGCTTCAGCTGTCGGCCGCTGAGGTCGAAGAAAAGGGTGGGGGCATCCTTGTCGGTAGCCGTGGCCAGCGCCTTGACGGCATCGGCAATAGTGAAGGTGATGACCACGCTGGCCATGTCGACGGTCTGCGTGGTTCCGTCGGCAAAGGTCAGCACGATATTGTCGGCGCTGAAGGTCAGCTTGGTGACTGCCTGCGCCTGCTTCTGGCCGTTGACGGTGACCACCTGCTCATTGTCGGCAAACGTAGCGAGGGTGCCGGCAGCCATGAGGAGAAGAAGTGAAAGTAGTTGTTTCTTCATAATGGTTTTTTTATTAGTAAAATGTTGATGGCTGCGGTTATCGCAGGTCGATGACCTCTGCCGAGGGGAAGTCCTTGGAGTTGAAGGAGAAGATGGCGTCAGAGAGCGTCTCGGCCTTGAGGTTGGTAATCTCGAAGCTGGCCCATTTGTTGCCCTGCAGCATCTTCACCTGGGTGGGGTGGTAGGTCTTCTTGTCGACGGTGATGAAGAGCTCCTTGATTTTCTGGTTGCCTTGAGCCGTCAGGTGTACGGTGTTGGTGGCCGTTCCCTTGCTCATGGTCATGTCGTAGCCCTTCTTGTAGAGGTTGATGAAGTTGTAGGGGTTGATTTTCTGCAGCTGTGCCTCGCTGGGTGTGGTGATGCTCACCTCGTCGTTCTTCTTGACGTGTGTCCACATGGTCTTGCCATCGAACCAGATGGTGGCGATGGGGCTTGAGGCCTGGAACTTCTTACCCTTGACCGATATGCTGCCAGTGGCGCTGCCCATGCCACCGGTCATGCGGAAGTCGGCGCTGATGCCGCCGGGGTTGCTCACCACGGCTGCCGTCTTGTCAAGTACTTCTTTGGCCGTCTGTGCAAAAGCGGTGGCACAGGCCATCATTAGTGATAGTGCAAACACAATCTTTTTCATGTCCGTTTCTTCTTATAGGTTTTTTAAATTACTAATCAGGTTGTTCAGCGTCACCTCGTCCTGGATGAGCACCTCACGCGGCTTCGAGCCCATGGCCACGCCCACGACGCCGGCTTTCTCGAGCTGATCCATCAGGCGGCCGGCGCGGTTGTAGCCAATGGCGAACTTACGCTGGATGAGGCTGGTGGAGCCGCTCTGGCTCATCACTATCAGGCGGGCGGCGTCCTCGAACATGGGGTCGAGGTGAGTCATGTCAACGTCACGCGACTCGCCTCCCATGTCGGCATCCTCCATCTTGGGCTCGGGCAGTTCGTAAGGCTCCGAGTAGCCCTGCTGCGAGGCGATGTAGTTGTTGATGTCGACCACCTCGGGTGTGTCGACGAAGGCACACTGCACGCGGATGGGGTCGTTGCCCTGCAGGTAGAGCATGTCGCCGCGGCCTATGAGCTGGTTGGCGCCCATGCGGTCGAGGATGGTCTTCGAGTCGATGCCCTGCGACACCTTGAAGGCGATGCGTCCGGGGAAGTTGGCCTTGATGGTGCCGGTGATGATGTTCGTGGTGGGGCGCTGCGTGGCAATAATCATGTGGATGCCCACGGCGCGGGCTTTCTGGGCGATGCGTGCTATGGGCAGCTCTATCTCCTTGCCGGCGGTCATGATGAGGTCGCCGTACTCGTCGATGACCACGACGATGTAAGGCATGTAGCGGTGGCCTTTCTCAGGATTCAGGCGGCGCTCCTTGAACTTCTTGTTGTAGTCCTTGATGTTACGCTCGCCGGCCGCCATGAGCAGCTCGTAGCGGGCGTCCATCTCTACGCAGAGCGAGTTGAGCGTGCGCACCACCTTCGAGGTGTCGGTGATGATGGGGTTCTCTGCCTCCTCAGGCAGGGCGGCGAGGAAGTGGCGCTCAATGGTCTTGTAGATGCTGAACTCGACCATCTTCGGGTCGACGAGCACGATTTTCATCTCTGCCGGGTGCTTCTTATATAATAAAGAGGTGAGGATGGCATTCAGACCTACCGACTTACCCTGGCCAGTAGCACCGGCCACCAGCAGGTGGGGAGCCTTCGTCAGGTCGAACATGAACACCTCGTTGGTGATGGTCTTACCCATGGCGCACGGGAGCTCCATCGTCGTCTCCTGGAACTTCTTCGAGTTGAGGATGGACTCCATCGACACCACCGAGGGCTTGGCGTTAGGCACCTCGATACCGATGGTGCCCTTGCCGGGGATGGGGGCAATGATACGGATGCCGAGGGCCGAGAGGCTCAGGGC
>CAMYZO010000113.1 GCA_947303855.1 uncultured Prevotellaceae bacterium
TTTGGTCTGCAAAGTAAGCATTTTTTTTCGGATATTGCAAACTTAATCGCTTAATAATTTCCAAAGCCTTCGAATATCTGCCCTGTTTTATATAAATTCGGGCCAAAGTCTCGGTAAAATAGCCCTCATCCTGCTCATTTGCCGCATCTTCAGGCTCAGGTTCCTCGTCAGGTACCAACTGGGGCGTTTCTGGCAAAATAATCTTGCCTTTGTCATTATTTATGAATGTATCTATCAGCTCCTGGCCTCTGAACTGAGGGGGATCCTCCGCATCGGCATCATCATCATCAGGTTCGCTTTCCAGCAGATAGGCCACATAATCGACAGCGGCATCAGCAGGCGTTGGCTTCCGCTTGGTTTTCTCCTTGTTCTCTTCGTCGTCTTCCTTAGGTATGGAATCGAGGAAGTTATCAATCAGCGAGATGGTGCGGTTCTCACGCTCCTCAGGGTTCTCCACTTTCTTGTCCGGCGACGGTGTTGTATGCAGGCGGTAGTGAGCAGCCTCAATCATCTGAAAGAGCACACGGCGGTCGGTAATATAGATGGCCGCCCGACGCAGTTCTTCGTCGAAAGAGGGGTCGTGCAGCAGATAGAGATTCTGGAGCAACAGAAGTCTTGCGGTCTGGAAATAGGGATAGAGAGCCAGCATGGAGCGCAACTCGTACAGCGTATTGCGGTCGAGTTTCTCCGGATGTTTTATCAGTTCTGCTATCTCCATAAACGTCAACGTTCCACCTTACCAGTTAGCGACAGTAGCATTGAATATCTGGTCAGCAAGGTCTTCTACCATCTGAGTTACCAGTTCTTCCTGCACGGAGTTGAGCGACTGTCTGGAGTCGTAGCTTTGCGTGGCCGTGAACTGACGTTCAAAGTCCTCCGCATGGTTCTTGTTGTTGGTGAACCTCACATTGACGGTCATGGTAAGCTCCGTCTGTGCCGAGTAGCCCTCGCTACTCACCGATTTGTTACGCTGTTCATATCGCGTGATTTCACCCTCCAGCTTGAGATCGCCATTACGCTTGACCTGTATCAGTTTGGTATGGTTAGCATACTGGTCTTTCAGTTGGCTATTGAAGATATTGTACATCGGTGCCCACACGAAGGCGGAACGTATGGGGAAGTCGGCTATCTGTATCGTCTTGGTCTTGGCATAGTCGATGCTGGCACCATTGAACTTGTAACTGACAGAGCAGCTAATAAGCAAGAGCGAGGCAATGAGCGCCAGTCCGAACTGTTTCAGCCGCCGGTAGAGGGTGCGGTCGCTGATGCCCAGCTCCTGGGCAGCCTTCTTACGGTTTCCATTATTGCGCTCAAGTGCCTTTTCCAACATTTGTCGTCCCATATCACTCAGATTCAGACTTTCTGGTTCTTTTTCAGGTTCTACATATTCTTCGGCTATGGCATCCTCAAGGGTAGGCTGAATAGCAGCCGGCATCGTCTGTATAGGCGCTGGCATAGTGTGTACCCCTGAACCATTCCGGACCTCTTCCAGCTGTTTCTTTAAGGCTCCCATCTCGCGGCGCATATCGTTGACGTTTCCCCGCAGTTCGAAGAGTATCTTGTAAAGTATCTCACGCTCGTTCTCAAAGGAGTGGTCGCCCCCACCCTCGCGGGGGATGGTAGCCAGCTGCGTACTCTCGCGGTCCTGCGGTATGAACTTGGCCAGAATATCGGGCGTGATAGTCCGCTCCTTGCTGAGAACGGAAATCTGCTCGGTAATATTCTTCAGCTGGCGCACGTTACCCGGCCACTTGTAGCGCATGAGCATCTGCTTGGCATCGTCGGTGAGCACCACGCGGTCCATCTTGTATTTCTCGGCCATCTGCATGGCAAAGAGGCGGAACAGCAGCACCACGTCCTCACCACGTTCACGTAGCGGTGGCATTTGGATGGGTATGGAGTTCAACCGGTAGTACAGGTCCTCGCGGAAACGTCCCTCGCTGATAGCCTTACGGACGTTGACATTCGTGGCGGCCACAATGCGCACATCGGTCTTCCGGATATCGGTTCCTCCGACGGGAATATACTCGCCCGTCTCCAACACACGCAGCAGCCGTGCCTGAGTGGCCAGTGGGAGCTCGCCTACCTCGTCAAGGAAGAGCGTGCCTTTGTTGGCAGCGCCGAAATAGCCTGGCGAGTCATTGACGGCTCCGGTATAGGAACCCTTCACATGCCCGAAGAGTTCAGAGTCAATGGTTCCTTCGGGTATGGAACCACAGTTGATGGCAAAGTACTTTTCACGTCGGCGGGGCGAATTATCGTGGATGACGCGTGGGATAATCTCCTTACCAACGCCGCTCTCACCAATAATGAGCACACTGAGATCTGTCGGCGCCACCTGCAGGGCGACGTCAAGCACATGGTTCAACGCCTCGCAGTTGCCCACGATGTTGTACCGCTGTTTGATGCCTTGTAACTCCGAACTTTTCATTTTAGCTGACAAAGTTACACATTATTTCTCAAATAACTGCAATTTTAGCAGTTTTTTTTATTCTTTTTTCTGCTGTTCCTTAGCCTTAGGCACTGCAAAACGCACTTTCTCGCTGTCATCGCGTTTCTCCTTGTATAGTTTCGGCAGTGGGTTAGCAAACGGCTCGTCGTAATCAAGCCTGTTGCGGAACACATCGATACCCAGGAAGATAGCATGACGCAGCGCTTCCTCATCGGCACAGCCTTTACCGGCAACGTCGTAGCCGACACCTGTCTGAGCATGGGTGCAGACGAAAGGCATGCCCGTAGCTAAGCAGACCCCATCGCCCTGAGCGATGGTCCTCAGCGGTGCCATACCCTGATTGTAGTACATGGCAAGTACCCCGTCGAAACTTGCATAGTCGCCATGACCAAAGAAGGTGTCGGCAGCATAGGGACCAAAGACCTGCATACCAGCCTGTTCCAATTCGTCAATAGCAGGGATAATGATTTCTTTTTCCTCCTCGCCCCAAGGATCCTCGTCGTTGCCTGTTGGAGGATTGAGAGCCAGAACTGCTATACGGGGATTGTTGATGCGCAGGTCGCGCTTCAGGCATGTAAACATAATCTTGGCCTTCTCAATAATCTTTTGCTTAGTAATGGCTTCTGGAACATCCTTGATAGCCAGCAGATTGGTGATAAGACCTACCCGAAGGTCGCCGGCCATACGGAGTTTCAGCACCTCCGGTTCACGCGAGAGGAAATCAGGCAGGTTGTCGGGAGCCATCACCAGAACGTCGGCCTTGCCTTGCTGCACATCGACCATGGCATGCTTCAACGCCTTACGTGCAGCCTCTGTAGCCTCTTCCGACGGCTGTCCCAGTTCCACCTTTATCTCATCGTCAAAGGTGGTGAGCAGGTTCAGCCGTCCGTCCCTGGCCTCCTCGGCTGACGAGATGATGGTGAAGGGCACCTCCAGTCCCAGGACCTTACGGTGGTAGGTGGCCACTTTAGGGGAACCGTAGACAATGGGGGTACACAGTTCCAGCATGGCAGGGTCTTCAAAAATCTTAAAAATCAGTTCGTATCCGACACCGTTAGTGTCGCCGTGCGTGATGGCCACGCGGATTTTCTGTTCTTGTTCCATAATATAAAAGGGGTTTATATAGCGTTTTTGTGTGCTGTTGACAGTAGGCCACAGGCGGCAAAGATGTCCTGGCCACGGCTGGCACGGATGGTGGTGAACACGCCGTGCTGGGTCAGATAGTCGCGCAGCCGGGCCATGCGCTGCTCATCGGCTCCGGGCAGACTGACACCGGGAATCTCGTGGAAGCGTATCAGGTTGACACGGCACTCCAGTCCCTGCACCAGTTTCACAATCTCACGGCCATGGGCCAGCGTATCGTTCAGTCCGCCAAAGCAGATATACTCGAACGAGCAACGCCGCTGGTGGGTGAAGTCATACTCACGCAGCAGGGCCACCGTCTCCTCTATCGGCATGGCCTTCTCAGCAGGCATCATACTGAGGCGCTGCTCGTGAAGAGGCGAGTGCATGGAAATGGCCACATGGCACTGGCTCTCGTCGAGGAACCGTTTCAGCCGTCCGCGGATGCCGACACTGCTCACCGTGATGCGCTTGGGGCTCCACTGGTAGCCGTCGTCGGCCGTCAGCACCTGTGTGGCACGCAACACGGCATCGAGGTTGTCCATGGGCTCGCCCTGTCCCATGAATACGACGTTCGTCAGCCGTTCGCCTTCTGGCAATGCGTAAATCTGGTTGAGGATGTCAGCAGCCGTCAGGTCGCCCTCCCACCCCTGCTTGCCCGTCTGGCAGAAGAGGCAGTTCATCTTGCAGCCCACCTGACAGGAGACGCAGACCGTTGCCCGGTCGTCATCGGGAATGAACACCGTCTCGACGAACTTCCCTTCATGGCTCACGGGGAAAAGGTATTTCACCGTGCCGTCAGCACTACGCTGGCAGTCCATGGGGGCCATGGCTCCTACGACGAAGTGCTCCTTCAGCCGCTCGCGGTTCATCTTCGAGATATTGGTCATCTCGTCGATGGAACGGACATGCTGCTGATAGAGCCAACGAGCTATCTGCCCACCCGTAAAGGCAGGCATCCCCAGTGCCTTGACAGCTTCCTTCAGCTCGGCACCGGTCATTCCCAAGAGCACTGTTCTGTTATCAGCCATCGGGTGTTTCCTTTGCAATTCGTGTGCAAAGGTACGAAATTCCCGTCAAAATCTTCGACAGTTACAGATTTTATTTGTAATTTTGCAGGAAATTTTGCAAACTATGAGAGAAATGACTGATTGTTTCCTACTTGATTTCGACCGCGAAGTCATGGCTCCGACCGTGGCACAGCTGAACGAAAGCCGCATGGTAAGAAGCATAAACTGGTGCGACGGCATGAACAGCAGCAAGGCCGTCATGAGCATTGCCGAACGTGCCCGCGCCCCATACGTTCTGCTGTTCACAAAGCCGACACCGGTCACCATAGGCCAAGGCGCCCTGGAGCGGATGGTGCGCGTAGCCGAGGAGTCGGGAGCAGCACTCGTCTACGCCGACCGTGCCGGACATCCGGCCATTGACTACCAGAAAGGCTCCATCCGCGATGACTTTGACTTCGGCTCGCTGCTGCTTGTCAGGACCCGCCTGCTGCACACCTTTGCCATGCAGGACAGCGAACACGACTACCAATATGCCGGTCTCTACGCCCTGCGCCTCTTCCTGAGTCGCGAGGGCCAGCTGCTACACCTCAACGAGACGCTGTATAAAGAGGAAGAGCTTGACACACGGGCCTCGGGCGTCAAGCAGTTTGACTATGTCAACCCACGCAACCGCGAGGTACAGATAGAGATGGAGCAGGCGGCCACCGAACACCTGGCAGCCATCGGGGCCAAGATTGACCCGTCATACTATCGCACACCTGACTTCAACGAACAGGAGTTCGACACCGAGGCATCGGTCATCATTCCCGTCTACAACAGAGCAAAGACCATTGCCGATGCCGTCGGCAGCGCCCTCAAGCAGAAGACATCGTTCAAGTATAACGTCATCGTGGTTGACAACCACTCCACCGACGGCACCTCCGACATCCTGTCCCGTCTGTCGTCATATCATGACGACAAACTGCACGTCATCGTCCCCGACCGCACCGACCTGGGCATCGGCGGATGCTGGAACATGGCCATCAACGACACACGCTGCGGCCGCTTTGCCGTCCAGCTGGACTCCGACGACCTCTACTCCTCACCCCACACGCTGCAGCGCATCGTCAACGCCTTCCACGAACAGAAGGCGGCCATGGTCATCGGCAGCTACCGCATGTGCGACTTTGACTTGAACACCCTGCCGCCAGGACTGATTGACCACCGTGAATGGACCGACGAGAACGGTCCCAACAACGCCTTGCGCATCAACGGACTGGGGGCACCGCGTGCCTTCTTCACCCCGCTGCTGCGCCAGGTGCAGTTTCCCAACACCAGCTACGGCGAGGACTACGCCCTGGGGCTGGCTTTCTCACGCCACTACCGCATCGGGCGCATCTACGACGAACTCTACCTGTGCCGTCGGTGGGGCGGTAACAGCGACGCGGCCCTCTCTGTTGAGAAGGTCAACGCCAACAACCTCTATAAAGACCGCCTGCGCACGCTGGAGATAGAGGCACGACAGCGGATGGTCAGCGGCAAGGCCGACATGACGATGCCCGAGTCTCCCCTGCAGCGCTATTTCGACCGCCAGTTGGAGACATGGGCTGAAGTGCGCCAACGCTACCGCGAGCTGAACCATGTGGAGACACGTGAGCTGAACAACGGCACAGCTACCGTCGTGCTGCAGTGGAACCCGGCACGCATGGTATCTACCGGCGCGAAGATTGACAGCCGCAGCATCAGCGAACGTCCCTGCTTCCTCTGTGCGCAGAATCGGCCCAGGCAGCAGCTGAAGCGCATCATCGACGCCAAGTGGGAACTGCTGGTCAACCCCTTCCCCATCCTGCCCATGCACTTCACCCTGCCCACGCTGAAACACACGCCGCAGGCCATCAAGGGCATGTATGGCGAGATTTACCGCCTGCTGACGGCTCATCCGGAACTGGTGGTACTGTACAACGGCCCGAAATGTGGTGCGTCGGCCCCTGACCACGCACACCTGCAAGCCGGCATTCCCGGCATGCTGCCACTCATCGACTCATGGCAGCGCCTGTCACGAGAGCTGACGACAGTGGTCAGGCTGACCGACAACGACGACATCTCCATCATCAGCGAGTGTCCCTACCCCGCCCTGCTCATCCGCAGTCACACGGCAGAAGCCGGCGAACAGCTGTTCCGTCAGCTCTATACAGCCCTGCCCCGGCGCGACGACGAGACGGAGCCCATGATGAACATCGTGGCCTGGCGGCGTGGCGACGAGTTCCTGTCGGTGGTGTTCCCCAGATGGAAACACCGCCCCGACTGCTACGGCGAGGTCATGGTGTCGCCGGGGGCCATCGACATGGCCGGACTCATCATCACCCCGCGCCAGGAAGACTTCCAGAAACTGACCGCCGAGCAGACGATAGGTATCCTACAGGAAGTATCGCTACCGAAAGACGAGTTCGACAACGTAGTGGAACGTCTTCAGGACAAGAAGCAGGGAGTAAAGACGAAGAAGTCCAGTTCAAAAGAGCCTACCGTCTGTGTGGGCATCGTCAGTGCACAGCGCATGGTCTTCACGCTCAACGCTCCCTATACGGCCAAAGGTGCCATCTTTACCGGTGAGCAAACGGTGGAGTTCAGCGAAGGGGGCATCCTGTGGCACGGCCAGCAATACCGCGAACTGCTCTTCTCGCCACAGGCAGCCGACGCGTCGTTCTCACTACGCGATGTGACCATCGGCGTGAACTTCCACTGGGAGCGGAAGCAGACGCAGACCTTCAACGGCTCGCTGCGACTGGTTGTCGAGAGCGACCAGATAACGGCCATCAACGAACTGCCCGTGGAACGCTATCTGACCAGCGTCATCTCCAGCGAGATGTCGGCCACCTCGTCGCTTGAACTGCTGAAGGCACACGCCGTCATCAGCCGCTCATGGTTGCTGGCACAGATGGAGAAACGGCGGCAGCAGGCCAGCGGCAACGACTCTTTCTTCTCGTTCACAAAGAAAGACGATGAGCTGATTCGCTGGTACGACCGCGAGGAGCATACCATCTTCGACGTCTGCGCCGACGACCACTGCCAGCGTTACCAAGGCATCACCCATGCCGACAACCCGTCGGTGGTCAAGGCTATTGCCGCCACCCGCGGACAGATTCTGACCTACGACGGTGAGATCTGCGATGCCCGCTTCTCAAAATGCTGCGGCGGTCACACCGAGGAGTACCAGTACTGCTGGGAGAATACGCCTAAGCCCTATCTGGTATCTGTCGAAGACCCCTACTGCAGCACCAACGACAAGCATATCCTCAGCCAGGTGCTGAACGACTACGACCAGGAGACACCCGACTTCTACCGCTGGACGGTGGAATACACCCGCGAGGAGCTGACGGACCTTGTCAGCCGCAAGCTGAAGATGGACCTGGGCGACATCCTGAACCTGGAGCCGCTGGAGCGCGGCAAGAGCGGACGCATCTGGAAGCTTCGCATCGTAGGCTCGGAGCGCTCATTCACCATCGGCAAGGAACTGGAGATAAGGCGCACGCTGTCGGAGACGCATCTCTACAGCTCGGCCTTCGACGTGGAGAAGACCGCCACGGGCTTCCGCCTGCAAGGCAAGGGATGGGGCCACGGCGTGGGGCTGTGCCAGATAGGCGCCGCCGTCATGGGCGAACAAGGGAAATCATATAATGACATACTACTATTCTACTATCAAGGAGCAGAAATCAAGAAAATCTATGAATAAAAGAAGTCCGTGGGCATGGGTGCCCACACTCTACTTTGCCGAGGGCGTGCCCTACGTGGCGGTGATGACCATCTCGCTCAT
>CAMYZO010000114.1 GCA_947303855.1 uncultured Prevotellaceae bacterium
TCGGTATGATCGCTACCACCTACGGCTACGTCTATGTCGCTCAGATTGCTATGGGTGCTGACCACGCTCAGACCCTGAAGGCTATCCGCGAGGCTGAGGCATGGCACGGACCTTCCATCATCATCGCTTACGCTCCTTGTATCAACCACGGTCTGAAGGCCAAGGGCGGTATGGGCAAGAGCCAGGCCGAGGAGAAGAAGGCTGTGGAGTGCGGTTACTGGCACCTGTGGCGTTACAACCCCGCTCTGGCTGAGGAAGGCAAGAATCCGTTCTCACTCGACTCTAAGGAGCCCAACTGGGAGAACTTCCACGACTTCCTGCTTGGCGAGGTTCGTTACCTGTCAGTTAAGAAGGCTTATCCCAACGAGGCCGAGGAACTCTTCGCCGAGGCTCAGAAGATGGCCCAGCTGCGCTACAAGACCTACGTCCGCAAGACGCAGGAGAACTGGGAGGATTAATTCTCTGAATAGTTTAGGGGATTTCTGAATCCCCTACTCTACAATAATAAGAGGTGGAACCGCAACGGTTTCACCTCTTTTTTTTCATCGATATTTGGCATTTCTCTCATTTATTCGTAACTTTGCAGCCAAACTCAAATAACAACAACAATGAAGCGAATGAAACTATGGCGGACGCACAATCTTTTGAAAAGGATTGTAATACCCGTTCTTTGCGGCCTCATGCTGATGTCGTGCAGCGATGATGAAGATAATTCTGAAACTCCAAACCCTTACCAGCCAATAGTATTGAACTGCGTGAAGCCTGACTATCTGAAGACTGGAGATAAGGTGGCGCTGATTTCACCCTCGTACTATACGCCGATGGAGAACGTGGAAAAAACCGCTGACGTGTTGCGTTCATGGGGACTGCAACCCATCGTTGGTCCCAATGTGGACAAGGTGGCTGACGGAAAGTATGCCGGCACGGTGGCCGAGCGTGTCAGCGACATTCGCTGGGCGCTCAATGACCCAAGCATCAAGGCTATCATCTGCAACCGTGGCGGCTACGGCACCATACAGTTAATTGAACATTTGACGCTGGACGAACTGAAGACCTCGCCCAAATGGCTCGTCGGCTTCAGCGACATCTCCACTCTTCACGGACTGCTGACACGTGCCGGTGTGATGAGCATACACGGCACCATGAGTTCTTTTTTGGCCAAGGGCGGCACGGACGAAACCAGCACACTGATGCGTGACCTGCTCTTAGGAAAAGTGCCCTGCTATGAGGTGCCTGCACACAAGCAGAACATTGTAGGCAGTGCCAGCGGCACGCTCGTAGGCGGCAACATCTGCACCTTTGCACCAAATCTCGGCTCTCAGGCTGATGTCACGAAAGGTAAAGACCTCATCCTCTTCGTTGAAGAGGTAGGAGAATCGATGCACAACATCGACCGCCAGATGCGTATCCTCCAGATGAACGGTGTGCTTGACCGTTGCAAGGGTATCATCCTCGGTGAATTCACCGACTGCGGCAAAGAGTTTACCTACGAGAGTGTTGAAGCAATGCTCCACGAGATGCTGAAGGAGTACCACATCCCCGTGCTTTGCGGCTTCCCCGCCGGTCATGGCGATGTGAACCTTCCCCTTGTAATGGGCGCCAATGTCTCCATCAACGTTCGCACCGACGGCTCCACCCTGCAGTTCAATATCGACGGCGACCAACAGCAAGTGAACACAGCCGCCATCACCGTCCCCGCAATATCCGCTGTCGCTCGAATGCGTTTGGCAGGAAAAATAGAGTGAACTTTTAATTGTGTTGACTTCGTTTTCGTATGTCGCGACTCGGCATAGTTCAAGCATGACTCTACTCTCGCTACTCTGTCCGTTCCTGCTCGGTGAGGTTCGTTACCACTCTGTCAAGAAGGCATATCCCAACGAGGCCGAAGAGCTCTTCGCCGAGGCTCAGAAGATGGCCCAGCTCCGCTACAAGTCTTACGTCCGCAAGTCTCAGGAGAACTGGGAGGACTAACCTAAGCCCCCTAAGTTAGGGGGGTGGGGGTCTGAACAAATGCCCCAATCCAAAATTAAGCAGCGCACCCCCATCGGATGCGCTGCTTTTCTTTATCGTCCCCGCGAGTGGCACTTGTAAATCTTACAACTCCTTCGCGCAACCCAAAATGTTGAGTTGTAAGCCTTACTACTTCATCGCGCAACCCTGCGGGAATCATTTGTAACGCATACAAGTCCTTCGCGCAGCAAAAAATATAGAGTTGTAAAGCATACAAGTCCTCCGCGCAGCAAGGAATACACACTTGTAAACCTTACTACTCGTCCGCGCGACCTGCAGGAACCATTTGTACAGCTTACAACTCCCTCGCGCGCCCAAGAATGTTGAGTTGTAAGCCTTACTACTCCCTCGCGCAACCCTGCGCGACCGAGTAATTTTTAAATTACTCCACTCCCCAACCCGATTGGCCGAGTAATTTCTTTATTACTCCATCCCGCAACCCCGCGCGGCCGAGTAAATTGTAAATGTGTATGTAGATACCAATACGGTGATAGACAGGGCATGTGTGTTTCTGTATAACCAAGTGTATGCAGACTTCTTTGGCACGCCAGGAGCGTTTGATGACAGGCTGGTGAATTATCTGTCCATTGGCGTATACTGTTTAATGATTACACATTCCTTTGTTTATTAGAAGATGGCGGCAATGCGGCGAATCTGTTTGAAATACCCTCCTTGTCTCCATGCAGTTTCTCGTAGTGTAGAGAGCCATATCTGGCCAGTCCCAGAACATTCTCCAGCTGCTTCATCAAGTTGACAACCTTTACGTACTTTGACACAATCTGAGGTTGATAGCGGTGTTTCTTGTCGCTTGCCATGCCCTTTGTGTAGAGTTCCTGTAAGTATGTTTGTTCGAATGTAACCACACCTAACTTCGTGGCTTGCCACGTTCATAATGCCATCCGTCCGTTCGTTCTGACCGACTAGGGAACTGGCTGGCTTCGACGGCCTTGAGACCCTCGAGATGAAGGCTCCCGCCGCCATGAAGGGCATCCCCCAAAAACTAGTTATGCAAGTGCCAGTTCTACAAGAGTTTCCATTTCGGGCGTACGCGTAAGGATTTACGGGCGTACGCGTAAGGTCTTTCTGGCGTACGCGTAAGGTTGTAAATGCCTTTCAAAGACGCAAAGAAGACCGTGAAAAATCATGAGAAGGGGCGCACCGACCACCTATTTCCAGGGGGCACAGTTGGGGGCACAGTTTTTGGCTAACATAGCCCCCATTATATTGTTGATAGTCAGCCAGATAAGTGTCATGGGGGCGCGGGGGGCTATGTTTTTTCATGTTTTTCATTTTATAATCTCAAATGAAACATCTGACACCATATTACCAAAACGAAACATCCCTCTCGCTGGTGAGGGGGAGAGGGAAGGTATATGGGGGGTGAGGTAATCACTTTATCCATTGATAAGCGAGACGAGCCATTTAATATATTTATCCGTTACGTTGGAGATTTCACCTTTTTCATAAATCGTAAGCAATGTTATTTCAATAGAGTTATCATCGTGCTGAATGACATTGAATGTGATAACGCGGGCACCTCCACTCTTTCCTTTCCCCTTCGATGCTATAGCCATACGCACCTTCCGGGTACCACTACCCAAATCGGATCCTTGAAAAGGTTCGTCTGCCAGCTCCTTCTTGAAAGTTATAAAGTCATCCTTCAACGAAGGATTCTTTTTGGCAAGGCGTTTGAACTGGCGCTTAAATTCATCGCCCAATACAATCTCAACTTTCATACAGTTTCTTCTGCTTCCAATTCCTTGATGAAATCGTCGGCACTCTGTAGTTTACGACCTTCACGACGAGCCTGCTTCATCTCGTCGAACGCTCTTTCGAGCGACTCTTTCACGTATGTTTGCTGGCGGAGCGTCTTTTTGTTGGACTCATCCTTGGTCTTGAACACAGTAGTCGATACCACACCGCGAAGCAACTCAATAGCCTTGCGTACATGCAGCGTTGTCGCCTCCTCGTTCAATGTTACTAATATCTGCGTCATAATCGTATATCCTTTTATGTTCTTGGGGACAAAGGTACAAAAATAAGTCGAAATAATCATTCTAAACAAGAAATATTTTAATGAACAAGAAAACCATCATCACCGCATTCCCGACATTCCGTCGCCTACCCGTAGCCTTTCTGCTCGCCCTTGTTTCAATGACAGGCTGGGCACAGAACACCGTCAAAGGTCATGTCGTTAATGAGCGGGGCGAGGGCGTGGAGTATGTCAGCATCGGAATCGAGGAGGATAGCGTGGGCGTTATCTCCGACGCACAAGGACATTTCACGCTGACGATATGTTTGGTTGATATGAAAGGTGAACAAATGTGACATCTGTCCGCAATATCAAGCACTTCATGGCATAGCAGTATGCCATTCCTTATATAATCCCCAAAAAAGCCCCGGCTTGCATTAGCAGGTCGGGGCTATTCGTTCTGTCTTTTTATCTCACAATCTTCTGCTTAACTAGAGTCTCAAAAACGCGCTGGCCCAATATCTGGGCACCCCGTGCATTGAAATGTAAATGGTCTGACAAAAGTGGCAAATCACTGGCTTCGACGACGTAGAAGTTTTTGTCTTCACAAGATAAACGGTATAGTGCATCGGCTACCTGCTGACACCCTTGGCGGCTATCCTTTGAAAAAGTTCCACAGACGACGGGCAGCTTTGCATACTTCCTTTTTCCAGTCTTTTCCACAAGATGCTGGCGAATATGGGCTATGACGGCTTTAAGGTTGTCGTAATAGCGGTCGGCGGCAGATTGGTCACTCTCTCCCTGATGCCAGATGAGCACCTTGATATCGTAATTCTTTGGAAGATGTGGCAGGCAGTCGTCAATCTGGCGTTCAAATGCCTTCAGCAGCGATTTTCCACCATGACTGGCAGAAACTGTATGACTGAGGAAAGCGGTGTCGGCACTCCAGTAAAGGCCGTGGGTACTTGATTCGCAAGACGGGTCGATAGCTGTACCGCCATCGGTATGCTTAATCACATAGAATGGTCGCTGCCATAGCAGTTCCAACTGTTTATAGACTACTGCGTCGAAGCCCCAGCTTTGCTCAATTTTCGGCTTGGCCACGCGGGGGAAATAAGGCGAAAATTCTCCTGAAGCCGTTTCGAAGTCACCACTACCGTAACTCCACAGACAATAACTGTATTCCCTCAACTCATCCGGCAGGTCATCCAGAGTTACGCGCCCGTCAGCGTTCGACTGTCCTGCAGTGAGAATCACAGATACTTTTTGTGCGCTTATCGTTGTCACCCACATGAGGGCAAACATAAATACAACGGAAATCCTTATCATAATTATATTACCTTATTTGTATAAAATGAATGATTCAATAAGTCATGCAGACGGACTCCACCGGTTTCAGAGGGAGACGGAATGAGCCGTCTGCGCGTTTCTTCAGCATGGTGCGTTTGCCTGTGGCATGATGCCATACAGTAACATTGTCAGGCTGATCCTGCAACCGGAATACAACTTCAGTAACAGAGTTCTCCTTATTGGCCAAGTAGTACAATTCCTTTCCATCGAGATGCCTGTGTGTGTGAACCACCGACTCTACACCATGCTCCATTAATAGGGTGCGAGGGATGGATTCTCCCGACTGCAATATGGGGAAACCAGCCGTTTTCCATGCGTCTATCAGCTGTTGTGACTCATCTGTAACCAATGCGCCCTTGGACATCAGCAGGGCTTTATAAGCCACGCCGCCAGTTGTCACCAATCTGTCGCCACGCAAAGTCAACAGTTTCAGCGCATCACCCGTACAGGCATCCCATTCAAGATCTTCCAAGCCTTTAGGCAGTCGGCTGGTGATAATCTTCATGGGGACATCGTCACCCAGATACACCAGGACGTCAGGAGCCGCCACTCCTTGGCGCAACATCACCATCGAACGGGCCGCCTGCTCCCATACGGGTTTCATGTCCGGCCACTTCGGATTGCTGCGGTTGATGGCATACTCGCGTCCGGCCACGTATGGTTTGTCTGCCTTCACCACAGGAATATGGGGTGTAGCGCACACGACGAACTCCTGAGCCCCCATCGACAGGGCAATGTTGCACACACGATGCAGGTCGGCGGGCGTGTGTTTGTATTCGCAGTCGGTCATGGCCTCTGCCGAGGCGATGGGCTTGCCGTAAATATGGGCGGCGCTCGAACAGTCTTTCACATCGTAAGCCCCATCGTACTGGTAGGTCCAGAACTCACCCTGCGGTTTCTCCACGGCTTGCTTCACGCTGATGGCATCACCCGTCATACAAAGTGCATTGCCGATGGCCTGGGCGGTAAAGGTCAGGCCCTTCTCAGAGGCTCGCCGCTGGAACGTATCGAAATAATTGTCGCGGATGCAGTCGGCAATGGTCAGGCGGTAGTCATAGAGCACCTGCGAGGTCTTCTCTTTCGACTCCACAACATATCCGGCCAGAACGGGCAGGTAGGGCGTGAAGTCGTAGCCGCGACGACTGCGGAACTCCTCCAGCATCCGTGGTGTCCAGTTTTGCGAACCACCTTCGTGCGAGTCCATCGTGATGCCCTGTACCAAGGGACCGATGCTGTCGAGAATCACCTTGACATAATTATCCCAGTGCAGGTTGGCAGCCTCAGTGGAAAGTTTGTCGCACTCATATCCCAACAGGTTGTTCCGTCCGTGCTTCGACTTTGCTCCCGTGAGCACGGCAGCCAGCCGTAGAATCATCCATTCGCCATCGGGTGCCTCCCATTGCAGCCGGTTATCCCCGACACTGTCCGTCAGGTCAATCACTTCGTGGGTGCCGATGACTTCCTCCGCAGAATAATGGGGTGTACTGTCGCCTTCTGCAAACTCGCTCTGTAGGGCTGTACGCTCCTCCCAGCGGTCCGACAGGGCTTCTTCGCCGATGTTCCACTCGCGGATGTCGCCGGAGGCCTGGCCTTGGCAGTCGATTGTTCCGTTGTTGTACCTGATGCGCCAATACCTGCCTGCCGTAGCCGCAAAGGCGTTGGTACGGACAGGATATACCCCCTGACTGCGGTACATGGCTTCAAGCGTCACCACATCGCGCCACGTCACGCTGTCGTCGCTCATCTGCAACGTGCCCACATTGGGTAAAGCCTTGAAACCATAGCCGGAGAAACTGCCATCGTCGCCCACAATGCCCGGCCCCTGCATCGCGCCGTTGCGACCTTTTCCACGAGCCACATAGCGTACCGTAACGTGCCGCATCCGTCCGTCGCCTCTGTAAGGAATGGCCAATACGGCAATATCCCTGACATAGCCTTCCGGACCTGTGATGGCAGGCAACTCGGCCGAAATCTTCTTGCCGCCTGTCACTCGCAGTTTGCCGCAAGCCACACGCTGCATGGCATGGGCGGCATCAATCCATCGTCCACCGGCACAATAGCCATTGGAGATATTCATCTCGAACGACAAGCCCACCCGGCGGGCTTCGCTGGCAGCAAAGCGCAGGTGATGCCACCATTCAGGGCTGAACCCCACATCGGGTGTTCCGTCGGCCAGGTTATTAATATTTCGGTGGTTCTGGTCGTAATACACCACACCGCCGAATCCCGCATCGCGCAGTGCCTCCACATCCGCCGTGATACCCTCGTCCGTCGTCTGCTCATAGCCGAAAAACCACCACGTCTTCACACGGTAGTCGTTGGTCGGGTTCTGCCATAGCTGTTGCAGCGTCTGTGCATGAGCAGTAAAAAATGCACAGACAGCCATCGCTACGGCCAACAGCATTCGGTGAGGATATTCATATTTCATATTCAGTAGTTTGTTTTCTGTGCAAATTCCTCAGATACCGCCCCGTCTTCGAGCGTTCGCAATGGATAAATCGATACTCTTCTATCGTCATATACATATTATATGGTTAGAGTGCATGTCCGCCAGAGATCTTTATAACTTGTCCCGTGATCATCTTAGCCTGCTCACTTGCCAAAAACAGGATGGTCTCCGCAATATCCTGCGGTTGGATTAGTTTACCCATCGGGATAAGTTATTTTGTCTGCTTCTATTGTCATAGCTATTTCTCCAGTTTTTGGGCAGGCCAGCCATAGTCCTGATACAGAGTCACTGCAAGGCCGTTCTTCTTGGCATAAGTCGCCAATCCTTCGGCTCTCAATCTTTCGCGATTCTTCTCATCGCTGTTGATGGT
>CAMYZO010000115.1 GCA_947303855.1 uncultured Prevotellaceae bacterium
CGGACACATGCTTGAATACGGTCTGGCCTTGGCACTTCCGGAAGAATACGACCAGGTGGCATGGCTCGGGCAAGGCCCGTTCTCGCAGACTCCCGACAAGACGGCCTATAACAATTACGGTACGTGGCAACTGCACCGTGACGATATCCGCTTCTACGGCAACCGTGGCGAGGTAGACCTGATGGCACTACAGTCGCCTCAGACTACCATGACTCTCTGTACCGATAGTCGTAACATCCACTTGGAGAAAGTTGACGGACGCATCGTCGTGACCGACAATCTCATTGTTGGTACCTATGGCACTAAGTTCACGCCTCCTGCAGGCAAGGATGCTGGCAAGATTGGTGACCAGCGGGGGCGCATCACGCTCAAGGCTGGTACTGCGGCGTTGCTGGAGACCATCTTCGGGCCGCGTCGTGACGTGAATGCCGAGCAGCCCTATATGGAGAGTTACGGTAAATAGCTGCTGTGCCGACAGCGGCAGTAACAGTCTAAAGATGGTCGCACGGGTTCCAGGTTTCTTTCCGCCCGTCGGGGAAGACGACCTCAAACTGTGAGTCATCGGTAAAGCGAACGATAGTGCCATCGTCCAGGATACGCTGGTCGGTGGCATTATTGTATGGCTTGCCTAACTGGAGCATGAAGTTACAGCGGCGCAGGTAGCTGACGAGCGGCCTGACGTCTTTGGCATGCTGGCTGCGACGGTCGAAGTAGGTGCCGAACCAGGGGCGCACGGCAGGCTCGCGGTCATCGCCGGGCTGCGAGATAACAACATGCAGGATGCTGGCGTTGATGCCGGCATGGAAGTAAAGGTCGGCAATGGGCTTCAGTTTCTCAAAGCTCCAGTCGTCCTTGGCAAACTCCGGCCATCCGTCGGTAAAACTCTCAGCCCACACGCGGTTCTTACCGCTACGGCGCGCTGACCACAGGGCGGCATCCACCTCCTTCTTGCGGAATTTCTTGTCGCCTACCCAAAATTCGGCCGCCACCTCGTCGGCAGCACTTCCATAGGTAATGCTGTTGGCGGGAAATGGACTGTGGGCGTAAGGCTCGCACCAGGTACGCAGTCCATACTCATGGGCTTTCTCTGTCAGGCCGCCCATATACTCTGAGGCTACCAGGTCGGCAATCAGCTGGTCCAAATCCTTCTTGCACTTCTCGTCCTCGTAGTTCAGCTCATAGCCGAAGCGCTGCCTGAACTTGACAAAGATGGAGTCGGTATAGTTCTGCTTGCCACGCTCCCAACTGTCAACGACGACGGTGGTCAGCGTGCGCCGGTCTTTTGCAGGGATTTTGCGAAGTATCTCACCGAAGAATGCCTCGAAGTGTTTCTTTACATGTGTCTTCGACAGCTTGTCTACCTCCAGACCTGTGGCTTCTGGCGAGCAGGGACTGCAGACCACATCGGTGCCCTGCTTCGTCTTGCATACCTCGATGCCCTGCGGTGTCCAGTTGCGCATGGCTTCCTCTGGGCGTATCCACGGGCCGCCTGACTGGCTCCATCCCGGACAGTTGAAGATGCCCATCTCGATGTCCAGCTCGCCGGCCGTCTTCAGCGCCGTACGAAGGTTCTGCCACCACAGGCGGCTCTGGAACTTGTTCTTGCCAAACGTCTGACCCGCCCAAGGGTCATCGCCCTGCCCGCGGTTGCGGATGTCGGTAGCCAGAAAAGCCAGCGTGATGCCGTTCTCCTTCATCCAACGGAGGTCGGCCACTACGCCCTTGGGGTCTACGCGTTCGTTAATCCAATAGTAGTAGCACCCCACGCGGATGCTGTCGGGCGGTGTGAGGAACGACTGGTAGAGCTGGTCACGTCCAATGTTTGTTTGGGCATTTGCTGCACAGCTACAGAGCAATACGATGAGTAGTGTTAGTAGTTTGTTCATTTCTTTATGTCATTAAGTATAACGTTCTTTACCGTCAGTCCCTCAATCTTATTGACGTTGAAGGTGTTGTGCTTATTTGTTCAGCCCCCCCTAACCCCTCCTAAGTTCTTGCCTTGCAAGCGACCTACGGTCGAGCGAGGAGGGGTTAGGGGTGGTCTGAACGCCCTATATATACTGAATTTACTCAATTTCATAAGGGTGGGAAAGTTTAGTTACGTAATTACCACTTTCTTGCCAGTCATTGTCTGTATGTCTGTTTAGTAAACGACGGAATGATGCGGCAGGGCTGTCCGTCATCGCGGAACTTCAGGGGGTCGATGACCAACATGGGGTGTTCAGGGTTGGAGGCCAGATTGCCGTGGCACAACCAATCTCGTAGCCCCGTGTCCAACTGGAATAGAGCAGGTAGTAGATGCCGTTGCGCTTAAAAACGCATGAGCCTTCGATGCCGATGTTGTCCCACTCACCCTTGCCGCCGCAGGGGATGACCACCTTCGGCTTGTCGAGCAGCTTTCCTTTTTCAAGGTCTATGCGGCTCTGGATGATGCCTACGTTGGAGCCACGGTTCCAAAAGGCCCACACCGTGCCGTCTTCTTCCTCATAGAATGTGAGGTCGTAGCCTTGCGACAGCGGCTTTTCTTCCGTTACTACTCGGTAGAAGGAACGGAGAATCAGTTTTTGTGCTAAAGGTTGCACTGTAGCGAAGAAATCAAGTTCGCGACGAACGAGACGGACAGACAGACCTATGCGATGACCAAACTCCTCGAAGTCCTACCGGTTGACGGTATGTGTATCCGTAAACTGCATACCCTCGCGAAACAGTCCCTTGTCAAGGGCAAAGATCCGGGGTTCATGCAAATGCAGACTTGTGTTTATCAGGTCATAGGCAGATGCCAGGTGGTATTCTCCGTTGCCGCGATTTACACTCTCTCATACTCCAACACCTTTAGGTCCATATTCACGGTATATTGTGATTTCGCTGCAAAGATAGGGAAAAGAGATGAGATTCCAAAGCAAAATCACAACAAATTGTGAAATAAAGCGTTAGTATTCGCGCACGACGGGCCTTCCCTCCAGCCATGCAATCATGTTCAGCACCAGGTAGTTCCAGTTCTGGAAGCCGGGGTTCATGATGGGTCTGCCCGTGTCGGGGTCGTAGTATTCGTGCAGCGCCCCGTTCTTCTTCAGGTCCTCGCCAAAGAGGGCAACGGTCTTCTCGGCCATCATCCGCGCCTCGTCGTTCAGTCCGTAGTCGGCCAGTCCGCGAAACACCATGTAGTTGGATATGCCCCACAGCGGCCCCTGCCAGTTTGAGGGGTTGTTGGTGGCCCGCAGGTTGTACATCTTCTCCAGCTTCGACAGCGTGCGCACACCGTAGGTGCCCCAGAAGGTGCGCTCGTCCAGCAGGTTCTCCTTCACCATGCGCCGTGCCTGTTCCGGCGTGGCAATGCCCGCCCATAGCGTCATAAAGCCACTCCAGCAGCCCAGTCGCTGAATCAGACAGGGGTAGTCGCGGGGGGCTCCCCGGTGTAGCACGAACGGCTTGCCGAAGATGATCTGCGGCTCACCGGTATAGGGTACCAGGTTCAGGTCTACCGAATAGTACATCCCGTCTTTCTCGTCCCAGCACCACTTGCGCACGGCATCGCGAAGCGAGTCGGCCATCAGCGTGTATTTCTGCTTGGCCTCCGGCAACTGCAACTGCTCTGCCAGAAAACTCATGGCCCGCAGTTCCTTATACATCAGACAGTTCAGGAAGATAGAGGCCGACGAGCCTTTCGGACGGAAGAACGTCGAGGGGTCGTTGTCCACACCGATGGCCAGGTCGTCCTGCCAGTAGTACAGTCCCGTTGCGGCATGGCGGTGGTGGTCGTGGTAGTTCTTGATGAAGGCTTCAAGGCGGGGGAAGAAGGGGCGGAGCCATGCAGCCCCCTCCCGGCCTCCCCCTGTAGGGGAGGTGTTTTGGATTATGAGCGCAGCATGCTGTGCCAGACAGGGCTTGTGCATGTTGGTACTGTAGATGTCCTTGGGCTTGATCTTGTCTGGGTCCGACTCCGCATCTATCACCATTGGCATGTAGCCGTCCTCCGGCGAGGTGTAGGTCAGGTAGTTCAGCACGCAGCCCTGCTCATACTTCAGTGCCTCCTGGCGGTCGCCGTCGGTGCCCACGTCGGCGAGCGTCTGCCGTAGGGCCACGTCCGACAGCCATGAGTCCCAGTCCCACAGCACCCGTGCATACTGCTTGCTGCCGGGTGTCAGGTAGGGGTATTTCAGCGCTATGCCCGTAGGCTGTTTCATCATCAGTTTGTAGTCGCTGTAGATGTGCCGTTTAATCAGTTCCCGGTGTTCTTCCGTGACCTTGACGGTTTGTGCATTGACACCCAGTGTCAGACAGAGTAGTGTAAGGTAAAATAGATTGTTTCGTTTCATCGCCTACAAAGTTACAGCATTTTTCTGAAATTGTTGCACAACAAGGCCGTTTTTTTGTTGCCACCTTGCCACCCCATACGTAACACTAAGCTAACCAGACGGTTAGGCTGGTGACATGAGGGTGGCAAGGTGGCAACAGTTTCTTTGTCCTTGACTGTCAGACAGTTGATGTTTTAGGATTCCTCTATCCCCATGCATTTGCTTGCCTTGTTGGCGGCAAGCAAGTATCTTTGCACCCGATTTCAAAAAGCAAAGAGCATGGACAAGACAACAATTCTTAGTGAGGTGCCCCAGGGGTGGGCACTGTGTTTCAACAGTCAGTGTGCTGTCAGCGACAGCTGTCTGCGGCGGGAAATGGCACGCCGGGCAGCCATGGCGCCGACGGCGATGTGTGTCACACCGGCAGCACTGTCCGATGACGGCACGTGTACGCAGTATGTCTGCAACCAGACGGTAGACATGGCACGCGGCTTTGACCGTGCCTATGCCAGTCTTCGTAGCCGTGATGCCCGCTATGAGGTGCGTAGGCTGCTGACGGCGCATTTCGGAAGCCGCGGCAGCTACTACCGGGCCAAACATGGACAGCTGGCCCTGACCCCGGCACAGCAGCAGCCTGTCAGTCAGGTGTTTCGCCAGCATGGCTTCGCCGGTGCCGACGTGTTCGATGAGCATTTCAGCGGCTACCTGTTCTGTCCGGAGCCTGCTGCAGATGCTCCTCAGCACTGGAGTCCGGCTTACCGCCGTCAGGCATGATGTTCCCACTGGCGGGGACTATTGTCCCCGTGAAGGGAATGCAAATATTAATTCCGTATGGTTATAAGTTCCTAATTCAAGTGCTGTTGTTCAGACCACCCCTGGCCCCTCCTAACTTAGGAGGGGAAATTAATAGTTCTCCCCCTAAGTTCTTGCCTTGCAAGCGTCCTTCGGCCGAGCGAGGGGGAGTTCTTCGCGAGCGAAGCGACCAGAGGTCGAGCGAGAGGGGGTCTGAACAAGGCAATGATGGGGTTTGGAACTTATCACCACACAGATAATATCAAGCATTTAACAATCACATCAACTCCCCTCCTTTCTAAGGAGGGGGATGCGACAGCGGTGCTCCTTTCTAAGGAGAGGTGAACCAGTTACAGAGCATGCCATGAGAACATGCGGAATTAGAATTTTAAATAAACAGCAAACGATATGAAATTTACACTGATCAGAACCGACAAGACTGGCCGTCAGCGTGTCAGCACCAGAGAGGCCGTGCAGTTTTTTGCCAGTATGAAGACAACAGTCAATAACCAACAAAAAGCCGCCAGTGGCCGGTGGCAGGTATGCCCCGGTGCCGAGATGCGGCGCGGTGGCGACGGCGTGCCCACCCTGCGCCAGTGGAACGGCATCGTGGTGCTCACCATCGGCGGTGTGACTACAGCCGAGGAGCGCGAGCGCCTGAAGGAACTGGCCGTCACCCTGCCGTCAACGCTGGCCGCCATGACCACTGCCGACGGCAACGGCGTGGCGCTGTTTGTGCGTTATGCCCTCCATGCCGACAGCACCGGAGGGCAGGGGAGTGGGGGAGTGGCACCTGCCGACACCACGCAGCTGGCCGACAGCGTAGCTGCTGCCGCTTACGAGGAGGCCGTGCCAGCCTACAGCCGTGCCCTGGGCAAGGCCGTCAGTCATGCCGAGCCGTCGGCTCGCATGACCATCGACATGCCCGTTGACGCGTCGCCCGCCGTCAACCTCGATGCCGTGCCGCTGACCAGCAGCAGTCAGGGGCGTGAGACCATTCTGCTCATCCGTCTGCTGACCTCGCGCTACACCTTCCGCTACAACACCGTCATGGGCTATACCGAGTATCAGCCGCGCTGCATGACCAATGGCGGGTGGCTGCCCGTCGACGACCGTGTGGTGAACAGCCTGACGATGGTGGCGCGGCTGTCGGGGCTGGATGCCTGGGATAAGGACGTGCGCCGCTATGTGCTGTCAAACCTCATACCGGCCTTCAACCCCGTGAGCCATTTCCTCAGTCAGGCACGCCGCAGCTGGGACGGGCAGACCGACCACATAGGACGGCTGGCACGCACGGTGCCCTGCGACGTACACCAGTGGGAGCAGTGGTTCCGCAAGTGGTTTCTCTATATGGTGGCCCAGTGGCTCGGCCTGCCGAGCAGTACTTCCACGAGTGCTTCACCGTGGCCGGTGCCGATGCCCTGGAGGCCTGCTGGCTGTCGGCGGCAGCCATCTACGACCGCCTGCGCCGTCGGGCGGGAGCCGGTCTGGCGGCTGGCGGCCTTCGCTCCTTCGGGCGCGTGCTGGCCAATATGGACGGCCTGCAGCGGCGTCGCACGAAAACGGGTACGCAGTACTGGGTGGTGCCGTTGCCATGATGTCACCCATATCACCACTGTTGCCACCGCCTAACATGCTGATAATCAGACATGTTGTTGACGGTGGCAACAGTGGCATTAATAGTGTGGTGTCTCTTATCTGATGAACAGCAGTTCGCGGTACTTGGGCAGCGTCCACAGCCCGTCCTCTACAATCATCTCCAGTTTGTCGGTCTCATAGCGTATGGCCTCCATCTTCGGGCAGACGGTGTCGTGGTACTGTATGGCGCGCTCATGGATGTCCTGGATGCGGTTGGCGGTGCGGCGGGCTTCAGTGAGCTCCTCCACAAGCTGTTCTATGCGTTCCGTACGCTCGGCAATCTCCTCAATGAGCTTCATGTTGCGCGACGACAGCCGTTGGGCACGCTCGGCACTGAAGACATCGTTCATGCCCTGCACGTTCTTGATGAGCTGGCTCTGGTAGTGGGTGGAGACGGGGATGATGTGGTTCATCGACAGGTCGCCCAGCACACGGGCCTCTATCTGCACGGTCTTGACATACATCTCCCATTTCACCTCGTTGCGTGCCTGCAGCTCCTTGCGGTTCATGACCTTCGTCGATTCAAACATCTTGATGCTTGAATCGTCAAGGTAATGCTCGAAGACAACGGGGCATGACCGTTCAACATCCAGGCCGCGGCGTTCTGCCTCCTTCACCCATTCGTCGGAATATCCGTTGCCATCGAAGCGGACGGGCTTGCAGGTCTTGATATCGTCCTTCAGTACTTCGAGGATGGCGCTAATCTTGTTTTCGCCGGCGGCTATGCGGGTGTCGACGCGCTCCTTGAAGCTGTTCAGGGCTTCGGCCATGGCTGCGTTCAGCGCTATCATGGCCGAGGCGCAGTTGACGCTGCTGCCAGGGGCGCGGAACTCGAAGCGGTTGCCGGTGAAGGCAAAGGGGCTGGTGCGGTTGCGGTCGGTATTGTCGATGATGAGGTCTGGAATCTGCGGGATGTCAATCTCCATGCCCTGTTTGCCTTTGAGATTGAACAGTTCGTTCTTTGCCGACTGCTCAATGTGGTCGAGCAGTTCTGTGAGTTGTGTTCCCAGGAACGAGCTGATGATGGCTGGCGGTGCCTCGTTGCCACCTAGACGGTGGGCGTTGGTGGCACTCATGATGCTGGCCTTCAGCAGGCCGTTGTGGCGGTAGACGGCCATCAGCGTCTCAACGATGAAGGTAACGAAGCGCAGGTTCTCCTCAGGTGTCTTCCCTGGGGCATGCAGCAGCACGCTGCGCTCGCCTTGCTGCGTGGTGGCAGCACGCTCGGCAGTAAGGCTCCAGTTGTTGTGCTTGCCGCTGCCGTTGATGCCGTCGAAGGGCTTTTCGTGGAGCAGCACGCGGAAACCGTGGTTGCGTGCCACCTTCTTCATGAGCGACATGAGCAGCATGTTATGGTCGACGGCCAGGTTGCACTCCTC
>CAMYZO010000116.1 GCA_947303855.1 uncultured Prevotellaceae bacterium
TTTGCATTACCTTCGGCCTTACCGTTGCCGAAGAGGTAAACTCTCTTTTGACTCATAAGTTGATTTTATTTACGATTAACGTTTGTTAGAAATTTTCTTTCATGGTCTACAAAGGTACAGCATTTTTTCCGAACCACCAAAGAAAAATTCATTTTTTTGCAATACTAATTTTAGATTAACAAAAACGGGGATGCTCAAGCGAACATCCCCGTCACAAAAGTATTACAGTCCCCTGGCCCTTAACAGCCCCGAAGCATCAGGTTTCTCCATGCCGGTGAAATCACTGAACATCTGCATCAGATCGCCTGTGTTGCCACGGCTAAGGATCTTGTCTCGCATATCCTGCCCGGTCTCCGGCTTCAAGGCTCCACGCTGTGCAAAGACGTCGGCAATGTTCACTGCCAGCACCTCTGTCCACAGATAGCTGTAGTAGCCTGCGGCATAGCCGCCTCCCCACACATGGTTGAAATAGCTGGTGCTGTAACGAGGCGGAATCTGGCGGTTGAGCAGCCCCATCTGCTTCAGGGCCTCCGTCTCAAAGCCACTGGCTTGTTCCGGCGTGGGTATGGCTGTCGAAGGCAGCATGTGCCAGGCCAGGTCGAGACAGGTAGCTGCCAGGTTCTCGCCCAAGGCGTATGCGGTCTGGAAGGTGATGCTCTTGAGCATACGCTCCTTCAGGTCTGCCGGCATCGGCTCTCCTGTCTCACAATGACGTGCAAAGTGGTCGAACACCTCAGGAATGGAGGCAAACGACTCATTGAACTGCGAAGGCATCTCCACGAAGTCGCGGGCCACAGACGTACCGCTCAGGCGGTTGTACTGACAGTCGGAGAGGATGCCGTGCAGGGCATGGCCAAACTCATGGAACATCGTCGTCACCTCATCCCACGTCAGCAGTGAGGGCTTGCCCTCAGGAGCCTTGGCGTTGTTGCATACATTGAAGATGACGGGCAGCTGGTTCCACTGGCGGCTCTGCTTGGCAAAGCCGTCCATCCAGGCACCTCCGCGCTTTGTAGGACGGCGGAAATAGTCACAATAGAACAGCGCCTTGGTTTTGCCGTCCTTGTCAATCACCTCATAGGCATGCATGTCAGGATGATAGGTGGGTATGTCGTCACGCTCCTTGAACGTCAGGCCATAGACGCGGTTGGCGGCATAGAACACGCCGTTGATAAGCACGCTGTCAACATTGAAATAGGGTTTCACCTCGTCGTCAGAGACATCCAGCAGCTGCTTCTTCATCTTGGCCGAATAGTAGAAACGGTCGTAGGGCTCGAGCGTGAAGTCAGCACCTTCCGTCTGACGGGCAAAGTCCTCAATGGCCTTCATCTCGGCATCGGCCTTCGGCGAATACTGGCTGATGAGACTCTTGAGGAAGCTGTAGACATTCTCCGGGGTCTTGGCCATCGTCTTCTCCAGAGAGTAGGAGGCGTAGTTGGGATAGCCCATCAGCTCGGCCTGCTCAGCCCGCAACTTGGCAATCTCACAGACGATGGCAAAGGTATTGAACTTCTCGTTCGTGCCGTCGGCACGGTGGATGGAGGCCTCATACACCTTCTTGCGCAACTCGCGGTTATCGAGACTGGCCAGCAGCGGCTGCTGGGTGGTATTGATAATGACAATGGCATACGGTGCCTTCCCTCCCCTATTCTGGGCATCCTTCTCACACTGGGCTATGTCAGCCTCGCTGAGTCCGGCCAGCTGGTCCTTGCTGTCAACCCACACCACGGCATTGTTGGTGGCATCGGGCAAGAGGTCGCCCCACTGCTGCTGCAGGTCTGAGATACGCAGGTTGATTTGCTTCATGCGCTCCATCTTGTCGTCGGGCAGCAACGCCCCCTTGCGCACGAAGTCCTTATAGATTTCCTCCAGCAGCTTCTGGTCTTCCCCCTTCAACTGGTCATGCTCGTTGTCGTACACCTGACGAATACGCTCGAAGAGCGGCTTGTTGAACATGATCTCATTCTCAAGGGCAGTCATCATGGGTTGCACCTTCTTTTCCGTTTCAGCTATCTCCGGCGTCTTGTCGGCATCCACCAAGGCAAAGAACACACGGGCCACGCGGTCTAACATCCGTCCACTATCCTCAAAGGGCAGGATGGTATTCTCGAAGGTGGCCGAGTCCGGATTATCCACTATCTTCTGGATATTCTCACGCTGCTGCGCCATAGCAGCCTCCATGGCAGGCAGATAGTCAGCATACTCAATCTGACTGAAGTCGGGTGCGCCAAAGGGCAAGGCACTCTCCTCAAGCAGAGGGTTCACACGCTGGGCCTGCTGACAGGCACTGAAGGACGACATCATCGCCGTGGTCATTCCAATCATCATGAACGTTTTTGCAATTTTCTTCATAGGAATAGAATTATGTTTGGTTTTATTTAAAGGAAAACAAAGCGGATGGATTCGTAGAGCTGTACGGAGAAAACGTAGAGCACGAACAGAGGGCTGCATGTTTCAATGCCATACGACATAGAAGAACAGACCGAGGACAGCGACGTGAGACGTCCCGACAACAGGCCATAGACAGACGACAGCAGCAACAGGCCAAAGGCCATGACAGGCAGCAGTGCCCTGCTGAAAGGCGACGGTAAGAGACGGCCAGTGGCCGAGAGCAGCACGGCATGGGGGATGACAGACAGCGACAAGACCACGGCCACATAGACCACCAACAGGATGAGCACTGTACGGCGTGCGGTACGATCCCTATAGGTCTGAGGCCGTTGCCACAGTCCGCTACGCCACAGGCTTCCCAGAGCCATGGCCACGAGCATCAGGCTCACGAGAACAGGCGTAGCCATCATGGTCGTGAAATTGCCGAAGAACCATCTGATGCCCTCCGTAGAGAGAATAGGACGCACTCCAGGTATCATCATGGCTGACAGGAGCCACGACGTAAACACCAGCAGTACTTCTGTCAGCGCCATCACAATGGTGAGCTTCCACACCGCCTGCTTAATTCTCATCAGCCTCCAGGTTGTCGATATCCAATATCTGAAGCTCCAAGGCACGCACCACAAGCCGCGTGGCATTGACGCCCGTCGTTCCCTCAGGGAACAGCTTCTTCATCAGCTCGGCCTGACGTTTCTCGAGGCTCTTCACACCGAAGGGCATCCCTCGCAGTCCCGTAATCTGCTCCTTGGTAAAGCCCAAGGCCAGATGACGGAGGAAGCGCTCATCGTATTCGTCAATCTCATAGTTGATGAGTGCCTCCTGCTTGGCCAGCTGTGCTCCTACGGCACGCTTGAAGCGCTCCACGATTTTGCGGAGTATAGGTTCGTTGAACACCAGCTGCTTGCCGTCCATCACCGCCTGCACATCGTGGCGTGTCAGCAGCTCGCCGGTCTTCAGGATAATACCGTCGGCACCGGCATCCAGCACGTCTACCCACAGCTTCTCATTGAGAATCTCACCAGTAAAAATCAGCACCTTGACCTTCGGATGCATCTCCTTCGTTGACCGGCACAGCTCAACGCCGACGGTAGTAGAGCCTCCCAGTCCCAGGTCGAGCAGCACAAGGTCAGGCAGTTGCTGTTTCAGCACTTTCCAGTACTCCGCCTCGTTGGCGGCGGTGCCTATCACCTCTGCCTCGGGGATATCTGCGCGGATGATACCCAGCGTACCCTTCATTTCCAGGGGCACATCCTCAACTATGATTACTTTGAAGTTTTCCATAAGCAGGTAATAATATAATAATATGTGTAACGTTATCGTTATTTTCCTCACGAATACTGCAGGCACGCCGATTGGTGGCCTCACCATGGTCGCGCACGATCTGCCGGCAGAGCAGACGGTCGATGTCTGGACTGACCGTCGATGGGCGCTGCGTGTTCGATGACGTAGCGGAACCATGGATCTCCACGTATTGCTCATCGCGCCGACGGAAGGTGAAGTCAGAGGGCTTCAAGCCATACATCCGCTTGAGGATATCAAAGAGATAGCGAATGAGCACCTCATCCCCCAGGATCTCATGGTCCAAAGGACGCAGGTGCAGTTTCACACGTTCCACCTGCGACACAGCCTGCAGGCTCAGCAGGTGATAGAGTTCACTGTAGTAGTCAACGACCTCTCTGGCCGACTCCATATCCCCCTTCTCTATAAGCTGGCGTATGCGCGACGGGTAGTACATGGTCTCATGCTTGAGCGTCGAGAGACAGTTGTCGAGCACGGCGTTCGACACATGGAGGTTGCTCAGTTCCGTTTCAGCCCTCCGCTGCTCGTCCTCAAGCAGTTCCAGGTCATCACGGCTCAGCTGCTCAGCCTTGAAACGGGCGGCAAGCCGCGGACGTAGATAGAAGAAATACCAGGCAGGCAGGATGGCGAGCAGTGCCAGCAGCAGTAGTACCACGGCTATGGTACGGTTATCCCTTGTCTGCTGCATCGTCCTGCAGTAGTCGGCCAGTGAAGCATCGGCCGACAGCTCCTTGAACAGCTGTGTGTAGATACGGTTGTTATACTGATAGAGTGCCCACTCATGTAAGGCCAGTGCAGCCACGGCACTCTCGTTGCGTATGTCGAGAATGATGTTGTAGTTGGTGCTGACAGAGTCGCGCCACCACAGAATCTCAGGCGGTGTCAGCGAGGTGTCCCCCACCCGCATCAGCAGTGCCTCTCCCGCAGGGCGCTGCTGCAGGTAATGCTCGTTCAGACAGCGCCGGCAGGAGTCGGCAAAGAGGAGCGTCCGCTCGTATGTGCCGTTGATATTCGAGAAATAGGCAGAGTCGGCATAGACGGCGGCCTGTGCCAGCGCTGCCAGGCGCTGTCCGTCGGCCGCCTTCAGGGGCATCGTCCCCCCTGTCAGCAGTCCCGCGAGAGTGGCTATCCACCACCCCACGGCCATCATCTTTTTCCCTACCGGCAGTCGGAAGAAGAAGCGGCTTCCCCTACCCTTCTCACTCTCCACCTGAAGAGTACAGACACTGAAGAGCTGGCTCATCTTCCGGTATTTCTCAATGATTCCCTTGCAGTTCAGGAGTCCGAAGCCGTGGGTTGTCAACTGGTGGTTAAAGACAGTGGCCTGCTGCTCCTCATCCATCCCTATGCCGGTGTCAGTCACGGCAATCTCCACATAGCTGTCAGTCTCATGGGCGGTCACCTCAACCCGTCCTCCCTCCGGCGTGAACTTCCGGGCATTGTCGGCCAGGGTGTTCAGCATGAAGAGCGTCAGTATGCGGTCAGCCTTCACGACAGCGTCCGCCGGCTCCACCTCCAGGTCGATGCCCTTCATCATGAAACTCTTCTTGCTGCGGGCAATCATCTCGAACAGCGGTGCCAGCGGGAAACTTTCTATGTGCAGGCTCAGCTGGCCCTGTCTCAACTGTATCCACTCCGTCAGCAACTGGTTGTCCGTGTTGATCTTGTCCACAAGCTCACAGACATACGCCTTATCGCCATTCCTGCGGATGGTGTAGACCATCCGGTCAATGAGAGGCAACAGACTGTTGACGAGCGATATCTTGCTACGCTGCTCCAGGTGACGTCGCTCTCCCTCCTCAATATGCAGTCTACTGACAGCCAGCTGTTCGCGCCGCTCGCTGATTTCCTCCACCAACGGATTGTCCGACGACTGACGCAGACGCAGATAACGGAAAAGCAGCAACAGGAATATCAGGAGCAAGATGGCAACAGCCGTAGCTGCAAGGATCCAGTCCAGCTGCCTGACGGTATGGTCCAACTGCTCGGCACGCGCCTCCAGCTGCCGGTCCTGACGGGTCTGCTCCTGCAGGTCCAGGTACATATTGCGATACTCATCGCTATGCTGCTTGTCGTTGACGGCAGCGTAAGCCACACTCAGCTGTTCATAGATACTGGCAACAAGGTCGGGAGCCTGCATGATGGTCGTGTCGGCCAGTGCCTGGTGCAGGTTCTCAAGGGCTGCCTCATGGTCGCCCAAGGCCCTGTAACAGGATGCCAGCGTGCGGTAGGCTCCTGCCGTCTGGTAGACATCCCCATAGTCCTGGAACAGCTGTAGCGACTCCTCTGCCAGCCACACGGCCAGCTGGTCGTCGTCAAGCTCATAGGGATTGACCATCTGTAGCGACAGCTGGACATGGTCAGGCCTGGCAATGAGGTGCTCGGCAATACCTTCCAAGGCATTGGCAACAAAATAGGGGTAGCCACCGCGCTGGGCTATCTGGAAACAGCGCATCAAGTAGTCCATCTCCTGCTGGAAGATGTCCGTGGCCGAGCCTTGTGTCAAGATACCACCGGCTCCCACATTGTAGAGATAGTTCAGGAACTGTGCGGTGTCGCGTTTCACCTCGTCGGGCTTGATGGCCATGAGTTCCTGTATGGACTGTTGCTCCAGTCCTATATAATAGAAATAGGTGGAAGCCACGATGGCCAGCTCCGTCTCTGCATAGAGCAGTCGCTGCTGCTGGCGTTCCGACAGCTCGCTGCGTTCCTCGTTGATGCGTTTCAGGGCATTCAGCGCAAGTTCGCGGTAATCATAGAAGTCTTTGTTGCGCGACTGCCGCTGGCACAGTCGCATCTGCTGGACGTAGCACACGAGCAGTTCCAGCTGGTTGTCGGTCATGGCAGGTATGCTGTTCAGACACTCGGCAGCCTCTCTATACTGCATCTTCGCCAGTCGGTAGAAGGCCTCGTTGTTCAGGCCCTCAGCGCCGGCATCGTGTTGACTGCAGTAGAACCTGACGGAGTCGAGCTGTCTGTAATGATAGGCGTATGAAAGAGAATTCAGCTTGTCCACCTGCTGCCTATCAGAGGGTGAACAAGCTGAAATAACAAGTGATAAAACGAATAGCTTAAGCGCGAGCCTTAGCACAGTAACCGAGTGCCTCCTTGCACTTGTCGGTGACATACTGCCAGTCGCCGGCCTTCACCTTGTCCGAGGGGAACAGCTTCGAGCCCATGCCCACGCAGAACACGCCGGCCTTGAACCACTTGGTGAGGTTCTCCTCCTCGGGAGCCACGCCACCGGTCACCATAATCTTAGACCAAGGCATGGGAGCCATCAGACCCTTGATGAGGTTCGGACCAACCACGTCGCCGGGGAACACCTTGGTGAAGTCGCATCCCACCTCCTGGGCCTTGCCAATCTCTGACGGTGTGAGACAGCCCGGGCAGTAGGTCACGCAACGGCGGTTGCACACGATGGCGATGTCGGGGTTGAACAGCGGACCCACCACGAAGTTGGCACCCAACTGGATGTACAGCGATGCGGTAGGAGCATCCACGACAGAACCGATACCGAGAGCCAGCTCAGGGCACTCTGTATTAACCCACTTGGACAGTTCGCCGAACACCTCGTGAGCGAAGTCGCCGCGGTTGGTGAACTCGAAAGCACGAACGCCGCCCTCGTAGCAGGCCTTGATCACGTTCTTACAAACTTCCACATCCTTGTGATAGAAAACAGGAACCATAGGTGCCTCGGCAATCTTTGCCATCACCTGAAACTTATCAAACTTTGCCATTTCCTTTTTGGTATTTGACGACAACTATGACAACTATAACAACATTTTTTCAGTGAGTATTCTAAAAACGGTTGTCTCAGTTGTCTTAGTTGTCGTTTTATTCTAAAAAAATTGTCTCAGTTGTCTTAGTTGTCGTTTATTACATCTATGGTCGTTTAGCGCTGTACGCGACCGTTGGCATTACCACCGGCCAGTGATTCTACTTCGTCAACACTCACCAGGTTGAAGTCACCGTTGATGGTGTGCTTCAGAGCCGAGGCAGCCACGGCAAACTCCAGGGCCTCGCCCTGCGTGGGTTTCGTCAGCAGACCGTGGATCAGGCCACCTGAGAACGAGTCACCACCACCCACGCGGTCGATGATTGGATTAATCTCATAACGCTTTGACTGATAGAACTCCTTACCATCATAGATGAGGGCCTTCCAGCCGTTGAAGGTTGCGCTGAACGACTCACGCAGCGTAGAGACGACATACTTGAAGCCGAACTCCTCACGCATCTGCTTGAAAATACCCTCGTAGCCGGCAGCGTCGGTCTGTCCGCCCTCCACGTCAGCATCGGGCTTGA
>CAMYZO010000117.1 GCA_947303855.1 uncultured Prevotellaceae bacterium
CAAAATCTTTGGATAAGTGCAGTGGTCTTCCCTGTTCTATGTGTGGCTATGGATGAGCGGAGGGGCTGCCACGGAAAAATCCGGGTGCGCCGCACTTTCGTAAAAGATCAATGTCTTCATCGGATATTAATCAGCTTGTGAGTCTGCAAGGAGAGGTGCCAGTGGGGGTGCTGCAGAATATACGCCACACACTGGCTGGTAATGAGCCGATTGCGCTCATCGTCGCCGGTATCGCAGGGTTGCAGACACAGGTAGGCGTCAGATGATATGGCGCTATAGCACTCCGGATGGTGATTGCCGTCGAAGACCACCTTTATCTCGTCAATCTTCTTCAGCGCGAGCGGCGGCACATGCTCGGCAAACAGGTCTTTTGGCGACCAGGTAACCCAATCGACAGATACTGGAAGCGGGTGCGTCCCGTTGGTTTCTACTGCTACATAAAAACCAGCCAGATGCAGCGCCTCTACAAGGGCATCGTCCGCCAGCAAGGACGGTTCCCCGCCCGTCAGCACCACGAAGCCGCAATCGCGCCACTGGCTGATGGCATTGACGATGTCGGCGGCAGTCATCGGCCTATAGGCTTTGAAGTCGGTATCGCAGAAGGGGCAGTTCAAATTGCACCCGCTGAACCGTATGAACACGGCAGCACGCCCTGTGTGGCGGCCTTCGCCCTGGAGGGAATAGAAAATCTCGTTTACCAGATATATCACGTCAGACATTATTTGGAATTATTTGTTTGGTTGCAAAGGTAGCCATAATTTTGCGAATTAATACAAAAAAAAACAAAATTTATTCGGGAAATTGAAGAAAATGTTGTAACTTTGCAAATCAAAATGCGCATAAAAAGATGAATCATATCAGGAACTTCTGCATAATAGCCCATATTGACCACGGAAAGTCCACGCTTGCCGACCGTCTGCTGGAAGCCACCAACACGATACAGGTGACCGAAGGCCAGATGCTGGACGACATGGACCTGGAGCGTGAACGCGGTATCACCATCAAGAGTCACGCCATACAGATGGAGTACGTGCGGGGCGGCGAGAAGTATATACTGAACCTGATTGATACGCCGGGACACGTTGACTTCTCCTACGAGGTGAGCCGCTCGATTGCGGCCTGCGAGGGTGCGCTGCTGGTGGTGGATGCCACGCAGGGCGTGCAGGCACAGACCATCTCGAACCTCTACATGGCCATTGACCATAACCTGGAGATTATCCCCGTTATCAACAAGATTGACATGCCGAGTGCCATGCCCGACGAGGTGGAGGACGAGATTGTAGACCTGATAGGCTGCGACCCTCAGGATATTATCCGTGCCTCAGGCAAGACGGGCGAGGGCGTGGGCGAGATCCTGGATGCCATCGTCGACCGTGTGCCTCACCCCGAGGGCGACCCCCATGCGCCGCTGCAGGCCCTGATTTTCGACTCGGTGTTCAACTCCTTCCGTGGCATTATTGCCTACTTCAAGATTGTGAACGGCTCGGTGAAGAAGGGCGACCTGGTGAAGTTCTTCAACACTGGCATGGAGTATGATGCTGACGAGATTGGCGTGCTGAAGATGGACATGATACCGCGCCAGGAACTGCAAACGGGTGACGTGGGCTATATTATAAGCGGTATAAAGAACTCGCGCGAGGTGAAGGTGGGCGACACCATCACTCATGTCAGCAACCCCTGCACGAAGGCCATCGAGGGTTTCCAGGAGGTGAAGCCCATGGTGTTTGCCGGTGTCTACCCCATAGACCCTACGGAGTATGAGAACCTGCGCGCCTCGCTTGAGAAGCTTCAGCTGAACGATGCCTCGCTGACCTTTACGCCGGAGTCGTCGGTGGCGCTTGGCTTCGGTTTCCGCTGCGGATTCCTGGGTCTGCTGCACATGGAGATTATCCAGGAGCGACTGGACCGTGAGTTTGACATGGATGTCATCACGACGGTGCCTAACGTCAGTTATATGTGCTACACGAAGCAGGGCGAGGAGAAGGAGGTACACAACCCCTCAGGACTGCCAGACCAGACGCTCATCGACCACATTGAGGAGCCCTACATCAGGGCCTCTATCATTACGGCGGCCGACTACATCGGTCCCATCATGACGCTCTGTTTAGACAAGCGCGGCGAACTGATAGACCAGCAGTATGTGAGCGGCAACCGCGTGGAGCTGCACTTCATGCTGCCGCTGGGCGAGATAGTGATTGACTTCTACGACAAGCTGAAGTCGATATCGAAGGGGTATGCGTCGTTCGACTATCACATAGACTCCTTCCGGCCATCGAAACTGGTGAAGCTCGACATCCTGCTGAACGGTGAGCCCGTGGACGCCCTGTCGACGCTGACACACCAGGACAACGCCATGAGCTTTGGCCGCCGCATGTGCGAGAAGCTGAAGGAGCTGATACCGCGCCAGCAGTTTGACATTGCCATCCAGGCAGCCATCGGAGCCAAGATCATTGCTCGCGAGACGGTGAAGCAGGTGCGCAAGGACGTGACGGCGAAGTGCTACGGCGGCGATGTCAGCCGTAAGCGCAAGCTGCTGGAGAAGCAGAAGCGCGGTAAGAAACGCATGAAGCAGATTGGCAATGTGGAGGTGCCGCAGAAAGCCTTCCTCGCCGTGCTGAAACTTGATTAGAAGATTGAAAATTGAAAATCGAAAATCGTAAATCGTAAATAAATATAGCCTATGCCAACCATTAGCGTTGCCCCGAGAGATGTTGCCCGCGAACTGGCCCGCCGGTACAGTACGATGACTCACGACGAGCTGGACATGCTGGAGAGCATTCTGGTGGCCAAGAAGTATGCCAAGAACGAGAAAGTCCTTATCGAGGGTGAGGTCTGTGAGAATATTTACTGGATAGTAAAGGGACTGCTGCGTCAGTTCTACTATAAGAACGGCAAGGAGCTGACCGAATACATGGCCACGGAGAACTCTATCGTGATGTGTATTGAGAGTCTGTTCAAGGAGCAGCCTACAAAGCTACAGATAGTGGCTCTGGAACCCACTTACGTCTACTGCCTGCCTAAAGCCAAGTTGGAGGCGGTGGCCATGAAGAGTGTGAACATCCAGATACTATACCGCAAGATACTGGAGGAGAGCCTGATACTGAGTCAGGTGCGTGCCGACATGTTGCGCTTTGAGCCGGCCATTGACCGCTACCAGAAACTGGTAAAGCGGGCGCCGCAACTGGTGCTGCGGGCTCCGCTTGTGTATATTGCGTCTTACCTGCAGATGACGCCCGAGACGCTGTCGCGTGTGCGGACGCAGACGCTGATGGAGGACAAATAAAACAAAAACCCCTCCTGCTCAGGAGGGGAATTTTAGTTCTAAGACTGCATTTGCCTGAGAGCAGCGATGAGTTCGTTGTTCTCATTTTTTGTGCCTATGGTGATGCGCAGGCAGTTCAGACAGAGCTGTACGCGCGTGCGGTTGCGCACGATGATGCCGCGGTCGACGAGATAGTCGTAGGTCTTCTGCGCATCGTCCATCTTTGCCAGGAAGAAGTTAGCCTCTGTGGGGTACACCTTCTGGCAGAATGGCAACAGGCGGAAAGCATCGATCATGCGACTGCGCTCCAGGTTGAGCATGCGCACCCACTTGTCTACCAGGAAGGGGTCTTTGAGTGCCTCCAAGGCCTGCTGCTGTGTCAGCAGGTTGACGTTGTAGGGGTATTTCACCTTGTTGAACAGTCCGATAATCTCTTCCGACGCAAAGGCCATGCCCAGACGGATGGCGGCGCAGCCCCAGGCCTTCGACAGGGTGTTGAGCACGATGAGGTTAGGATATTTCTGCAGTTCGCTGCGCAGTGTCGGCTGGTTAGAGAAGTCGCTATAGGCCTCGTCGACGATGACGATGCCGCTGAAGTTGCTGATGGTGCGTACAATCTCCTGGTGTGAAAGGCAGTTGCCGGTGGGGTTGTTGGGCGAACATATCCAGATGAGCTTCGTGTGGTCGTCGCAGGCGGCAAGCAGGCGGTCGGCCGTTATCTGGAAGTCGTCGTCGAGCAGCACGGGGCGGTACTCTACGTCGTTGATGTCGGCACACACCTTATACATACCGTAGGTAGGCTCAATGGCCACGACGTTGTCAATGCCGGGGCGGCAGAAGCAGCGGTAGGGCAGGTCGATGGCCTCGTCGCTGCCGTTGCCCAGGAAGATGTTTGCCACGCTGACCTCCTTCACCCGCGCTATGGCCTCCTTCAGTTGTAGCTGAAGGGGGTCGGGGTAGCGGTTGTAGGGGGTATTGTAGGGATTCTCGTTGGCATCGAGAAACACGCGTGCCTCGCGTCCGGCATATTCGTTGCGGGCGCTGCTGTATGGTGCCAGCGACCAGATGTTGGGCCGTGTCAGTTCTTCAAGTGGTTTCATCATTTCTTCAAGCTGTTAATTCTTACCGTCATCGCGTTCTTGTGAGCATCCAGCTGTTCGGCCTCAGCCATGAGTTCCACGGCATGGCCTATGCTGGCTATGCCCTCAGCCGTGAGGTGCTGGAAGGTCACCTTGCGGCAGTAGCTGTCAAGATTGACGCCGCTATAGGTGGTGGCATAGCCGTGAGTGGGCAGGGTGTGGTTGGTGCCGCTGGCATAGTCGCCGGCACTCTCGCAGGCATAGCGCCCCAGGAAGACGCTGCCGGCGTTGACGACGCGCTCAGCCAGTTGCTCGTAGTCCTCTGTCTGGATGACCAGATGCTCAGGCGCGTAGGCATTGGAGAGGTCGATGGCCTCGCGCTTGTCGCGCACCAGCACGATGCGGCTGTTCTCCAAGGCCCGCTGGGCAATCTCCTTACGGGGCAGGCGCTCCAGTTGGCGGTCTACCTGCTGCAGCACCTCGTCGATGATCTTGTGCGACGTGGTGATGAGCAGCACCTGTGAGTCGATGCCATGCTCGGCCTGCGACAACAGGTCGGCAGCCACAAACTCAGGATTAGACAGTTCGTCGGCAATGACGCATACCTCTGACGGTCCTGCGGGCATGTCGATGGCCACGTCGCCCAGGCTCACCTGCTGCTTGGCGGCCATCACATACTGGTTGCCGGGGCCGAAGATCTTGTAGACCTTAGGTACTGTCTCTGTGCCGTAGGCCATGGCGCCTATGGCCTGCACGCCTCCGGCCTTGAACACCCTGCTGACGCCGGCGATGCCTGCTGCCACGAGGATGGCGGGGTTGACGCGTCCCTGACGGTCGGGCGGTGTGCAGAGCACAATCTCCCTGCACCCGGCAATCTTGGCGGGTGTGGCCAGCATGAGGACGGTAGAGAACAAGGGGGCCGTACCACCGGGGATGTAGAGACCCACCTTCTCGATGGGTATGCTCTTCTGCCAGCAGGTAACGCCGGGCTGTGTCTCCACCTTCTTCGAGCGGAAACGCTGCGACTCATGGAACTTGCGGATGTTGTCGTGGGCCAGTTCGATGGCCTGGCGCAGTTCGGGACTTACCAGCCGCTCGGCCTCGGCCTTCTCCTCGTCGCTGACGGCGAGTGTGTCGAGGTCAATGTGGTCGAACTTCAGTTCGTAGCCTTTCACGGCCTCGTCGCCCCGTGCTTTCACGTCGGCCAGTACGTCGGCCACCGTCTGGTTCAACTGTGTGGTGTCCAGGTGTGGACGTCCTACTATCTGTGCCCACTCCTCGCGGGCTGGGTATTTCAGGATGTTCATGGTCAGGTGTTAGAGAATCATCTTTTCAATAGGTGTAACCAGAATGCCCTGGGCACCCATCTCCTTCAGTTTGCCTATGATTTCCCAGAAGCGCTTCTGGTCGAGCACGGTGTGTACGGAGCACCACTCTTCGTCGGCAAGGGGTATGATGGTGGGACTCTTCAGGCCGGGCAGCACGTTGATGATTTCTTCAAGGCGGGCCTTGGGGGCGTTCATGCGTACATATTTCTTGTCTTCGGCATCCTTCACGGCCTTGAAGCGGAAGAGCATCTCTTCGAGAATGGCGCGCTTCTCCTGGCTCATGCCTTTGTTGCCGATAAGCAGGGCCTCGCTCTGCATCACCACCTCCACCTCGCGCAGGTTGTTGCTCACCAGCGTGGAGCCGCTGCTGACGATGTCGAAGATGCCGTCGGCCAGGCCTATGCCCGGACTTATTTCCACGGAACCCGTGATGACGTGTATCTCGGCGCTGATGCCATGCTGCTGCATGAACTGGCGGAGAATGGCGGGGTAGGAGGTGGCAATCTTCTTGCCGTTGAACCACTCTACACCCGTATATTTGATTTCCTTGGGGATGGCCAGCGACAGGCGGCACTTGGAGAAGCCCAGACGAGAGATGACGTCGGCATCCTCGCCCCGTTCCACAAATTCGTTCTCGCCTACCACGCCGATGTCGGCCACGCCCGAGGCTACGCTCTGGGGGATGTCGTCGTCGCGCAGATAGAGCACTTCAAGGGGGAAGTTGCTGGATTGTACAAGTAGTGTGCGCTTCGATGCGCTCACCTTGATGTCTGCCTCGCTGAGCAGGTTCATGGTGTCGTCAAACAGCCGACCTTTTGACTGTACTGCAATTCTTAACATACTTAAAATACTAATTATCTCTAAAAAAGTGGTGCAAAATTACAGAAAATATTTCGATTGTGCAATTAAATGGTTAATTTTGCGCCCAAAACTTGCAGAAATTGAAGATAAAAGGTATATATATTCTGTTTTTGGCCTTTCTTCTGGCCTCCTGCGCCGACCGTAAGTCGCAGGAGCCGGTGGTGACACCCTGGGGCGAGGTGGGCGACAGTATTGACACCGGTGCCGGTTTCGACCTCGACGAGATACAGACCAGCGGCGAGATGATACTGCTGACGCTCAGCGGCCCCGAGTTCTACTATGACTACCACGGTCGCTCCTTGGGCACGCAGTATCTGCTGGCCGAGAAGTTTGCCGCCAGCCTGGGTGTCAGACTTCGCGTCGAGGTGTGCCGCGACTCTGCCGAGATGGCCGACCGTCTGCAGGCCGGCGAGGCCGACATCATGGCATCCACGGAGGTAGGCCGTCTGGTGGCCAGTCCTGACAAGGAGGAACTGGTACAGGAGCTGCAGCAATGGTACAGGCCGTCGCTGCTGGAGGAGGTACGCCAGCAGGAGGCCTACCTGATGAGCAGCCGTAGCGTGAAGCGCCGCATCTTCTCGCCGATGCTCGACCGCAAGGGGGGCATCATCTCACGCTACGACGGACTGTTCCAGCAGTACAGCCGTACCATCCGCTGGGACTGGCGGCTCATGGCAGCCCAGTGCTATCAGGAATCGACCTTTGATCCTCAGGCTACCTCATGGGCCGGTGCTATTGGCCTGATGCAGATTATGCCGCAGACGGCCGACCACCTTGGGCTGCCCCGCGACCAGATGACCAATCCCGAGCAGAACATTGCCGCGGCAGCCCGCTACTTAGGCGAGCTGGAGCATACTTTCAGCGACATCAGCGACCGCCGCGAGCGCACCCGTTTTGTGCTGGCTGCCTACAACGGCGGTGCCCATCACGTGCGCGATGCCATGGCTCTCTGTCAGCGCGACGGCCACAATGCCCACCAGTGGCATGCCGTTGCCGGCTATGTGCTGAAGTTGGCTGAGGCCAGCTACTACAACGACCCGATAGTGAAGCACGGCTATATGCGTGGCTCTGAGACCGTTGACTACGTACAGAAGATCATGGAGCGATGGGAGGCCTATCGCGGCGTCAAGACTCCTCACCACGGCTTCACGCAGGAACCGCGCAAAGCCCGTCGTGAGCAAAACAAGTATAAACTGTAGCAGCAGGTAACTGCTCAGTCATGCCACAAAAAACACCAAAAGCGGAGATATAAGGACAAAAATCTTCAAAAATTTAACCTGCATTGCAGTTGCATAAAAAACCACTGTTAAACTTTGTTATAGAAACTGAGTGTT
>CAMYZO010000118.1 GCA_947303855.1 uncultured Prevotellaceae bacterium
TGTAGCTAGCGTTCATCCTGAGCCAGGATCAAACTCTTCATTGTAAAAATATCTTTTTTCCACTAAGGGAAATTCTCTGTGCTCAAGGACTACTATCCTTCTCTATCAATTGACAGTTCGTTACTTTCTACCCAAGTACTCCACAAAGGAAGTACTCGCTTCTTGTACTACTTGTCTGTTTATGTAAATCTTTCAAAGAACTCTTTCTTTTGTGCCTTGCGAGGTTTGTTTCTCGTTTAGCGGGTGCAAAGGTACGACTTTTTTCATTACCACCAAAACTTTTCCCACTTTTTTTTAGTAAAAACCGCACTTTTTTTTCGCCTCTTGATATTTGTCAAATCAAAAAACGGGGACACCTTTTAATATTATAATATAAGGGCATTTGCTTCATTTTCTTAGTAGACAGAAGGAGACACTCTATCTACTAAACACGGAAGAAGGTTAGCAGAAAAAAACACAAATTCTTCGCCGTTATAAAAAATATCATTACTTTTGCAGCAAACTTTTCGAAAATCGAAAAGAAACATGGTCTATAACAACACCAACTTAAAACTATAGTATGAAAATGAAAACAAAAACAAAAACAAAACGCCATCTGCTCCTTCTGCTGCTATGCGGATGGGTTAGTACCGGTCAAGCAACAGACGTCATCAACGAAGACTTCTCATCTTTTGGGAGTATTAACATCACAACAACATCATGTAATGGATGGACGCTATACAGATGCGACTTTAGAAATAGGGCTAATGCCGGATATGCCATAGCATTTAATTACGATACTACCCTCAAGTATTACGGCTATGCTGAATCCCCCGCTTTTACAGGACTGCCCGAAAATCGCAATGCCATCTTAACGTTCTGCTATGCACAATCGGCCAAAGACAAAGCGAGCCAATTCACCGTCACCCTGAAACAGCAAGGACACATTAGGGAAGCCAATGCCACGGAGATAGCAAAAAATAATAAGATAACCGTCGATGCAAACAGCACGACATTCCAAACAAAGACCTGTTATTTATACGGTGCCAGCACGGCATCAACCCTTGAGTTCAAATCCTCATCACAAACAGGGAACTACGCAACCATTGACGATGTCGTCGTAACCATTGCCGACCAGATGTCGCTCAGCGAGTCGGCCACCAACACTGTTGACGCTGCAAAAGTTGCCGATGTCACGCTGACGCGCACGCTGACTGGCGGTATATGGAACACGCTCTGTCTGCCTTTCGACGTTGACATGACGACCTTATCGCTGGCATTAGGTGAAGGGCAGGACATCCAGTTGCGCACCTTCAGCAGCTACGCGGACGGGATCATCAACTTCACGAGTGCCAACAGCATCAACGCAGGCACACCGTTCCTTATCAAGCTGAACACCACCGTGGAAAACCCCACATTCCCTGTCGTGAACCTGGAGACCACCGCCGCCCAGACCGTTACATATGGCGACGTCAGCATGGTTGGAGTCTACAGCCCATACGTACTGCCTGAAAACGGTGTTTTCCTGAGCACCGACGGGAAACTGAAGAAACCAAGTGGGAGTAGTCGCGAGATGAAGGGCTTGCGTGCGTTCTTCACCATCCCCTCCAACCAGCAGCAGAATGCCAGAATATTTATTGACAATAGCACGAGCGGCATCACAGAAACAGAGACTGCGGCACCTGACGATGACGACTGGCATTCGCTCAGCGGCATACGCCTCAGTGGCAAGCCCGTCACTAAAGGAATATATATTTACAACGGGAAGAAAATGATCTTGAAATAATCGTACACGGACTATGGAAAAGAACTATACTGCCCCACAGACAAGGATTGTGCATTTGAGACCCTTAACCCCACTTGCCGGATCAGGCTTACAGGGTATTAACCCGGAAGGCACGATGCTGCAAGCCAGCCCTGAGAAGATAGAGGAGGGAGACATCGGCACCGCCGCCTCTCGTGGCGGAGGTGGGCTATGGTAACAACAGAAAAGGCCGGAGCGAGAAACTCCGGCCTTTTTCTGTATTGGTATGACTGTATCAGGAATTAGTCCTCCGTCGGAGCCTGTCCGATGAGGTCCATGAACTCGTCGAGCTTCGGGGTGATGATAATCTGGGTGCGGCGGTTGCGCTGCTTGCCCACCTCGGTGCCATTGTCGGCAATGGGGTTATACTCGCCACGTCCGCCGGCGGTGAGGCGCTTGGGGTCTACACCGTACTTGGTCTGCAGGGCCTGGACGACGCTGGAGGCACGGAGGCAGGAGAGGTCCCAGTTGTTGCGGATGTTTTCGCGCGAGATGGGCACATCGTCGGTGTTACCCTCGATGAGGACGTCGTAGTCTTTGTAGTCCTTGATGATCTTGGCAATCTTGGAGAGGGTTTCGGCAGCGCGGTCGTTAATCTCGTAGGAGCCGCTCTTATAGAGCATGTTGTCGGCAAGGGAGATATAGACAACACCCTTGAGCACCTGGACATCGACCTCCTTGAGCTCTTCCTTGGAGAGGGAGCGGGTGAGGTTGTTCTGGAGGACGAGGTTCAGGGAGTCGCTCTTGGACTTGACCTCTACGAGGTGGCGGATGTACTGGTTGGACTCGTTAATCTGGTCGACGAGCTTCTCAATGGAGATATTATTCTGCGAGGCGTTGGTGAGGCTCTTGTCGAGGGCTCCCTGCAGGGCCTCGTAGGCTTTCTTCTGCTCGGCGAGGGCCTGCTTCTGGGCAGCGAGCTGCTCTTCGAGGCTGGTGATGCGGGCGTTCTTGCCTGCCAGGTCTTCCTTGGTAGACTGGAGGGTGGCGGCGAGCGACTTGTTCTCGGTCTGGCAGTTGACCAGATCCTTCTTGCTGGCGCAGCTGGCGAACAGGAGTCCGGCGGCGGCCATCATTACGAAAAGATTCTTTTTCATCATGGGTTTTTGTTTTTTAGTTGATTCTGTTTCGGCTGCAAATTTAGTGATAAGGCGGGCAAAACGGAAGGTTTGGGGGTGTTATTTGGAATTATTTAACCTAAAGAATGGAGTCTTTCACAGGTTTTCAGAAATAGAGGGCGGCGGAGAGCATCCAGGTCTTGGCCTGTGACTCGGAGGAGTAGGTGTCGCCGCTGGTGAGCGTAGAGTAGGCTTTCTTGAAGGTGATGTCGCCGGTGCGGCCCATGGCGATGTTATAGGCGAGGCCCACCTCAAGATGGCGGGTGAGGAAGATGCCGGCACCGAGGTTGACGCTGAAGCTGGTGCGCTTGAGCCAGAAGGCGTTGTCGGAGCCGTCGTCGCCGGGGATGGTGAACTTCTCCTGTCCGACATTGATGCCTATCTGTGGTCCGGCGGCGAAGTAGAGGCCGAGGGTACTGCCGAGGCCGAACTCCAGGCGGAGGTTGGCGGGGACGATGAACGAGTTCTGGCGCACGACGGTGCCGTTGAGCCTGGTCTCGCGCTGCTCGAAGAGTCCGGCGACATCGAAGCAGAGGGGGAGGATGGGTGTGGTGAACTTGACCGACGGGCCTATGAACCAGCCGCAGCGCTTGTCGTTGCTGAGGATATTGCGGTCGAAGGAGAGGTCGGTGACATTGACGCCACCCCTGATGCCGAAAGCCGCCCCGCTGCGAGCGGCGGCGGGCAGGGCGGTGAGAAGGATAAGGAGTGCCACGGCACAGAGGCGTTTTCCGGTCATTATGGGGTTGCTCGTTATGGGTTTGTGGGGGCAAAGATAAACAGAATCTGTGAGACTGCAAAACTTTTGTGGATAAATTTGGGCTTTCCCTCATTTTTTAGTATCTTTGCAGGCAAATTTCGGACAATGAAGAAACTGCTGATTTTTCTGTGCTGCCTCGTCTGGCAATTCGCATGCGCCCAGGTGTATGAGAAGGGGGTGTCGAAAGAGCTGGCTGAGCAGCGGGCACAGCGCATAGCAGACGTGAGCTACGACCTGACGTTTGACATTCCCGCCACGGTGAAGACGCCGGTAACAGGCACCGTGGCCATCAGTTTCTTCCTTGAAAACAAGACGGAGGTGGTGCTCGACTTCCAGGGACGCTTCTCAGGCATGTGCATCGTGAACGGCAAGAAGCGGACGGCAAAGATGCAGAACGAGCACATCATCATCCAGATGAAAGACACGAAGATAGGGCCGAACAGGGTGGTGATGAACTTCGAGAGCCTGGACAAGGCGCTGAACCGGCACGACGACTACCTGTACACCCTCTTCGTGCCCGACCAGGCCCGCTCGTGCTTCCCCTGCTTTGACCAGCCCGACATGCGGGCGACGTTTACCACCCAGATGACGACGCCGGAGGGATGGAAGACGATGGTGAGCAACGGCGACAACCCCATACCAACGTACCTCTACTCGTTTGTGGCAGGCCGCTTCGAGGAGCTGACGGCAGAGCGCGGCAACCAGCGGATGCGCGTGCTCCACCTGGAGCAGGACCCGGAGAAGGTGAAGCAGCTGCCCGAGATTCTGGACGAGGCTGGGCAGTCGCTGCGCTGGATGGAAGACTACACAGGACTGAGCTACCCCTTCGGGGAGTTTGGCATGGTGATACTGCCGGGCTACCAGTTTGGGGGCATGGAGCACCCGGGGGCGATACAGCTGAGCGACCGCCGCCTGTTCTTAGGCAAGAAGCCATCGAAGGAGGAGGAGCTGAGCCGCATAGAGCTGATAGCCCACGAGACGGCCCACCAGTGGTTTGGCGACATGGTGGCGCTGAAATGGTTTGAGGACGTCTGGGCGAAGGAGGTGTTTGCCAACTTCATGGCATCGAAGATAACGCGACGGCAGCTGTCGAAGGGCGACCACGACCTGAACTTCCTGAAGACCTACCAGGCACGGGCCCTGGCCTTTGACCGCACGGAGGGCACGCACGCCATAGCACAGCCGCTGAAGAACCTGAACCACGCCTCGCTGCTGTATGACGACATCATCTACGACAAGGCGCCGGTGATGATGCGCATCCTGGAGGACATCATGGGGCCGAAGGAGCTGCAGGCAGGTCTGCAGCGCTACCTGCACCGCTACTACTTCAAGAGTGCCTCGTGGGACGACCTGATAGAGACGCTGGCGGAGGTAGCCCCGGAGGCCGGCATCAGGGCGTTCAGCAACGTATGGGTGAAGGAGAAGGGCATGCCCACCATACACACCAGCTACAGCAACGGACAGCTGACCGTAAGCCAGACCGACCCCTACGGACGCGGCCTGTGCTGGCGGCAGAAGTTTGAGATAAGGGTGATATACGACCTGGACCGCAGCCGCACGCTGACGATAGACATGAAGGAGCCGACGGTGACGGTGAGCCTGGGCAGGCAGCCCAGCAGCATCATTCCGAACTACGACGGCAGGGGCTACGGACGGTTCACCCTGGACGAGGACTACACGCAGAAGCTGCCCCTGAGGCTGATGGTGACCCGCGGCGACCTGCACCGCTATGCGCTGCTGCTGACGCTGCACGACAACTACCTGATGGGGCGCATACCGGCAAGCTACTTCGGCGAACTGTACCGCATGATGATGAAGGAGCGCAACCCCCTGATCATCAAGACCGCCGTGGACCACATGTTCAAGATAGCCTTCGACAGCAAGCCCACGGAGCGCAACACCCTGGAGCAGTGTATGACGGACCTGCTGACAGAGAACCGCAGCGCCGACTGCCGACAGGCGGTGATACGCAAACTGGGCGCCAACGCCACGTCGCCGGAGGTGCTGGCACAGCTATACACCCTCTGGAACGAGCAGCGCGACCCTCTCTTTGACGAGCATGACTACATGGAGATGGCCTACCGGCTGGCCATCACCCACCCGGGACAGTGGCAGGAGATACTGAGCCGACAGCGACAGCGGCTGAAGACGGACCTGCTGAGACAGGAGCTGGACTTCGTGGGACGGGCCTGCAACCCCGACGGCACTGCCCAGCGAAACCTGTACAACGCGCTGCTGAAGGCGAAGCCGCGCCAGCACGAGCCGTGGGCCCTGCACGCCCTGAGCCTGCTCTGTGCCGACATCCGTGAGCAGGGGAGCAACGCCTATATAGCATCGAGCCTGAACTCGCTGGACTACCTGCAGCAGACGAGCGACATCTTCTTTACCGGCAACTGGCTGACAACGCTGCTGGGACGGCGCAAGAGCCGCGAGGCGGAACGGGAGGTGGACGCCTTCCTGAAGAAGCACCCGACCCTGGAGGAGGGGCTGCGTAACAAGGTGCTGGTGGCGGCGTGGCAGCTGAAAAACTTTCGAGGTAGGAGGTAGGAGTTAGGAGGTAGGAGTTAGGAGGTAGGAGTTAAGAATTAAGAGGTGAGAGGTGAGAGGTAAGAGGTGAGAGGTGAGAGGTAAGAGGTGAGAGGTAAGAGGTGAGAGGTGAGAGGTTGGACGAAAATTCAATAATAACAACAATATAACAAAAGACAGAGATGATTCGATTTTTCAAAACACCGCAACAGAGCGTGATTGCCACTGAGGTGGATCATCAGCTCACACAGGATGAAGTGAAGGAACTATGCTGGCTGTACGGCGATGCCGAGCAGCTGGAGGCCGAGCAGTTAGAGGGCTTCTTCGTAGGTCCGCGCCGCGAGATGGTAACGCCGTGGTCGACCAACGCCGTGGAGATTACGCAGAACATGGGTCTGAAGGGTATCAGGCGCATTGAGGAGTATTTTGCCGTGGACAGCAAGGACGCTGAGCACGACGAGATGCTGCAGCGCATGTATGACGGTCTGGACCAGGACATCTTCACCATTAACATCAAGCCGGAGCCCATCAAGCACGTGGAGGACCTGGAGGCGTATAACGAGCAGGAGGGTCTGGCCCTGAGCCCCGAGGAGATAGAATACCTGCACGGACTGGAGAAGCAGAACGGGCGGCCGCTGACAGACTCGGAGATCTTCGGCTTTGCACAGATTAACTCGGAGCACTGCCGCCACAAGATTTTCGGCGGCACGTTTATCATTGACGGCCAGGAGATGGAGTCGAGCCTGTTCCAGATGATCAAGAAGACGACGCAGGAGAACCCGAACAAGATACTGTCGGCCTACAAAGACAACGTGGCCTTTGCACAGGGACCGGTGGTGGAGCAGTTTGCACCGAAGGACCAGTCGACGAGCGACTGGTTCCGCGTGAAGGATATAGAGAGCGTGATCTCGCTGAAGGCCGAGACGCACAACTTCCCCACGACGGTGGAGCCGTTTAACGGCGCTGCCACGGGTACGGGCGGCGAAATCCGCGACCGCATGGGCGGTGGCACCGGCTCGTGGCCGATAGCCGGAACGGCTGTCTATATGACGGCCTATCCGCGACTGACCGATGACGACCAGACGGCCCGTGACTGGGAGGACATCCTGCCCGTCCGCGAATGGCTGTACCAGACGCCGGAGCAGATTCTGATCAAGGCGTCGAACGGTGCCTCGGACTTCGGCAACAAGTTCGGACAGCCGCTGATCTGCGGCTCGGTGCTGACATTCGAGCACCAGGAGAAGGGCGGCGACACCGGCAGCGGCGGCGCCGCTGCACAAGCAACAATGGCCACTGCGGGCAGCGGCGGCGCCGCTGCACAGGCAACAAAATATGCTTACGACAAGGTGATTATGCTGGCTGGCGGCGTGGGCTACGGCACGAAGCGCGACTGTCTGAAGAAAGAGCCGCAGAAGGGGAACAAGGTGGTGGTCGTCGGTGGCGACAACTACCGCATCGGCCTCGGAGGCGGTTCGGTGTCGAGCGTTAACACGGGGCGCTATTCAAATGGTATTGAACTGAACGCCGTGCAGCGTGCCAACCCTGAGATGCAGAAGCGTGCCTATAACCTGGTGCGCGCCCTCTGCGAGGAGGACGTGAACCCCGTCGTCTCCATCCACGACCACGGCTC
>CAMYZO010000119.1 GCA_947303855.1 uncultured Prevotellaceae bacterium
TGGTTCATCGACATCTGGTTACCGTCAGAGGTCAGGTAGCGGTTCTCGATAATCAGCACCTTGTTGCCGCCCTTGAACTCGCCGACAACGCTCAGCGACAGGTCTTTCCAGCTGACGGTGGTGTTGACACCGCCCGTGTACTTAGGCTCAGGACTGCCGCTCATCACGTAGGCTGCATCGTTATAGTTGTTGGTCAGCTCGCCTGACTCGGTGCGCCACAGAGCCTCACCGTTGACGGGGTTCACGCCGGCATAGTCTCTCAGCCAGAAGGTGAACATGGACTCGCCCACGATGTGGCGCAGACGCGAGTCCTCAGAATAAGGCATCGACTCGTCGCCGGCCAGTTCCAGGATCTTGGTCTTGTTGTGTGCAATGTTGAAGCCGGCATTCCACTTCCAGGCACCCTTGTTGATAATCTCGGCATCAAACTGGAACTCAACACCCGTGTTGCGCATCGAACCGATGTTGACGGTAGCAGAGCCGAAGCCAGAGGTGTACGACTGAGCCTTGTCGAGCAGCATGTCGGTGGTCTTACGTGAGTAGACGTCGATGCTACCTGAGAAGCGCTTCAGGAAGCGGAAGTCGATACCGACGTTCCAGGCATAGTTCTTCTCCCACGACAGGTCGGGGTTCGCAGGCGTTGAGGTGCGCAGACCGGTCACGCCGTTGTAGTTGCTCGACGTATAGGTACCGTACTGCATGTAGTCGTCAATATTGTCGTTACCGTTGACACCGTAGCTCAGACGCAGCTTAGCCACGTCAACCCATTCCACATTCTTCATGAAAGCCTCGTTATGGGCATTCCACGACAGGCCTACCGACCAGAAGGTACCCCAGCGCTTGTTCTCACCGAAGCGCGAGCTGCCGTCAGTACGGATAGAGCCCTGCAGATAGTAGCGTGAATCGAAGTTATAGTCGAGGATACCGAACCAAGACAGCAGGGTGCGGTTCATGTAGTAGTCCTCAACAGGGTAGTTGGCTGACTGACCAGACACCAGATAGGGAATCTGGGGGTTCAGGTTGTCGGCCATGTTCCATGTGGTATGATAGTGGTAGTGGTTAGCCTCCTGACCTACCAGAACGCGCAGATTGTGCTTGTCAGCATAAGAATCCTCAAAGGTAGCGGTGTTCGAGGTTGTCAGACTGCGGCGCTGGCTGTCAATCATCTGCAGTTCGGGATAGCCCGTAGCATAGTTGTGGGCCTCCTGCGACCAGTAGCGGCGGCTCTGGATGAACTTCAGCTCGGCAGCGTTGGTGCTCTTCAGCGTCAACTGCTTGATGGGCTTCCACTCCAGATACATGTTAGCGTTGACGAAGTAGGTCTTCTGCCACTGCTCGTCGTAGGCAGCCGTTGAACGGGGGTTCGAGTTAGAGTTCTCGGGGATGGCAGAGTTGAAGTTACCCTTCTCGTCGTAGGCAGGTGTCCAAGGCAGGATGGTCAAGCCGGCGAAGGCAGGGTTAGAATAGTAGAGCGACTGCATGGGCACGTCGTTCGACTTGGTGTAGCCCAGGTTGATGCGGGTGCCGGTCTTCAGGCGCGAGTTAATCTCATGGTCGACATTGACGCGGCCCTGAATACGGTTGAAGTCCACACCGTAGTAGATACCCTGAGTCTTGTGATACGACAAGGTGTTGTAGTACTTTGTCTTGGCAGTACCGCCCGACATGTTGATTTCATACTCTTGAGTCTTACCCGTGCGGGTGAAGTGGTCCATCCAGTTGGTCTGCGGACGGGTCAGCAGCTCGTAGGGACGATAGTAGCTGGCACCGGCGGTGGGGTCGTCGGGGTTCTTGCCGGCATTGACGACGGCGTCGCGCTGATACTGCAGCAGCTCCTGACCGGTCATCACACCGAAGTCGTTGTCGTTGGCCAATGTGGAAATACCATACTTGGCACGTACGGTAAACTGGCTCTTACCCTCCTTACCGCTCTTGGTGGTAATCAGGATGACACCGTTAGCAGCACGCGAACCGTAGACAGAGGCAGCGGCAGCGTCCTTCAGCACGGTGATTGACTCGATATCGTCAGGGTTGATGGTGGCAATAGGGTTCGAGGTGTTAACCATCTCCTCATCGCCGCCGCTCATGATGGGTATACCATCGACCACGTACAGCGGGTTGTTGCCGGCGTTGATAGAGCTGGTACCGCGGATGCGGATGCTTGACGAAGAACCGGGCTGACCGCTCTGCTGGGTGATGCTCACACCAGCCAGCTTACCGCCCAGCATCTTATCGAGCGAAGTAGCGGGGATGTCGGCAATCTCACCACCGGAAACGGTTGTGATAGAACCGGTCTTAGCCTCGCGACGCTGTGTACCGTAGCCCACCACAATCACGTCGTCAAGGGTCTTGGAGTCTTGCTGCAACAATACTCGCATGCCGTTTTTCGCTGTCACCGTCTTCGACTCATAACCCAGATACGAAACGATGATCTGGGTCTTGCCTGCAGGCATGGTCAGCGAGAAACGACCGTTTACGTCGGTTAACATACCTACTTTGTTGCCCACAATGCGAATGGCAGCACCGATAAGGGGCTGTCCGTCCTCCTGTGAGAGCACCGTACCGTTAACCTGTGTCTGTGCAAGAGCTTCTCCCATAAAGAGGAAAAGGCTTGCCAAAAACAATGTTAGTCTTTTTTTCATAATCTCTCTCGTTTTTTGGTTTAAAATTAGTCGTTTTGGGCGCAAAGTTACTACTTATGTTTCTAAAAAACGAATAAATTTATAAAAAAAACACAATTTTGGCCGTTTCGTTAACAGAAAAGCCCCTTTTTACCATAAAATGTTAACGTACTGCTGGTAAAAAGGGGTTTTTTAGATGATAGTGTTCAAAATGTCAAAAACGCGTCAACCGCCTCAGTACTGGCGGGGCTGGACGACGCGAAACTTGCTGTCGGCCGCGCGTAGCAGCAGAATAGTCCCACTGCTGTGGTTTATGCCCGGCATCGAAGGCAGCAAACTCGTCGAGGGTAGAGGCTTCCCTACCCTCGCCCAGCAACATAATCTTGTCGTAGATCAGTTTGCGGCTCGGGGCATTGAAAGGACTCTCGTTACTGTTCATCATACTCTCCACCGTAGGACGGTAGATGCCCGAAGTATAAGTATAGCCTCCTTCGTAGACGCCGATAGCCTCTGGCTGGAACCGGCTGTCAGCGATAAAGCGGCTCCAGCAGACGGCAGCGGAATCGGCTGTCACGTCAACATTCTGCATCCATCCGTAGTTGTGCAGTTCCTGCAACTCCTGACGGGTCTCGTCCGGGGCTGCGCCACTGTCTGCATGACCATACTCGTCGCCCAGCTTGGCCAGCCCGTGGCCAATGGCCTCATGAGTGAGCACCTGACGGAAAGCCTCGCTCTCAAGATGGTCGATGATGGGGCACAGGGCAACAGCATACTGCACGGGCTTGCCTTGCGCATTATTATATAAATAGGTGACGCCGTTGTGCACATGACTGTTCAGGATAACAACAGCCAACGCCTGAGTAAGGTTGACGCCGGGCACCTTCTCAACATAGCGGGACACTACGTCCTCGTCACAGTCGATGTCTGTCGACTCCACACTGGGCACGCAACTGAACACGGTATTATAGTTGCTGCCTACACGGCTGTTGGCCGAGACGGCCGTCACGGCATACACCGTGAAATACTCGCGCAGCGACCTGACGGGCTCCTCCGTGAAGAGGTTTTCCATGGTCTGGTTCATCACCTCAGCGTAGGTACCATTGGCAATGTCACGGTCGGCAAAGCCGTCGCCCATCAGTATAACGGTCACCCCCTGCCCCTTCGAAGCCTGCTGCAACACCGTGACGGTGCCATCGGCAGTGTAGTCGGCAGACTGATAGCCGTCATAGTTGGCATACTGGTAGACCCAGGCCGTGTCCATAGCCATCCACTTGCCGGCGCCATCCTGGAGCATCAGGGCGTAGGGGGCCGTACGCACACTCTCCGATGTGTTTGGCTGGACAACCAAACCCTGCACCTCGCCTCGCCATTCCGTACGGGTAGGGCGCGACGCATTGCCCCACCCTATCCAGTCCTGGTTCATGTAAGCCACATTCAGCCGGTCCTTGTTCTCCACATTGGTAACAAATCCTAAGGTCAGCACACCACCCTCCGGTCCGATGTGGTAGGTCGTACTGTCGAAGATGGCATAATCGCCGCGCTGTACAACAGTGACATATTTATGATACGAACCGGCGGTGAGGGTGAGTTGCGCCGAACGGTTCGCTTTCGTGCGATTGATGGAGGTGGTAGACAGGGTGACGGTATGGCTGCCCGCCTCGCCACTCTTAGGCGACACAGACAACCAGCCAGCCGGACAAGAAACTGTCCAGCTGGCTGTGGCCTGAAAGTCTATGGTCTGCCGCTGACCGGCTGCGGCTTGCAGTTCAACAGTTCCGCCTGATGACAGGACAATGGCACTGGCCGTGTCATCATTCGTGCAGGCTACTGTCAGCATGGCACCTGCCAACAGGCAGAGCAAGCCTATTCGGCCCCGGACGGTGTTGCTGCCCATTTACTTGACGAGCACCACCAGATACTTGCTGGTTGCCCAGAATGCCTGCGGGTCGGTAATGCGCAGTACATATTGCTTGTTGGCATCGCGCTGCAGGGTGTAGGCACTCGACGGGTGCGAGGTCAGGATCTTTGCCGAACTGCTGTAGAGCTTAATTTCCTTGTCTACACGAATGTCAATCTTGGTGAAGTACTCCTTGTTAAAACTCGACTGCAGCACCTTGCCGTCAACCAGTATCTGCTGCTCCTTCAGTTCACTCTTCGTACCGAAGACAAACCAGGCGGTATGCAACTGCTTGTCCTGTGTCGAGATGGTCTCAGCACGCTGGGTGTTCTCATTGGTCAGCTGGGCCACATCGCTGTTCAGGTTGGCCACCTTCTCGTCAAGTTCCATGATGTGTATCTCCTTCTCGTCCAGCTCGGCGCGCAACTGCTGCATCTGCTGCTCCTTCTCCTCTAACTGCTGCTGCATGCTGTCGACAAGCTTGCGCAGGGCATCGCCCTTGACGCTGCTCTCGCGCAACTGCTGCTTCAGCTTGTTGATAAGCTCCTTGTTCTGCTTCATGGTGTTCTGAATGAACTGGATGTTCTCACGGATACGCGCCTTTGAGTTGGAACCCTCACCGCTCTTGGCCAGCGCCACGCGGTCCTGAGCCTCGGAAATCTCACGGAACCCCTCCTCAATCTCGCCGAAGGTGCTCATCATGTCGTTAATCTCATTGTCCTTCTGGGCAATCACCTGGTTCAGCGAGTCAATACGCTGGGCCTCAGCCGACTTCGTCTGCTGCTGACCCTCGTTACAGCTGACGAGTGCCAGCAGTGCAACGGCAAAAAATGCTAATTTCTTCATAATCTTAAAATATTTAGTGCTTTCTAATCTTCATGCTTTACTGGGTGCCCGCCACTGCCCTTTCCTGCCAAGACGATGACAATCTCGCCCTTCGGCTCGTGGGCCTTGAAATGGGCCACCACCTCGGCCAGCGTACCACGCACACTCTCCTCGTGAACCTTGGAAATCTCGCGGCAGACACTTACCTGACGGTCATCGCCGTAAGCCTCGGCAAACTGCTCCAGCGTCTTCACCAGCCGGTAGGGCGACTCGTAGAATATCATGGTGCGCTCCTCGGTGGCCAGACTCCGGATCTTCGTCTGACGGCCCTTCTTCTGGGGCAGGAACCCCTCGAAGGCAAAACGGTCGCAAGGCAGGCCACTGCTCACCAAGGCCGGCACGAAGGCCGTAGCCCCAGGCAGCGTCTGCACCTCAACGCCGGCCTTCACCGCCTCACGCACCAGAAAGAAGCCCGGGTCGCTGATACCCGGCGTGCCAGCATCGCTGATCAATGCCACGTTCTGACCCGCCAGCAAGCGGTTGACAATGCCTGCCGACGTGCCGTGCTCATTAAACTTATGGTGAGACAAAAGCTGGTTCCTGATGTCGAAATGCTTCAACAGGACACCCGACGTCCGGGTATCCTCAGCCAGCACCAGGTCCACCTCTTTTAAAATGCGGATGGCCCTCAAGGTCATATCCTCCATGTTGCCAACAGGCGTCGGAACGATATAAAGTATTCCCATACAGCGGGCAAATGTAGTAAAAATATCAAGAAACGCAAAAAAAGTGGGCATTTCTTTGCAATTTTTAAAACGTATTTGTAATTTTGCAGGCAATATGAACACTAATATTAACGGAGAAGCCCATCGGCCGGGGCGCATCGAGGTAATCTGCGGCTCTATGTTCTCAGGCAAGACCGAGGAGCTCATCCGGCGGTTGCGCCGGGCAAAGTTTGCCAAACAGAAAGTTGAAATCTTCAAGCCAGCCATCGACGTGCGCTACTCTGAAGAGGATGTCGTCAGCCACGACCAGAAGCACATCCTCTCCACGCCCATCGACTCGTCGGCCAGCATCCTGCTGCTCAGCAGCGACATCGACGTCGTGGGCATCGACGAAGCCCAGTTCTTCGACAACGGCCTGGTGGATGTCTGCAACGAACTGGCCAACCGCGGTGTGCGTGTCATCATTGCCGGCCTCGACATGGACTTCCGCGGTCAGCCCTTCGGTCCCATGCCCTCCCTCTGCGCCATTGCCGACGACGTCACCAAGGTTCACGCCATCTGCGTCAAGTGCGGCAACCTGGCCTACGTCAGCCACCGTCTGGTAGACAACGACCGCCGCGTGTTGCTCGGCGAGACTCAGGAGTATGAACCACTCTGCCGCGAGTGCTACCAGAAAGCCCTTGAAGAAGAAAAAGAAAGAAAAAACGGCTGAAAATTTGGCGGTTTCATTTTTTATATGTAATTTTGCACCCGCTTTCGTAAAGATAGCACCAAGGTAGATCCGCTAGCTCAGTCGGTAGAGCACAACACTTTTAATGTTGGGGTCTTGGGTTCGAGCCCCAAGCGGATCACCAAGAGAAATCCGCAAGAAACTGAATATCAGTCGCTTGCGGATTTTTTACGAAGCGCATCACACTTGCACCACTCAAATCTACAACAAAGCTTTACAAATCGCCATAAGCACCAAGATACGGCTCATTAACACTTGTTATAGTTGTTCCAATAACTCTCTGCCTTTCTTAGTCATATAGTATGATTGCATTGGGTGATTTGGAACTTCTGGGTACAGCATTGCAATATATCCTTCTGACAAATTGGGATTGATGTAGTTATTTACAAAACTCTTCCTGTCCCTAAGGTGCATACCTTCCATTAACATCTTAAGGTTCGCTCCATTCTCTCCAATTATTGAGAAGAATAATTTTAGCTTTTGAGTTCTATTATTATCCTTTGAGGTTGTGGGGTTGAGGGGTGAACTTGTGGGGTTGTGGGGTTGTGGGGTTGTATGGTTGTATGGTTGTATGGTTGCACGTTTGAACGTGACCCATACGAACGCTGCATTCTGATCGAACTCTGGTTCCGGAAGATTTGCTTTCTTACAAGCATCTACCATACGACCTACGCCACTGCCCCAATTTTCCAAGAACGTGGTCTTAAACAGTACGTCAGCAATTATCGGATTCTGAGGATATGAATGATGAGATTGCTTGATGGTCTCAACAGTCAATTCGTCTGGCAAATGGCCCGTATTCTCAATCTCTACCCAATCATCATAGATGGCGATGCCTACGGAACTGCTCGTACTATGGAACATCCTGTGACAAAGGGCATTCGTTAATGCTTCGCGCAGAGCTTCAGCGGGAATTTCCAGCTTCTCCTCTCTCGTAAAGCCCACTATCTTGCCACTGAGGGAAAGATGTTTGAAGAAGAACGCCATAC
>CAMYZO010000120.1 GCA_947303855.1 uncultured Prevotellaceae bacterium
TTCCGTGTCTATGACGACGGCATAGGCCTGCGCTATGAGTTCCCCCAGCAGAAGGAGCTGAACTACTTCCTGATAAAAGAGGAACGCACGGAGTTTGCCATGACTGGCGACCATACCGCCTGGTGGCTCCCCGGCGACTATGACACCCAGGAGCAGATGACACAGCAGACGCGCCTGTCGGAAATTCGCAGCCGCTTCAACGAGGCTGTCAACTGGGGAAACTCCTCGGTGGCTGTCTTCTCGCCCACTGGCGTACAGACCGCCCTGCAGATGAAGTCCGACGATGGGCTGTACATCAATATCCATGAGGCTGCCTGTCTGGACTATGCCACCATGCACCTGGAGCTGGTCGATGCCCAGACGAAGGCACTGACGACAAAGCTTTCTGGCAACAGCAACCTCTATACCCCCAACCCTGCGCCGTCACCCTATCCGCTGCCGTCGCCGATGACCTTTGTCAGTCATCTCACCCCTGATGCCACAGGACTGAAGGGTGCCATGCAGACACCCTGTGAGACACCGTGGCGCACCGTGATGGTCAGCGACGATGCCCGCGATATGCTGTCGTCGAATCTGATACTGAACCTCAACGAGCCTTGCAAATTGGAGGACACGAGCTGGATTCACCCCACGAAGTACTGCGGTGTGTGGTGGGAAATGATTGTCGGCAAGTCGTCGTGGAACTATACCGACGAGTTCCCCAGCATCAAGCTCGACAATATTGACTGGACGAAGGTGAAGCCCAACGGGCGCCATGCCGCCAACAACGAGAAGGTGAAGCGCTATATAGACTTCGCCGCCAAGAATGGTCTGCAGGAGGTGCTTGTCGAGGGCTGGAACGTTGGCTGGGAGGACTGGGCCAATATGTGGAAGCGCGATGTCTTCGACTTTGTCACGCCGTACCCCGACTTCGACCTGAAGATGCTCAACGACTATGCCCGCCAGAAGGGTGTGAAGCTGCTGATGCATCATGAGACGAGCTCCAGCACGCAGAACTATGAACGTCACCTCCAGGAGGCTTTCGCGCTGATGAACAAGTATGGCTATGATGCCGTGAAGACGGGCTATGTGGGAGACATCATCCCCCGTGGCGACCACCACTACTCACAGTCGATGAACAACCACTACCTCCATGTCATCAAGGAGGCTGCCAAGCACCACATCATGGTGAACTCGCATGAGGCCACCCGTCCTACGGGCCTCTGTCGTACCTATCCCAACCTGGTGGGAGGTGAGTCGGCCCGAGGCACGGAGTACGAGGCCTTCGGAGGCAGCAACCCTGATCACACCTGCATCCTGCCCTTCACACGCCTGCAGGGCGGTCCGATGGACTATACGCCAGGCATCTTCGTGACCAAGCTCAGCACCTGGAGCGACAACACATCATGGGCACGCATCACCCTGGCCGGCACCCTGGCCCTCTACCTCACGATGTACTCCCCCTTGCAGATGGCCGCCGACCTGCCAGAGCATTACGAGCAGTTTGACGATGCCTTCCAGTTCATACGCGATGTGGCCTGCGACTGGGACGAGAGCATCTATCTGGAGGCCGAGCCTGCCGACTATATCACTGTTGCCCGCAAGGCCAAGGGCACCGACAACTGGTTCGTTGGCGGAAAATGCGATGAGAACGGCCATAAGACGACTCTGAAACTCGATTTCCTCGACAAGGGGCGCAAGTATGACTGTACCATCTACGCCGATGCCAAGGATGCCCATTATGAGAAGAATCCCCAAGCTTATACCATCACCCGCCGCACCGTCAAGAAGGGCGACGTGCTGAAGCTGCAGGAAGCGCCCGGTGGTGGCTTTGCCGTATCATTAATAGCTAAATAATATGAGGACATTTATCATTGCAGGGCTTCTTTCCGCCCTTGCGGTCCGTCCCGCCCAGGCACAGGACTTTGACTTTAACGAGATGGAGTACACGCCTCACCAGACGACCTTCCAGCTCTTTGCTCCCGCCAAGGCCAAGTCGCCGTGCGTGCGTATATATAAAGAAGGAATAGGCGGCAAGGCTCTGAAGACCGTCAAGATGAAGTATGTTGACGGACTGTGGACAGCCACCGTCAAGGGTAACCTGATGAACAGGTTCTATACCTTTGACATGGGGCGTGGCGAGTCGCCGGGTGTCTTTGCCAAGGCTGTCGGTGTGAACGGACAGCGAGGGGCTATCATCGACGAGATGAAAGCCATGCCCGATGACTGGTGCTGCGACCAGCATCCTGTCATCAAGTCGCCTGCCGACCTTGTGGTCTATGAGCTGCACCACCGCGATTTCTCCATCGCCCGTCCCGGTGCCAAGTATCCGGGCAAGTTCCTGGCGCTGACAGAGCCGTGGGCCATTGACCACCTGAAAGCACTGGGTGTCAATGCCGTCCACATACTGCCGAGCTATGACTACGGTTCCGTCGACGAGACCCGCCTTAACGAGCCGCAGTACAACTGGGGCTACGATCCCGTGAACTACAACGTGCCGGAGGGTTCCTATTCCACCGACCCCTACGATCCCTATTGTCGCATCCGTGAGTTCAAGCAGATGGTGCAGGCCCTTCACAAGGCTGGCATCGCCGTCATCCTCGATGTGGTCTATAACCATACCTATGATATCGACCACTCCAACTTCCAGCGTACATATCCCGACTACTATTACAGGAAGACCCAGTCCCTCTCTGCGAGGGAGGGGAGTGAATACTCCAACGGCTCGGGCTGCGGCAACGAGACGGCCTCGGAGAAGCCCATGATGCGCAGGTTCATGATAGAGAGCGTGAAATACTGGTACAATGAGTTCCGTATTGACGGCTTCCGCTTCGACCTCATGGGATGCCACGACATAGAGACGATGAACCTCATCCGCGAGGAACTGAACAAACTCGACCCCTCAATCCTCATCTATGGCGAGGGCTGGAGCGCCGGACCGTGTGGCCTGCCGACGGAGCAGCTGGGTGTGAAGGCCAATGTGCCAAAGATGCCGGGTATTGCCGCTTTCTCTGACGAGCTGCGCGATGCCCTGCGCGGACCTTTCAGTGACGACACGAAGTGCGGCTGGCTGGGCGGTGCCCTTGACTGCGAGGAGAGCCTGAAGTTCGGCATTGTCGGCGCAATCGCCCATCCACAGGTGGACATGACGAAAGTGAACTATGCCAAGGAGCCGTGGGCTTTGGAACCGACACAGATGATGAGCTATGTGTCGTGTCATGACGATATGTGCCTGACCGACCGTCTGAGGGCGAGCATCCCCAATATGACGGAAGATGCACTCATACGTCTCGACCTGCTGGCTCAGACGGCAGTCATGACGTCGCAGGGTGTGCCCTTCATGCTCTGTGGCGAGGAACTGCTGCGCACGAAGCAGGGGGTGCATAACTCCTTTGAGTCGCCCGACAGCATCAACCGTCTGGACTGGACTAACAAGGAACGCTATCCGCAGGTGTTCAAGTATTATCAGGACCTCATTGCCCTGCGCCGTCATCATCCTGCCTTCCGTCTGGGCGATGCCCACCTGGTGCGCAAGCATCTGGAGTTCCTCGAAGCGCCGAAGGGTGTGGTGGCTTTCCGCCTGAAGGACTATGCCGGGCGCGACGACTGGCGTAACATCATCGTTATCCTGAATGCTAACCCTGCAGAAACTACTGTTAACATTCCCAAGGGCATGTACACCGTGGTGTGCAAGGACGGCGTAATTGACGAGAACTCTACCAGTAAGATTTTCGGGCGGCGTGCTGTTGTCAGTCCGCAGTCGGCGCTGATATTGCATGACTAAGTACAAAAATATGATATGGTTATGAAAAGATATGTGATACTTTTGGCCCTCGTGGCATTGACAACGACAATGAATGCAGCTAAGAAGACCGCCAACCCCTCAACACGTCAAGGTGTGGTTGAGCGCATTGAGCCTACCGACTGGTTCGTGGGCATGAAGAACCCCTCGGTGCAGTTGATGGTCTATGGACGTGGCATCCGCGACGTGGCTGACGTCACTACCGACTACCCCGGTGTCAGCATTGACAGTCTGGTGCGGCTCGACTCGCCCAACTACCTGCTGGTCTACCTGAACCTGAGGGATGCACAGCCCGGCACGATGATCCTGAAGTTTGGCAAGAAAAAGGTGTCATACCAGCTGAAGGCCCGCGAGAAGAGTGGGGCAGAACGGCATGGCTTTACGAATGCCGACGTACTCTATATGCTCATGCCCGACCGTTTTGCACAGGGACAGGGACACAACCCGCAGGTGAAGGGACTGCGTACTTATAAGGAAGACCGCACACAGCCCTCGCTGCGTCATGGCGGCGACCTGAACGGCATCCGCGAGCATCTGGACTACTTCGTCGACTTAGGCGTGACGGCACTCTGGCTGACGCCTGTCCTTGAGAACGACTCTCCCGACGATGCCAACGGTTTTTCTACCTATCATGGCTATGCCACTACCAATTATTACCGGGTAGACCCGCGCTTCGGCAGCAATGCCGATTACCGCCGCCTGGTGGATGAGGCTCACCAGAAGGGGCTGAAGGTGGTGATGGACATGATTTTCAACCACTCAGGCTTTGAGCATCCGTGGACGCTAGACCCGCCTACCAAGGACTGGGTTAATCTGCCAGAATGGCTGAAGGAGTCGGGAGGCACTTCGCGTGCCGAAGGCACGAGCTTCTTGCAGACCTCCTATAAGCTGACACCGGTGATGGACCCCTATGCCTCGAAGGTTGACCTGCGCGAGACCACGGAAGGGTGGTTCGTGCCTACCATGCCCGACCTGAACCAGCGCAACCCCCATCTGATGCGCTACCTCATACAGAACTCCTTCTGGTGGATAGAGACCGTCGGCATTGACGGCATCCGCATGGACACCTATCCATACGCCTTTGCCGAGGGTATGGCACAGTGGATGAAGGAGCTGGATGAGGAATATCCCAACTTCAATACCGTCGGTGAGACGTGGGTGACAGAACCGGCCTATACCGCTGCATGGCAGAAGGACTCAAAGCTGGCCAAGGAGAACAGCTACCTGAAGACCGTCATGGACTTCTCCTTCTTTGAGAAGCTCAACCAGGCCAAGAACGAGGAGACCGATGCCTGGTGGAACGGCCTGAACCGTCTGTACAACTCGTTCGTCTATGACTATCTGTATCCGAACCCCTCCAGTGTCATGGCCTTTATTGAGAACCATGATACCGACCGCTTCCTGGGCGAGGGACGCGATACGCTGGCACTGAAGCAGGCACTGGCGCTGCTGCTCACTGTCAACCGCATTCCGCAGCTCTACTATGGTACAGAGATACTGATGAACGGCACCAAGGCGGTGACCGATGGCAACGTGCGCAAGGACTTCCCTGGTGGATTCCCCGGCGACACCCATAATGCCTTCACCCGCGAGGGGCGCACCAAGGCCGAGCAGCAGATGTTCCAGTGGACGAGTCGCTTGCTCCACTGGCGGCAGGGCAACGAGGTCATCACCAAAGGTCGGCAGATACAGTTCATTCCCTTTGAGGGGGTCTATGTCATTGCCCGCCAGCTGGACGGCAAGACGGTGCTGACAGTACTCAACGGCACCACGAAGCCGGCAACGATGCAGGTGCAGCGCTATGCTGAGGTGATAGGCTCGGCTAAGCGTGTCAAGGATGTGCTCACCGGACGCTATTTCGACCTCTCCAAGAATCTGGAGCTGAAACCCCGCCAAAGTTTGATTCTACAGTTCTAATCTATAAAAAAACACGCCAAAGTCCAGCCTGAAATGTTAAAATGCAGGCTGGGTTTATTTTTCTTGCTAAAAAATTTTTCGATTTGCTTAAAAATACTTATATTTGCAGCCTAAAGTGTACTTTTGACAACCAATACTAACTATTTTACTAATATTTTTAACTTAAAACAATTGACAATGAGAAAAAAACTATTCTTCTCTGCAATGCTGTCAATGGGTATGGCAGGAAGTTTTTCCTTCTGCCCCGTTCCGGCGATGGCATCGGTGACCCAGGCCAACATTTCGGTTACGGGTCAGGTTGTTGACCAAGACGGTGAGCCGCTGATTGGTGCCACTGTCAAGGTGAAAGGCGCTAAAGTAGGCGGTGTGACCGACTTTGACGGTAACTTCAAGCTGAGCACCGCAGGCAACGCCACCCTCGTAGTGAGCTACGTAGGCTACAAGGACTTGGAGGTGACGGTGAAAGGTCGTACCAACGTTGGTGTCATTAAGCTGGAGAGCGACTCGCAGATGCTTGAGCAGGTGGTCGTCGTGGGTTACGGCGTTCAGAAGAAGGCCGACCTGACGGGTTCAGTGGCCGTGGTGAACGCTGAGGAAATGAAGAAGGTGTCGAACTCCAACATCTCCTCGATGCTCGAAGGTAAGGTCGCCGGTGTGCAGATTACCTCCGACGGTCAGCCCGGTGCCGACCCCGCTGTGAAAATCCGTGGTTTGGGCACCTTTGGCAGCACTGCCCCGCTGTACGTCATCGACGGTGTGCCCATGGGAACGACCATTCGAGACTTCTCTCCTAACGATATTGAGACTATCCAGGTGCTGAAGGACGCTTCGGCCGGTGCCATCTACGGTTCGCGTGCCGCTAACGGTGTGATTATCATTACCACTAAGAGCGGTAAGAAGGACCAGCCCCTGAAGGTTGACTACAAGGGCTACTTTGGCTTAGACGTCATTCCCAGCAGCACCTATGACGTGATGAACGCCAACGAGTACAGTCAGTATCTCGGTCAGGCCTGCGAGAACAGCGGCACTCCGCTGCCCGGCGGCTACACCATCAATGCCGAGACGGGCAAGTACCAGTTCAAGGACGGTACCGATACCAACTGGTTTGACGAGGTGTTCAAGACCGGTATCCGCCAGAATCACAATGTCAACCTCAGCGGTGGCGGTGCTCATAATACGTATAATGTGGGTTTGGACTACTTCCAGCAGAAGGGAACCCTTGAGGGTGCCGGTCCTAATTACCAGCGTTTCACAGCTCGCGTGAACAACACGATGGAGACCAAGTTCATCAAGTTCCGCACGGGTGTTGTCTATTCTCACTCTTCCCAGGATGGTATGGGCATCTCGAATGCACAGGAGTATATCCAGGGCCTTTATGGCATGACTGGCTATAATGTGCTGGGCGGCACGCTCGGTATGCAGCCTACCATCAAGGCTTACGACGAGTCGACCTGGGTGCTCGACGACAAGGTGGGCTCGGCCAGCAGCTATAACTACGATGCCTACGGCTACGGCGTGTACTACGACACGGTTCACGGCGACATCTCAGCCTCTAATCCTCTGCTGATTAACAATCTGGTGACTCGTAACACCATTGTCGACCGCGTGATGGTGACCGGCTCGGCTGACGTGGACCTGCTGAAGATGATTGGCGTGGAGAGCAAGAACCACAAGCTGAACTACAAGCTGAACCTCTCTTACAGCAAGACCCACGCTCAGGACAAGACCTGGGTGTCGGCATGGATTCAGAGCAACCGCGTCTATCTGGACAAGAGCAACGAGCGTCTCGACAAGAACAAGCGCACCTACGCCGACTTCCTCGTTGAGAGCACGCTGACCTACGACGGCACCTTCGGCCTGCACCATCTGAACCTCCTGGGCGGTATCACCTATGAGGAGGAGAACACCGACGTGCTGAACGGCTGGGGTGTGAACTTCCCGGAACCCTACTTCCTGCAGCTGCAGCACGCCGGCACGCGCAATGCCTCATCTTATGAATATCCGCACGCCCTGAACTCGTTCATCGGACGTCTCATCTACGACTACGACGGCAAGTACCTGCTGTCGGCCATCGTACGTCGCG
>CAMYZO010000121.1 GCA_947303855.1 uncultured Prevotellaceae bacterium
CAATTCACAATTCACAATTGACAATTCACAATTCACAATTGACAATTCACAATTCTCAATTCTCAATTCTCAATTTTCAATTTTCAATTCCCGCGAAGCGGTCTAAGTGCTCATCTACGTAATGGGCTATCAGCGACGTCCACTCCTCCTCGCTCTCCACAAACTGGTCGTCCAGGTCGTCAAACTCCGGCAACTGCTCAAACAGGGCCATGAACTCGTCCTCGGTCAGTTCGCGCTCTATGCGGTCGCGGTATTTCAACCAGAGGGTATGGGCATCATAAACGAGTTTCGACAGGTCGCGAAGCCCCCATAGCTTGACAGCCTTGGCAAAGGGATTCTTGAAGATGAACGGGCCGTAGCCGTTGTGTATCAGCTGTACGAAACCGCCGTCCATCACCTCTTCATGCAGGGTGTCCCAGGCCAGCAGTGTCACCTGGTCGCTGTTCAGCTGCGCCATCGTCTCTGCCGTCAGTTCACCGCCGATGGCTGCACGGATGGCATCGACGAACACCTTCAGAAAGGCGTCCATTCCCTCGCCTGCCGCCTGCTGCAAGGCAGCGTCTTTTACCTTTACTTCTATCATAGTGAGTGCAAAGTTACAAAAATCTCACCATTTACCATCAACAATTCACAATTATTTCGTACCTTTGCCGCAAAATTACAAATTATTACTCATGACCACAGAATTCATCCTACGTATTTTCATTGCCGGCTTGCTGGGTGGAGCCATTGGCCTTGAGCGTGAATACCGGGCTAAGGAAGCCGGTTTCCGCACCCATTTCCTGGTTGGCCTGGGCAGCGGTCTGTTTATGGTTTTATCGGCACATGGCTTCAGCGATGTCGTGCTCAACGAGGCCACGCGCCACGACGTGTCGCGCATAGCGGCACAGGTGGTCAGCGGCATCGGCTTCATAGGTGCCGGCTGCATCATCTTCCAGAAGCATGCCGTGCGCGGTCTGACCACAGCCGCCGGTCTCTGGGTGGCAGCAGCCATAGGCATGGCGGCGGGTGCCGGCATGTATGCCGTAGCCACCGCCGCCACGATCATGGTTATTGTTTGTCTGGAACTGATGAACTTCCTGCATCACCGCATCTTCCCAAACCGGAAGAATCAGTATGATGACGACGAGGAGGACGCAGCGAGCGCATAGCATTGAGCACCGCCAGCACCGTCACGCCTACGTCGGCAAAGACGGCCAGCCACAGCGTGGCTATGCCCACGGCGGCCAGCACCAGCACAGCCACCTTCACGCCGATGGCACCCCACACGTTCTGACGGGCAATGCCGATGGTGCGGCGGGCTATCTCAATGGCATCGGCCACCTTCGACGGCTGATCGTCCATGAGCACCACGTCGGCAGCCTCGATGGCAGCATCGCTACCCAGTCCGCCCATGGCAATACCCACGTCGGCACGTGCCAGCACAGGAGCATCGTTGATGCCGTCGCCCACAAAGGCCAGCAGTCCGTCGGCAGACTGTTGACGGCTGTTCAGCAGACGTTCCACCTCTTTCACTTTATCAGTAGGCAGCAGCTCGGCATGATAAGCCGTCAGCTGTAGTGTCTCAGCCACACGGGCAGCCACCTCACGGCGGTCGCCGGTGAGCATCACCGTCTGCCCTACCCCCAGCGCCTTCAGACGCTGCACGGCCTCAACGCTGTCACTCTTCAGAAGGTCGTTGATGACGATGTGGCCGGCATAGCTGCCGTCGATAGCCACATGGATGATGGTGCCCACGTCGCCGTCGCAGTGGTGCCAGCGAGCCCCCACAGCGTCCATCATGCGGGTATTGCCCACACAGACCGTCCTGCCGCCGACGTTGGCGCGGATGCCCTGTCCTGCCACCTCTTCCACATCGGTCACCTGACAGCCGTCGGTGGCCTCGTCGGGGAAGGCATCACGCAGGGCCGCACCTATCGGGTGTGTGGTGAAGTGCTCCACGTGGGCGGCCAGATGCAACAGCTGGTGCTCGTCACACTCGTCGGGATGCACGGCCTCTACGGCAAACTGTCCGCAGGTCAGCGTGCCCGTCTTGTCAAACACCACCGTTCCTATCTTGGCCAGCACATCCATATAGTTGGCACCCTTTACCAGTATGCCCCGGCGCGAGGCACCGCCAATGCCGCCGAAGAAGGTCAGCGGCACACTGATAACCAGGGCGCAGGGGCAACTCACCACCAGGAACATCAGGGCGCGGTAGAGCCAGGTGGAGAAGAGTGAGAGGGAAGTGGTGAGGGGTGAGAGGTGGGAGGTTACTGCCAGATATAACGGCGGGAGTATAGCCAGCAGGACGGCGGCTACGACGACGACGGGCGTATAGACACGGGCAAAGCGGGTAATGAACGTCTCACTCTGCGACTTATGCTCGGCGGCATGCTCCACCAGCTCGATAATCTTCGAGACCGTACTCTCGCTGAACAGTTTCGTGGTGCGCACACGGAGCAGCCCCGACAGGTTGATACAGCCGGAGACCACCTCGTCGCCCACCGTCACCTCACGGGGCACCGACTCGCCCGTCAGCGCCATCGTGTTCAGCGACGAGCAGCCCTCGATGACCACGCCGTCCAACGGCACCCGCTCGCCGGGACGGACGACGATGACCTCGCCCACCAGCACCTCGTCAGGGCTGACAACCCTCTCTCCTCCTTCCTCGTTCCTCGTTTCTCCTTCCTCGCTCCTCGTTCCTCGCCTCTCCACACAAGCCACGTCCGGCCTGATGTCCATCAGGTGGGCAATGCTGCGGCGGCTCTGTCCCTCGGCATAGCCCTCGAACAGTTCACCTATTCGGAAGAAGAGCATGACAAAGACCGCCTCGGCAAACTGCGGCTCGGCTCCTGGCAGGAAGCCGATGGCGAGAGCGCCGATGGTAGCCACCGACATGAGGAAGTGCTCGTCCAGGGCATGACCGTGTGCCACCCCCTCGGCCGCCTCCTTCAGCGTGTCGTGGCCTATTAAGAAATAAGGTATGAGATAAACCAGCAGCAGCTGCCACAGGGGCAGGTCGAGCAGGTGCTCCACCAGTGCTGCCCCTATCAGCAGCACCACCGTTACTGCTATCAGTACCGCCTGCTCCCGCAGACTGTGCTCATGATGATGTTCGTGATGATGTTCGTGATGATGCTCTACGTGCGAGCAGCACTCCTTTTCATGATGATGTTCGTGTGCCATAACTTTTCCTTTTTAAGTTTTCTGCGTGCAAAGTTACGGCAAAGGGTTTGCAACCGGGTTGCAAAGCCTATATCAACAAAAAAAGCCACTCGAAAGTGGCTTTTAAACGAATGATTTCCGTCAGAAGGTATAGCCGATGGTGGCCATAATCTGGTGGCGCTTGTTGCTGACGTCGGTGGTTGGCGGGTTGTTAGTCTGGACAGCACCGTCGAGAGAGTAAGTCAGACCAGGCTGGAAGGGACTGAACACACCCTTGGTATTCGAGTACTGATAAGCCAGGTCGAAGTTCCAGCCTTCGTACTTGTAGCCCACGCCGCAGGTGATGCGGTGTGTGTCCTTCCAGTTCACGTAGTCGGTAGTAGAGGAGTACATCACGCCGATGCTGTTAAGGGTGGCATCGCGCATGCCCTTCTCGTCGTACATGGCCGACACGTAGTTGTAGCCCAGACGGACGGCCAGTGCAGGCTCGGGCTTCAGCTCGGCGCCCAGCTTCAGTGTATGTGTGCCCTTCAGGGTGCGGTCTACATGGTCGTTCATCACCTTGTCGCTATAGGAGTTGGGGTCGCCGTAGTAGTCGTAGCCGTCATTCACGCGGATATCGGCCGAACTGTAGTCGGCGTATTCATAGCCGGCTCCCAGTGCCAGCTCTGTGCCGATGGTATGTCCCAGACTGAGACCGAACTTCCACGGGGTGTACATCTTAAACTCATACGACTCGCTGTTCTTGCCGCGACTGGTCAGGTCGTTGGTCTGATAGAGTATCGTGGTATAGTTGTTGGTCTTCAGGTTATACCACGTCGGCGTAGAGATGGAGAGACCCACGCGGAAAGGCGAGAACTCTATGGGACGGAAGATGATGCCGGCCTTGACGTCGTAGCCCGTTCCCTCAATGGTACGCTCGTCGGTATAGAGTGTGGTGCCGCTGATGCCCGGCGTTCTGTAGGCGATGTTCTCGCCGTACTCGCTGTAAGCCTTGTAGTTGACGTCATGCAGACCGATGGTGAGTCCCAGGTAGACGCGGTCGTTGATGTTGCCGCTGAGGTTGAAGTCGAAGTCGGCTATCCAGCCTCTGTGGCCGCGGTCGAACTGGAAGTCCTTGGCATCGTTGACGCCCAGCTCGGGGTTGTCATAGTTGCCATTCCAGGTGAAGGCGTTCATATACAGATAGTCCACCTGACTGAAGGTATAGGCCCGCAGGGCGTTCTCCGATGCGTTCTCATAACCCATGAGTTCGCCATCCTTGTTGAAGTCCAGGTTGTAACCGCCTTTGAGCACATCGTCCTTTTCCGACTTGCTGAAACCCACCTTGTTGAGCGAGGCACCGTTCAGGCTGTTAGCCGCCGACAATATCTGGTTGAAGTTACGGCTCTTATGGTAGTTGAAGCCAAAGTTGATAAACGACTGCGGTCCCGTCTGACCGGAGTAGACGAAGCCTATCTGGTCGAAGCTGACATTAGTCTTGCCCGCCTCGCCGAACTTCACGGCATCCTGCTGCGACACCACGCTCATGGAGGCCGAAAGGTTGCTGTGGCGGAAGAGTCCTATGCCTGCGGGGTTGGTGCTGATGGTTGAGATGTCGGCACCAAGTGCGTCCATGGCGCCGCCCATGCCTACGTAGCGTGCTGTGCCGTTAAGGTCGCTGGTCATCAGTTTGGCTCCCTCGTATGTATCCTGGGCCATGGTCGGCAAGGCCGAGAGCATAGCCATTGCTGCTGCAAAAAATATCTTTTTCATAATCATCATTATTCATTGTTCATTATTCATTATTCATTAGCGAAGCGCTCATCTGCCAACGCGTCCGAAGCCACCGCCGCCACGAGAACTGCCGCCACCGCCGCCACTGAAGCCACCGCCGCCAGAGCTGCTGCGGCTGAAGCTGCCACTGGAACTGCTACTGCTACGGCTGAAGTTGCCGCTGGAACTGCTACTGCTACGGCTGAAGTTGCCGCTCGAACTGCTGCTGCTACGGCTGAAGTTACCGCTCGAACTGCTGCGGCTGAAGTTGCCGCTATTGCTGCGGTTATAGGAAGCCCGGCTGCTGTTTGTCGAGCTATAGCGGGTACTGCCACTACGGTTGAAACTGCCATGCGAGCGACCGCTGCGGTCGATGGTGCCGGTGTTGCCGTTGCGGGCATACAGACGGCTCTTGCCGCTGCCTATCCAGCCGCCACCATGATAATGTGGATAGTAGCCACCATACCAGCCACCATACCAGCCATAGGGGCGGTGCCAGTAGTAGTCATAGTACCAGGGGTCGTACCAGGTGGAGTAGTACCAGCCGTAGGGACGATAGTACCAGGGATCGTACCAGGAGTCATACCAGGGGTAGTACGACGAGTAGAACCAGGGCGAGTGCCACGAGTCGCGACGGCCGTCACGGTAGCCCTCACGGTAGGCTGCGTCAGGCTCATAGCCGTCGTAGCGTGCCATCTGGCGCGTCAGGGTGAAGTCCTCTGTCTGCATGGAGTCAGGGTAGACGCCGCGCTCAGCGCTGAAGTCTATCACGTCGCCCCGTCCTGTGGTATCTTTCGCCACCACCTGATAGTAACTGCTGCCCACGGCGCTGCGGCGGTTATATTCGTCCACGCTGCGGTTGCTGCCTGAGTAGTAGGTAGAACTCGGCATGCCGTAGTCGGCCGTTGCCCGTTCCACGTTCTTCTTGGTGGGGACGAAGTACATGTCATCATCCTGCGCCAACAACGTCAGGGGAAGTGCCCCCAGCAAGAGCGAAACAAAAAATCTGTTGTTCATTGTCATATTCTCCTTTGTTTTATGATTTCACGCTACAAAATTAATACAAATTTCTCTGCAAAATTAGGGAAAAACCCTAAACAATGATAGGTTTTTCCCTATTTTTTGTAATTTTGCGGCAAAATTTAACAAACGTATGAAGTATTACGAAGTGAAATTCACTCTATCGCCACTGACGGGCGATGCCTGCGACCTGCTGGCAGCCCTTGCCGGCGAGGCTGGTTTTGAGACCTTTGAGGAGACTGCCGACGGGCTGACGGGCTACATACAGCAGCCGCTCTTCGACCGTAACACGCTGGACGACACCCTGGCGCTGTTCCCTCTCGCCGACGTCAGCATTACCTACAGCGTCAGCGAGGCTGAAGACCGCGACTGGAACGAGCAATGGGAGCAGGAGGGGTTCCAGCCCATCAACGTCGGCGAGCGCCTCGTTATCCACGACGGACGCCATCTGCCCCCGGTGCCTGCCGACATAGCGATTGAGATTGATGCCCGTCTGGCCTTCGGCACCGGTACCCATGAGACCACACGCATGGTGTGTGCCACGCTGATGGACCTTATAGCGGGCTGTGCCCCAGCAGGCAGGCCGCGGGTGCTTGACTGCGGCACGGGCACGGGCATCCTGGCCATCTGTGCGCTAAAGCTGGGTGCCCGCGAGTGTGTGGCCTACGATATCGACGAGTGGAGTGTTGACAATGCCCGCCATAATGCCGTCATCAACGGTGTGGAACTGACACCGCTGCTGGGCGATACCACTATATTAGATAAGGTGGACGGACACTTCGACCTTGTCGTAGCCAATATCAACCGTAACATCCTGCTTGCCGACATGCCCCGCTTCAGGGCGAAGATGGCTCCCGGCGCACGCCTGGTGCTCAGCGGGTTCTATACCGCCGACATCCCCCTGCTGACAGCAGAAGCGGCCAGGCTGGGACTCAGCCTGACCGCTTGTCGTGAAGACCACGACTGGGCCTGTATCGTTCTGCAGTAATCAGTTCACAACGATATACGTCTCGTGCTCCTTGTCCTTGATACGGTCAAGCCACTTGGCAAAAGCCTCGGCAGACGAGATGGACATCTGGCTGATGGTGGTGGTACCCTGAATGAGCAGCGCCTCACCGTTTGACCGCTTACCGGTGGCCACGGCAAAAGGCGAGAACGCCTTGCTGGGGAAGGTGGTCACCTTCGTCCCGTTAAGCACCACCTTGTATTTGCACGTCACCTTCGTATCGGCAGGTGCCGAGAACTTCACGGTGCGGACAATGCTCTTACCCTCGTCGATGGTAAAGCCGCTGAGCAGCTCCAGCGTGCGGAGTGCCGTCTTCGAGTAGGCGGTCAGGTCGTCTGACGTCTCACCCGCCTTGACGGTGAACGTCTTGGCCTGGCCCTGCAAATTATAATAGGTTACTTCCAGGTTAGCGTAGGGCGCTATGGCACTGGGCAGCAAGGCCACTATACTGGCCTCGCCCACGCCGTTGGTCAGGTCGTCATCGTCCTCATCGCCACAAGCCGCCAATGCCGTCATGGCAAAACTACACGCTACGAGCACGCCAAAAAACCACAGTAAACTTCTTTTCATCATTGTCTTTTGCTGCTTTAGGTTGATATTCGGCGGCAAAGATAAAAACTTTTCCTGAAACCTGCAAATAAAAAGGGGAAAAAATATATGGGCGTGGTGATAAGTTCCTAATTCAAGTGCTGTTGTTCAGACCACCCCTCGCTCGACC
>CAMYZO010000122.1 GCA_947303855.1 uncultured Prevotellaceae bacterium
CAGCAGAATTAGGTTCGCATTTTTGCTAAGTTCGCATTTTTTTCGTAACTTTGCACCCAAAAAAAGGAAAATATGGCTTTAAACACTTATAAACCCCAGAAACTGTACTACTCCATCAAGGAGGTAGCCGAAATGTTTGGCCTGAACGAGAGCACGTTGCGCTATTGGGAGACGGAGTTCCCCCTCCTGAAGCCCAAGACGTCGGGACCCGCCAAGGTGCGGCAGTATCAGGAGAAGGATATTGAACAGATTAAACTCATTCATAACCTGGTGAAGGTACGCGGCTTTAAGCTGGCTGCAGCCAAGAAGATTATCAACAACAGTCGCGGCACGGCCGACCGTACGGCCGACGTGCTGACACGCCTGATTGCTGTTCGCGATGAACTGCAGGCTCTGAAACGGCAATTGGACTATGTGCAGTAGCTGTCAAGGTGTGCTTCGAGGTGCGAGGAGCGAGGAGCGAGGAACGAGGTTTGTGATGACGCTGTTGTTGGCATTTCTCGCCCCCGCACTATTCTCGTACCTCGCACCTCGCATCTCCAACCTCGAAGCAAACGCACAGAAGCGTGCGAAGTATGAGTTCAGCCGCAACCTGCCCGTCTATGCCGACTCGCTGCTGAAGGACCTGACCTACCCGCTGGCATGGGGCAACAGCGCCATCAGTGACTTTGACGAGTGGCGGCGCGTGGCCCGGCAGAAGGTGCTGGACTGCATGCTGCTGCCACCCAGTCCTCCCGTGGGCGGGGTGACGAGCCGCGTGCTCTTTGAGGAGCAGCGCGACGGCTACCGGGCCCGCAAGATTGAGATACAGCTGAGCCGCTACTACACGGTGCCGGCCTACGTGCTGATACCCGACGGCAAAGGGCCTTTCCCCGCCGTCAATGCCCTGCACGACCATGGTGCCCACCTGTTTATTGGCAAGGAGAAGATGATTCGCCCGCTGGCCTGCGAGGACTCGACGGTGATACGCGATGCCCAGGAGTGGTCGGCAGGCTATGAAGGGCAGTTCTTTGGCGACTACCTGGCCCGCCACGGCTATGTGGTGTTCTCGGCCGATGCCCCGATGTGGGGAGAGCGCGGCCAGCAGGAGGGGCCGCGGCGCGACCGCTACGACATGATTGCCGGCAACATGATGATGTACGGCATTGACCTCTCGGCCTACATGACCTACGACGACCTGGCGGGGACGGAGTTCCTGGCCCGGATGCCGGAGGTGGATGCCCGGCGCATAGCCTGCGTGGGATGGTCGATGGGCGGCTACCGGGCGTGGATGCTGGCGGCACTGTCTGACCGCATCAGGTGCGGCGCGTCGGTCTGCTGGCTTACCACCACCGACGAGCAGCTTTCCTTTAAGTATAGCCGGACCGAGAACGGGGGCTTTGCCAACTGCCTGCCCGGACTGCGCCGGTGGCTGGACTATCCTCATATAGCCAGTATGGCCTGTCCCAAGGCCATGCTCTTCATCAATGGCCGCCAGGACAAGCTGTTTCCCGTGCCCGGTGTCGAGAAGGCTTTCCGCATCATGCACGATGTGTGGCAGTCGCAAGGGGCTGACAGCCGTCTGCAGACCGAACTCTGGGACATACCCCACAGCTGCGGGCTGAAGGTTCAGGAGCGTGTGCTCAAGTTTTTTCAGGAGAACCTGTAGTCCATAGAGAGAGTAAAGAAATAAGTACGATTTATGATATTTAGAACATTACGCAGCATACTCCTATCCGTTGTCTTAGTTATAAGCACTATGATGGCGGCACAGGAGTCTGCCAAGATTCTGACGGGCATCGTGGTCGATTCCCAGGGCGAGCCGGTTATCGGAGCCGTCATCCGCGACCGCAGTAACAAGGCCAATGCCGTCACCAACGCCCAGGGACAGTTTTCCATCAAGGCCGAGCATGAGCGCATCGTGCTCGACATCAGCTACATAGGCATGAAGCCCGCCACATGGCGCGGCAAGTGGGACGAGTATGTGCTGGTGGCCATGGAGGACGAGACGCAGACCATCCAGGATGTGGTCATCACGGGCTATCAGCAGCTGGACCGCAGGAACCTGACGTCGTCGGTGACGTCGAAAAACATGGAAGACCTGCAGATAGCCGGTGTGGCCGACCTGTCGAAGATGCTGGAGGGCAAGATTCCCGACCTGGTGTCGATGTCGCCCTCAGGCGAGATCAACGCCACGAGCAAGATACGTATCCGCGGCACGTCGACGCTGATAGGCAACCGCGAGCCGCTGTGGGTGGTCGACGGCATCATCCTGACAGACCCTGTAGACCTGTCGACTGATGTGCTGAACGACCCCGACTACGTGAACCGCATAGGCAACGCCATCGCCGGCATCAACCCGCAGGACATCAAGCGCATCGACGTGCTGAAGGACGCCGCCGCCACGGCCCTCTACGGCACCCGCGCCGCCAACGGCGTCATTGTGGTGACCACGAAGAGCGGCCGCGAGGGCAAGCCCATCGTGTCGTACACCGGGCAGTACACCTTCCGCAAGCGTCCCTACTACACCGACTCGAAGATTAACCTGATGAACTCTGCCGAGCGCATACAGTTCTCGCAGTACCTTGTAGACCAGCACTACCGCTACCCGGCGGGCATGCCCAAGGTGGGCTATGAGGAGGCCCTGGCCAACCTCTATGCCGGCACGTACACGCAGCAGCAGTTTGAGAGCGAGGTCAGCCGCATGCAGACCATGAACACCGACTGGTTTGACATACTCTGCCACAACTCGTTCTCGCACGACCACTCCGTCAGCATCACCGGCGGTTCCGAGAGCGTGCGCTACTACACCTCCATAGGCTATACCGACCAGGACGACGTCATCAACGCCACCACCAACCGCCGTTATACGGCCATGTCGAAGATTGACATGGACCTTTCGAGCAAGTTCAAGTTGCAGGTCAACATCAACGGCTACCTCAGCAAGCGGCAGTATGCCCAGGACAGCAACAACCCCATTGACTATGCCTATAACACCAGCCGCGCCATACCCGCCTATAACAGCGACGGGTCGTATTACAAGTACCTGAAGAGCGGCAGCATGGGCTACTACAAATTCAGCATCCTGAACGAGCTCGACAACTCGCTGATGACCCAGCAGACCGATGCCGTCACGGCCACGCTGAACCTGCGCTACCAGGCCACCGAGAACCTGTTCTTCAACGGTGTGTTCTCGGCCAACGTGCAGAACGCCGACATCGAGAGCTGGTGGGGCGAGGACACCTTCTATGCCTCAAGTCTGCGCCGTGGCGAGCTGGATGCCGACCGTGACAGCCAGGCCGAGATGCCGTACGGCGGCGAGCTGGGCAAGCAGCAGTCGAAGACCGTAGGCTGGACAGCACGACTGCAGGGTAACTACAACAAGTACTTCGGCGACTACCAGCACAACATCAACGTGGCTGCCGGACTGGAGGCCAGCTCTACCAGCTACAAGGGCGACAACTACACGCAGCGCGGCTATTACAAGGACCGCGGCCGCACGTTTGCCTCAGAGATACCCTCCACCTTCACCGCCTACTGGAACTGGGTGCGCTCCAACGTGCCCACCATCACCGACACAAAGTCGAACATGCTGTCGGCCTACGCCACCCTGTCATACAGCTACCGTTCGCTGTTCACGCTCAATGCCAACGGCCGCTACGACGGTTCCAACAAGTTCGGCAGCCGCTCCAACGAGAAGCTGCTGCCCATCTGGTCGGTATCGGGCAATGCCAACCTCATGGACATCCTGAAGCTGGACTACAAATGGCTGAACGCGCTGACGCTGAAGGCCAGCTACGGTGAACAGGGCAACATGCTCGACAACCAGACACCCGAGCTGGTGATACGCAAGGGCAACATGAATGCGTTCTACAACGAGATGACCTCCGAGGCCGCCTATTTTGCCAACCCCGACCTGAAGTGGGAGAAGACCCACTCCACGAACGTGGGCCTGGAGATGGCGTTCCTGAACAACCGCCTGCAGTTAGAGGCCGAGTACTTCCACAAGAAGACCACCGACGCCTTCCTCTCGAAGAAAATTGCCGACATCAACGGGTTTGAGTCTTACGTGGTGAACAGCGGCACCATCACCAACAGCGGCTTTAACTTCACTGTCACCGCCACCCCCGTCAAGCTGAAGAACTTCTACTGGATATTCTCCGGCAACCTCTCGAAGATATACAACAAGATAGAGACGGCTCCCGGTGCCGAAACCTACGAACTCAACGACTTCCTGACAGGCTCTGCCGTGGTGGAGGGGCAGCCCATAGGCACCTTCTACAGCTACCGCTTCGTGGGACTCAGTCCCGTTGACGGCGGTCCCGTGTTTGAAGACTGGGAAGACCGCTACACCGAAATCTCCACTTCAGACAACTACTCTACCTACACCCGCGTGCTGACACCCAGCGGCAGGCGCGAGCCCGACATCACCGGCAGCATCAGCAACACCTTCACCTACAAGCAGTGGCGACTGGGCATCACCTTATTATATAATATGGGTGCCAAGACCCGCCTGTTCCGCCTTTTCGACGGCGTGAACGGCAACGGCTATTCGTCGGAGCAGAACGTCAGCCGCGACCTGATGGACCGCTGGATGAAGCCCGGCGACGAACAGCATACCACCATTCCCGCCATCATAGGCTCAGGCAACCCCGCCTACTATTACTACAACCAGCACTGGGCACAGGGCGGCGACTCGCAGACAACCTGGAAGGGTGCCCACATTGCCGACGACGCCTGGCAGATGTACGACTACTCCGACGTCCGCGTGGTCAGTGCCGACTACCTGAAGCTGTCCACCCTCTCGCTGACCTACGAGTTTACGCGCAAGCAGCTGCAGAAGCTGGGACTGGAACGGCTGGCACTCACCGCCAGCGGCTATAACCTGAAGACATGGTGTAACAGCGCCCTGCGCGGACAGACACCCACCCAGGGCGGCTTCTCGCAGGTGCAGCTCTCTGACACGCCGAGCTACACCCTTGGCGTAACCATTGACTTTTAAAGAAAGGAGGCAAGAACGATGAAACATCCTATTATGAAACACATGACCGCCAGTCTCGTTTGCTACTGTATCACGGCAGCCTTCGCATCCTGCTCCTCCTTCCTCGAAGAATATTCGCAGGACACCGACTACGTGCGCTCATGGAAAGACCTTGACGAACTGCTCATCGGCGACTGCTACTGGCCGGTGAACGGCACACAGCAGTTTAACGCACAGTCGAACCTGGGCATGTTTATCCATCTGCTGGCCGACGAGCTGGAAGAGCAGAACACCAACTACCCCGAGGGCTACGCCATGTATGACGACCACCAGCGGCTGTTCGGCTACCTGACGTGGCAGCAGCGCTCAGGGCAGAACGAGACCTACTCGGGCTTTTTCACCGAGAATGCCTTCTGGACGCAGGTCTACAAGAAAATCAATATTGCCAACAACATACTGAGCAGCCTTGAGAAGGTGGCACTCAGCACCGACGATGAGGTGGAGGGCACTGCCAAGGTGGAGGGCGAGGCACGGTTCCTACGCGCCTATTACTACCTGACGCTGGTGAGCCTCTACGGTCAGCCCTACGACCCGGCAACAGCCGCCACGAAGTTAGGCGTGCCCCTGAAAACCTCGCCAGAGGTAGAAGACGTAAAATGGCAGCGCAACACCGTGGGTGAGGCTTTCCGCCTCATCGAATCCGACCTCCTTGCCGCCGACAAGGCCTTCGACAGTGTGAAGAAAGAGAAGCGCAGCATCTACCGTGCTGACCAGACGGCCGTGCGCCTGCTGCTGAGCCGTGTCTACCTCTACATGCAGCAGTGGCAGAAGGCCGCCGACTATGCCGCCATGGTCATCAAGAGCCATCCGCAGCTGCAGGACCTGCGCACCGTGAGCACGCCGATGATGGTGAAGACCAATGTCGAGAACGTGTTCTCCATGGGTGGCGACGACCTGCCCCTCATGATTGGCTACCAGGCACAGGGACTGCGCGTCAGCAAGGCACAGTACGATGCCTATAGCGGCAGCGACCTGCGGCGCCAGCAGTGGCTGTGGAAGAACGGCGTGTTCCAGGGTCTGACCCTCCGTCAGGATGCCTCCGACCACTTCACCACACCGCTTGACGTCACCTCGGCCCGCTATTACTACAACGGCTACACGGGCTACCTGCAATACGACATATCGCCCATCTCGTCGCTCTTCTGGCTCCGCTCTGCTGAGGCTTACCTGAACATGGCTGAGGCGCAGGCCTGCATGGGCAACGACCAGGCCGCTCAGGAGGCCGTCAACACGCTGCGCCGCTCACGCTTCAGCAACAACAGCTCCGTGTGGCAGATTTCCTCAACGGGCAACGAGCTGATAAGCGACATACGCCAGGAACGCCGCCGCGAGCTTATCCTGCAGGGACACCGCTGGTTTGACCTGCGCCGCTACCGCGTCAGCACCGTGCTGCCCGAGCGCATCAGCATAGCCCATAACTACACCTACTATGAGGAACGCGGCAGCAGCAAGCCCTTAGAGACGCGCCGCTTTGTGCTCACCGAGGACGACCCGTCGTGGACACAGCCCATTCCCCAGGAGGTGCTCGACTTCAATACCGGCATGGAGGGCAATGGCAATCCATGGCGCGACTATACTGTAGTACCAACAGATGATTAACATGATGAAGCTATCAAAATCACTCCTCCCCACCGGCCTGCTCTGCTGCGCCATGGCAGCAGTCCTGGCTGCCTGCAGCTCTGAGGACGCCCTGACCCCCGACTTCAAGAACCCCTCGGAAAACTTCATGCCCGCTGCCGACGACCAGAGTGCCGAGGCCCAGCTGCGCCGACAGTTCTTTGGCGAGACTGGCTCCTACCTGCTCTTCAACGACACCATACAGCGCCAGCTCTTGGGTACCGACATTAACGGTCAGCAGCGCTACTTCATAGAGACCGTCGACCTGACCTACAGCGTGGGACAGTCGGGCACCATGAACTCCACCTATAGCTTTACCCTGTTAGAGACGCAGGAGCAGAGACAGACCGTCACCGACTTCCTGCGCCAGTATGTGCTGCCCCACCTGACGGGACGCCTGCGCCCTTACAGCTGGCTGCTCTGCAATGTCATCAACAGCTATGCCAACAGCTATTCGGCACCGTCGAAGCCTTACTCCGTCAGCAACCAGCGCTGCATAGCCGTGGCCGGCAACTTCCTGATTCAGCGTGAGCGTACCGATGCTCAGAAGGAGCAGTTGGCACAGCGCATACTCAATGGCGTGGTAGGACAGCTGGCGGCCAACAACAGCAGCGCCTTCAGCGAGTTCTTTAAGTTCAGTGCCAGCTACTACAGCATCGACTACTCGCGCCTGGGCTATGACGACCGTCCCTCACAGGCCGACCTCTACCGCCTGGGCTTCCTCAGCTCTACCAGCATCTCCTCGTTCCCGTCGATGACCACCGACCTCGGCGTCTATGCCCTGCTGGTCATTCAGAACACCGACGAGCAGCTGGCCGCCCGCTATGGCAGCTATCCCATCATCCTGGAGAAGGCTGCCGTTGTGCGCCGCGTCATGACCGACCTGGGCTATGTTTTTTGAATTGAGAATTG
>CAMYZO010000123.1 GCA_947303855.1 uncultured Prevotellaceae bacterium
CTTCGGCACGACCGGCTTCAAGACCTTCGGCACGACCGGCTTCAAGACCTTCGGCCCTACCGGCTTCAAGACCTTCGGCCCTACCGGCTTCAAGACCTTCGGCACGACCTTCGGCAAGTCCGGCGGCCATTCCGGCGGCCATTCCTGCTTCGCGGCCTTGTTTCTCCCCCTCAATCCGGGCTTCCAGCAGCTTGGTCTTCATCACGTCAGTGTCGCGGCCAAGGTTGTAGACGTAGTTGTCGTAGACGCGGCGTTCCTTGTCCGACATGCGCAGATACTCCAGACGCTCGCGGGCCTCAATCAGACCGGGCACCGTCGTGTCAGGGCGGATATACTCGTCCTTCAGGTACTGCATCCATTCCTCCAGCGGACTCACGGCCATCTGGTTGAACTCGTTCACGCGGATGACGAAATACTCAGGGAACACATTCTCCGGAGCCACCACGCGCAGGTCATCGCGCTCGTGGGGTGTCAGCCGCAGCGTGTCCTTTGTGTGTACGCCGATAAGCGTGGTCTGACCGTGGTACAGGTAGTCGGCACCCTCGCCAAGACCGAAGTACAGGATATTGATGCTGTACACCTTCTTCACCTCGAAATAGTCCTCGCCGCGTCTCATGTGCTCGGTGATGGTCTTTGCCACACCGTAGAGCATGCGCTGCAGGTAGTCCAGCTCACGGCTCTGCTGTATCTCCACCAGGATGATTTCTCCCTTGGAGTTTCTGGCCTTGATGTCAACACGGTTGAACTTGTCATCGCGGTGCTCCTGGTTCGACTCGCTCTCTAACAGTTCCACGATGGTCACCTTCTCGCCCACCAGTACAGAGATGAGACCCTCGAAGATGGCAAAGTCGGCCTTGTTGCGAAGCATATACTTCGCTGCCCAGTCAAAGCGTATATATCTGTTCCTTTCCATGATTACATCTTTTTATGAGCCGTTAGCCGTGCCACCTCGTCCTGGCTGATATTCAGGCTCGATGCTATTTGTTCATCGCTGAAGCCATTCTGTTTCAGCATCCTGATGGTTGTTTGTAGCAGTACTTCTTGCTGCTCGAGTTGTGCATCCTTCTGCTCGAGCTGTGCATCCTTCTGCTCGAGCTGTGCATCCTTCTGCTCGAGCTGTGCATCCTTCTGCTCGAGCTGTGCAACAGTCTGGGCCAGCTGCACACTTTTCTGAGCCAGTTTCTTGTCGAGCATCATAATCTCTGTATCACGTTTCTCAATAATCGAGAAGTACTCGTCCTCCACGTTCATATCCTGTCTGACATCAGCATCGGCAGCAGCCATCAGCAGCCTATGCAGGATGAGTTTCATCTCATCATCGTCATTATATAGCGAGTCGTCAAGGAACAGCACGTGGGCATTATCAGCATCTTTGCGCGTCTGGTCGAAGATGCTTAGTATCTTGTCGAGCCGGTTGTTGATTTGGCCGTGCAGACGGGGAATCTGCACAATCACGCTCTCGTGGGTCAGACTGTCTACAAACGCGTTGGGTAGCCCCCTGGTTACCCGCTGTTCATTGTAGTCATACGCATGGTGACGCACATAGATGACAGGCTCCTCAATATCGCCCACCTTATGGCCAAGCAAGTAGACGGCCACCATTGGCAGGGCATGCTGATCTCTGTCATCGCCCACCATGTTCTTAGGGTTCTGGTACTGTACACCCAGATACTGGCGGAACCTGAGCGTCTCAGTCTCCAGCCAAGTCTTCTGCAGTTCTATGAGTATGAGGTTTTCATGGCCGTCATCCTCCAGGACAGTAGCGCCGAAGTCTATACGGAACACCGACAGCGAGTCGCGCTTGTCGTTTGTGTACTCATGCGGCCTGACCGCCACCTTGACGATGTTCTTCTTTAGCAGGGCCGACAGAATGGTACGGGCAATGCGCTCATCGTCCATCAAGTATTTGAATACAATGTCGTAAATAGGGTTTGCAACTGTTATCATAACTGGCGCATTTTTACTTTTCTGTTTGCAAAGTTACAAAAAATATCGGGAACAGCAAAACTGCTCCCGATATTTTTTATAGTTAGGTAGTTCTTTAGTCCTCCCAGAGGTCGTCCAGGTCGCGACCCAGGGCGTCGCCGTTGTCCTGCGTTTCATCAGATATAAGTGCATCTATGCTGCCTTCCAGCAAATGCTGCTCAACGACCATGCCCAATACTTCAATCTCGGGTTTGATATATTTCTTTTCCATAACTTATTTCAGTCTCTAATTATTTAACAATTACTTTCTTACCGTTCTGAATATACAGACCCTTAGTGGCCTTGGCAACACGAATACCATTGAGGTTGTACAGAGCACCGTCCTCCTGAGCAGCATTCACCTCGCTGATGCCTGTAGCATCGCCGAAGGTGACGTTGAAGCTACCGCGGCTCTCAGCAGCAGGCAGCACCAGATAGGCCTTGCCGGCAGCCAGTGTGCCACCACTCGACTTCTTGAACGTCGGACCGGCAGCCAGCGTGTAGTAAATTGCGTCCTCTGGAGTACCGTCGGTCAGCTGAGCCTTCAGCAGGTTACCTTCAATCTTGACAGCACCAGTAGTCGTAATATTCAGGTCGTAGTTGCCTGCATCGGCCTTAAGTACTACGCCCTCGCCAGCGGGAATCACACCACCATCAATAGGAAGGAGCGAAATGGTGCTTTCATCTTTCTTAACAGCAGTGTAAGCCGTTACACCCTCGGGAACAGTCACCTCACTGGCATTGCTGAATGTAGCGTAGCCGGCAGAGGAAATGGTGACGGGAACTGTGGTAGGAGCATCTTCTAAGATGAAATCCATAACGACAAACGGCTGAGAGGGAGATCCGCCAGGATTAAAGAACAGACTTTCCCAATTATCCAACTCATACTCATAAACAGAAGGATAGATGTCGCCAGCAGTATTTGTTGCATAGAAGACGTCTGAACTTACATCAACCGATTTGGCTGAACCATTTGACTCCGACATTGAGTATAATTTACCATTACCACTTAGTGACCATCCATATACAATAACCTTTGTAGCCACTTTACCATCGGGGAAGGTCACGTTGACAGCACTGCCCGTAGACAACTTCAGGGGCACATACTTGGTTTCACCCAAGGTTACACTGCCTGTACCATACTGGAAATTCTTGGCGGCGTCAACCATGGTGAAAGTAATACCATTGGCAGTGACAGACTTTGTGTTTGCACCATCCACGTCTGTTTCACCCTTTTTATAGTAGACCACAGCACCCTGCTCAGTGTAAGTACCACCAATACCAGTGACGGTCACTGTGTAGCTTTCGGAACTATTAATGGTGAAAGAATAGGTTGCCGTAGTACCTTTGATAACCTTCGTAACAGTAGTAGATCCCGACGAGAGTGTTACATCAAGAGCCCCAATACCATTCAGTGAGGAGCCATCTATCGCCAAGGCCTTTGTTGATTTCAGTGTAGACAAGTCATCAGCACTGATAGGAGAGCCATTAAGGGTAACAGCACTAATCTCCTGAATAATAACCTCCTCCTGAATATATTCAATTTGCCACGTACCAACAATTTGTGCGCTTGAGCCTGATGCAAATGTTATTGTTACGTTATCTTTGGCTGCTATATCTGTCAACGAGATATCAGCACTCGTAGACTCGCCCTTTCCAGGAATGGTGAGCGTTGAAGTTATCTGATTGTCTCCGCCATCAACGGTAACAGACTCTATATCAACAGCTGTTGTGGTATTGCCAGCACTCCAAAACTTAAAACTAGTAACCTTATAGCCGGCATTCACAGCAAATACCAAATTTCCTTGATTGCTTCTTAGTTTCACACCTTTATCAGGCATATTACCCTGCTTTACACCACCTGAACCTGCAATGTACTTACCGTCAAGTGTCATACTTTTACCAACCCAAGACGTATTATTAGTACCTGTGTTTCCTGAGCTTTCTGTTTCTGCCCACGCCGAACCTATCGACATCAGCGCGAGCATCAATAAAGTAAATAGTTTTTTCATAAAAGTTTTAATTTTGTTATAGTTATTATTTCAGAATCAATAGCGTGGTAGACACATCAATTTACAAAACGGTGCAAAATTAGCATTTTTTTAGGAGAACAAAGTAAAGGCGCGCTTTACTTTATATATTTTTAACGGGTTGGGGTGAGGACGCTTAGGCTATACCCACCTAAGAAACAAGAATGAGTTTAAGTTCCTCAAGTTCTAATATGTTGAATATAAAGCCGTTAACAATCACATCGACTCCCCTCCTTAGAAAGGAGGGGAACTGATTAGCGGGCATGCCCCGATAACTTTGCGGAACTTGAATAATAAATATATTGTTGCCACCATGCCACCCTTGTTGCAACCATGCAGACTGTTAACAAATCAAAAAGTTTTAAGAATAATTACACTACTCAACAATAATTTTCCTAAATTTGCGGCTACCATAACCATTTACGACACTATGCTGAAGCTTCTTTTACAACTCTGGGCCGTCCAGCAGCGGCGCAACTTCAACTGGGGGCGCTTCCTGGGCGAGGCCTACTTCTTCCTGGTGTTCCTCGCCGTCAGCATCATCGCCACGCTGGCGGCCTACGAGAATACCGACAGCACCGCAGACATGGAGCGGGTGGCCGTCATCATGGCCGCCTGCATCATCGTGCCCGACTTCATCAACAAACTGCTGATCAAGCACGACGAGACCGTCATGGACCACTATCTCAAGAGCAAGCCCGTCGACGAGCGCGCCTGGTGCCGCTTCCTGCTCGTCACCAATGTGTTCAACTTCTGGAACTGGTCCATTCCCGTACTCCTGCTGCCCTTCTGCATACTCTTCCTCCCGGCATGGGCCGTGGTGCCGGCGTTCGTGCTCTTCGTGGCGGTGTCCATGGTGGGCGGCGTGGCCATCACCGCCTTCCGGCGGGCTAAGGGGTGGACCAACAAGTGGCCGGTGCTCGTGGCCATGCTGATGTGGCAGCTCTTTGCCTTCGTCTGGGCGCTGGTGGGGGCCTTCCTGCCCTGGTGGCTCCATGCCGGCGTCTTCGTGGCGCTCTGTGGCGGGGCCGTCACCGTGTTCTATCACTACCTGTGCGGACTGCGCCGCTACGACGAGTCGCAGACCCGTGGCGGCCACGTGCTGCTGGGCGGGCGGTCGTCGCTCTTCTCCATGGAGTATGTCAGCGTGCTGCGCTCCAAGAGGCTGCGGGCGGGCTGTCTGGTGGGCCTGGTCTTTGTCTTCAATGCCTACACGCAGACTATCAACGGTCTCAACGTCATCTTCTATTCCATGCTGATGTTTGCCGTCTTCTTCCCCTCGATGATGCTGGGGCAGTGGGTCTTCGGCGTCGAGGCCAACTACTTCGACGGTCTGTGGACAAAGCCCGTCAACATCCGCCTGATACTGCGTAACAAGTTCTGGTTCTATGCCCTGCTCGACGTGCCCACCACGCTGCTCTGCCTGCCCCTGGTGTGGACGGCAGGACTGTCGCCGTGGCTGCTGGCCGCCACCTGGCTCTTTGCCGTCGGCGTGGCCAACCTGTCGCTCATGCCCACCTGTCTCATCTCGTCGCGCATAGAGCTGTTCCAGTCGGCATTCTTCAACTACCAGGGGGCCTCGCTGGCCATCAACCTCTACGGTCTCATCGTGCTCATCCCCGTAGCCGTCTACTGTCTCTGCACATGGCTGCTCACTCCTCTCATGGCTGCCGCCGTGCTGGCCGTCAGCGGACTCGTAGGCATCGCCCTCCACACGCTGGTCCTCGACCGTCTGGCGCTTAACTACGAGCGGCGCCGCTACACCTGTTTCGAACGCTACAGAAATTAACAAACCCATGGATATCAAGATTTGTAACCTTGTCAAGCAGTATGGTAACAACACCGTACTCGACATTCCACAACTGACCATCGGCTCTGGCGAGCTGGTGGGACTCGTCGGCAACAACGGAGCGGGCAAGACCACGCTCATGCGCCTGGTGCTCGACCTGATAGAGGCCACCGGCGGCTATGTAGAGACCGACGGCCGCCGCGTCACAGAGGACGCCGCCTGGAAGCAGTTCACCGGCTCGTTCGTCGATGGCCGCTTCCTCATCGACTTCTACACCCCCGAGGAGTATTTCGGCTTCATCGCCCGCGTCTACGGCCTCAGCCAGGAAACGCTCGACAACCGTCTGGAGCAGTACCAGCCGCTCATGCACGGCGAGATCCTCGGCACGCGGAAATACCTGCGGCAGTTCTCTGAGGGTAACCGTCAGAAGATAGGCATCATCGGCGCCATGCTCATCAACCCCAAGGTGCTCATACTCGACGAGCCGTTCAACTATCTCGACCCCACGTCGCAGATTACCGTCGCCCGCCTCATCCGTCAGATGAACGAGCAGCTGGGCACCACCGTCATCATCTCCAGCCATAACCTCAGTTTCGTCTCGGAGATTACCTCCCGCATCCTCCTCTTAGAGAAGGGCCACGTCATCAAGGACTTAGCCAACAACGAGGGCAGCGCCACGCAGGAGCTGGAGGACTACTTCAACAACGTGTGACCTAAAAACAAAAACAGCAAGGCAATAGGCATTGCACAAAACGGGATTTCTGTGCACAAAATCGCGGATTTTGTGCATTTTGTTTGGCTGTGTGCGCAAAAAGTCGTACCTTTGCACCCGCTTTTCGAAAGGATATACATTATTAATTATATATTATGGCATTAAAAATTGTTGTGCTGGCCAAGCAAGTGCCAGACACCCGTAACGTGGGTAAGGACGCCATGACTGCCGAAGGTACCGTCAACCGCGCCGCCTTACCCGCCATCTTCAACCCCGAAGATTTGAACGCCCTGGAGCAGGCCCTCCGCCTGAAGGAGCAGCATCCGGGCTCTACAGTAGGAATCCTCACGATGGGTCCTCCACGTGCAGGCGAGATTATCCGTCAGGGACTTTATCGTGGTGCCGATACCGGCTGGCTGCTCACCGACCGTCTCTTCGCTGGTGCCGACACCCTCGCCACTTCTTACGCCCTGGCTACCGCCATCAAGAAGATTGGCGATGTCGACATCGTCATCGGTGGCCGTCAGGCTATCGACGGTGACACCGCCCAGGTAGGTCCTCAAGTGGCTCAGAAGCTGGGACTCAACCAGGTGACTTACGCTGAGGAAGTGCTCAGCGTAAAGGATGGCAAGGCTACAATCAAGCGCGTCATCGACGGTGGTGTTGAGACCGTTGAGGCTCCGCTGCCCGTGGTCATCACCGTTAACGGAAGTGCCGCACCCTGCCGCCCGCAGAATGCCAAGCTGGTCATGAAGTACAAGCGTGCTACCTGTCCGATGGAGAGAACAGCCTCCCCCAACCCCTCCGAGGGAGGGGAGAACAGCTACGACTACCTCTATGAGGAGCGTCCTTACCTGACGCTGAACCAGTGGAGCGTGGCTGATGTCGATGGTGATGTTGCCCAGTGCGGTCTGGCCGGCTCACCCACCAAGGTGAAGGCCATCAAGAACATTGTGTTCCAGGCAAAGGAGTCGAAGACTTTGA
>CAMYZO010000124.1 GCA_947303855.1 uncultured Prevotellaceae bacterium
TTTCGGCTACCTTCTTTGCAATTTCCTCATTCACCTTCTTCTCGGCATCGAGAGCTTTAGCGGCAGCGTCCTTCTTAGCCTTGGCCTCAGCAGCAGCAATCTTGTTCAGACCGTTCTGCTTGTCAGCCTTCCAGGCATCGAACTTCTTCTGTGCGGCAGCCTCGTCGAAAGCGCCCTTCTTCACGCCACCACGCAGGTGCTTCATCAGGTACACGCCCTCACGGCTGAGAATGTTGCGTACTGTGTCTGTAGGCTGGGCACCAACCTCAACCCAATAGAGCGCACGCTCGAAATTCAAGTCTACTGTGGCAGGATTGGTGTTAGGATTGTACATACCAATCTTCTCAGTAAATCTACCATCACGTGGTGCTCTTGCGTCAGCGATGACAATGCGGTAAACTGCGTAACCTTTGTGACCGCCGCGCTGCAATCTGATTTTTGTTGCCATTTTAAATGCTAAATTTGAATGTTAAATTGTAATAAATTTGAATTTCTGTGCCTCCATCCCGTGGAAGCGGCTGCAAAATTACTCATTTTTAATGAGCCACACAAACTTTTTGCCGATTTTGTGTGGCCATTTATGGATTTTTATGTAATTTTGGGGCTGAAATGAAGAAAAAGTCCCTTTCCATCCTGATACCTACCTATAACAGCGACTGCACCGCGCTGGCCTCGGAACTGTACCGTCAGGCAGAGGCTGTCAGCGGGTTGGACTTTGAACTGCTCATTGCCGACGACGGCTCCACCGACCGTTCGCTGGCTGACGCCAACAGGCGGCTGGAGGCCCTGCCACATTGCCAGTTCCTGGAGCGCGGGCAGAACACGGGGCGTGCCGCCATTAGAAACTTCCTGGCCCGGAAAGCCCGCTACCCCTGGCTGCTCTTCCTTGACAGCCACATGCGTGTGGCCAGTCCCCGGTTTATTGAGAACTACCTGCAGAGCGACGGCCAGGTGGTCTATGGCGGCTATATCGTCGGCACCGGCGAGCCGTCAAACCTGCGCTATCTGTATGAGAAGGCCTGCGAGCCCGACCACCGTCCTGACGTGCGGCGCACCCGTCCTTTCCAGCATTTCCACACGGGCAACTTCCTTGTCAGCCGCGACGTGATGCTCGCCCACCCCTTCGACGAGCGCTTCCGCCGTTATGGCTACGAAGACGTGCTCTTTGGCAAGACCATCAGGCAGGCGGGGCTTACCGTCACCCATCTGGACAACCCTGCGGGGTTCTTCTCTTTTGAAGACAACCCCACCTTTGTGCGCAAGACCGAAGAGGGGCTGCGCACCCTTCATGAGTTTCGCCATGAGCTGCTGGGCTACGCCCGGCTGATAACCGTCACAGAGAACATCCACCTCGGCCTTGTCAAGACCATGCTCCGGCTGTGGCACAGTCTCTTCGGCCGTATAGAACGCTGTAACCTCTGTGGACGGCATCCTAACCTGACCATTTTCAAACTCTATAAATTAGGTTACTATTTATCCATCAAAAACTAAAAACAATTATGACACGCAGATTTGCTTTCAAAATGAAACTCAAGCCCGGCTGCGAACGGGAGTATCAGAAACGTCATGCCGCCATCTGGCCCGAACTGGTTGAGATGATCAAGGAGCAGGGTGTTGGCAACTACAGCATCTACTGGGATCGCGACACCAACATTCTCTTTGCCTACCAGGAGTGTTCCAAGGAGGGTAACTCACAAGACACCGAGAACGTGGACCCCATCACGCAGCGCTGGTGGGACATGATGGCAGACATCATGGAGGTGAACGCCGACAACTCGCCGGTCACCATTCCCCTGGAAGAAGTGTTCCACTTAGACTAATCATCTGATAACGCTACCTGATAACCAGCGTTTTCAGCCAGTCGCGCAACACGCCACGGTACTGGTTTTGCGAGTCGGCCATCAGCAGTAGTATCATCCGCCCGTCATCAAGCCGCCGCGCCACACACATACCCTCGTAGTTGGCAAAATTCCGGCGAAGCAGGTTGACACGTGACCGGAATCTGGCGACAAGCCGTTTCTCCAGATGGTCCTCTGCTGATGGCCGCACCTCGTAGATGCGGCAATCGGCATACGACCCTATCTTCCATCTTGGCACGCGGATGGTACGTTCCAGCACCAGCAGCCGTCCGTCGCCCAGGGCACAGAGCTCGCTCACGCCGTTGAGCAGCAGCCCCCGGCGCTTGGGCTTCACCGCGTCAGGCTGGTAGGCGTAGCGGTGCAGCAGGTGCCCCTCGTCGTCAAGCGCCACCAGTCGTAACAGGCTGTCGCCCTCGGCAGGACACTCAGAAACAGTATAGAAGCGGCCGTCCGTCTCGTCATAACAGAGCGCCTCTAACCCCGCGTTTCTCTGCAGCCGTCCGAACAGTTCCGGTCCGGCTATCCGTCTTCCCGTACGCTGGCCGTCGAGGGTGTACTCCAGCACCTCATTGTCGGCCTCGCCGCTGATAAACAGCGTCTGCGACAGCGGTCTGTAGGCAATGCCCTCCTGGTCGCGGTTACGTTGTCCTGAACTGCGGAAGCCCTCGTTGGCGACGCTGGTTATCCGTCCGGTGATGGTGTCGATGTCGATGCGGAAGACGAAGAAGCCGTCTGCCGACTTGTCGTTCACCACGGCATAGCGGTCATTGCCAAGGGGTGTTATGCCGCTGTAGTTGCCGGCGGGCAGCTGGCGCGGAAACTTCTGCTGGCGGTTCTCCTTCACGAGTTGGGCTGAGACAGACAGTGGCACCGCGCAGAGCAGTGCCACCGTCAGCAATAAGGCCGTTCTCATTTCCTCACCGGTTTAATGACAAACGTGAAGTCGCGGTCGCCGTACTTCATCTGATATTCACGACACGGCCAGGCTCCCCAGGAGTTCACACAGCCCAAGCCAAACTGCCGCTGCTGAATATGAACTTGTGTCAAGGGGCGCTCCACAAGGTCGCCGGAGTGGTGGCCGGTCTTCTTGTCCTTCGTCGGGCCGTCGTCAAGGTCGCTGGTCAGATAAGGCAGTGCCGAGCACTCCATGGGTGCATCGGAATAAAACTCCAAGCCCCGGCCTTGTCCGTCAACAACGCGGAACCACCTGACATCAGTATGATTACCCGACTCCTGAGGGCGGACGTAAGCGAAGTATTCGTCTTTCACCTTATTATTATATATACCGATGAACTCGCTCGAGTTACGGTCGGCGTAATTCTCGGCAGGTCCACGCCCATAGTACTCCACAGTATCATAGCCTTTCTGCATCTGCAGCTGAACGCCGTAGCGGAACATATCGGGCACCTGGGCATCCTTGGTCGTCGCCAGCTGTTGGCGAACCATCACCTGTCCGTCCTGAAGCAAGGTATAGGTCATTGTCAGCACTGCCTTCACGTCGGGCATGTCGAACGTAGCCACCACAGCGTTACCGTCAGCACGGAAGTCCTTGAGTTTCATCTGCGGCGACTTCCACACAGCGAACTTCTGCTGCAGCCGTGCACCGTAGTCGTTGTCGGTGGGTGCGCGCCAGAACTCCGGTGTCACCGACTCGCGGTCTACGAGCATCGGACGTCCGTCCACGTCAAGATAGTCTATCCAGCCCGTCCACTTGCCAATGGTCAGCGTCGTGCCGGCAGCCTCCAGTTTCACATAGCTCTCGGTCTCCTCTTTCTCCACCTGTGTCGTCTCCGCCTTCAGCGTGGGGAAGGTGTAGGGCTGAACCACAAACTGCTGGCGTGCCACCACCTGTCCTTTCTCTATCAGCGGCTGGGCCTGACGCGAGCGGAACTCCACATTCAGCAGCACCTCCTCATCGGCATGATGGCTCAGCACCCTGGCCAGCGTCAGTTTCAAGTTGTCATCAGTAATGGTCTTCCGCTGCTGCGGTGCTATCCCGCTGATGTCAATACTACCGCTATGCTTTCTGACCGTCCACACCAGTTCCAGGTCGTCCAGCGAGCGGAAGAAGTTCTCGTTATACACCTCAAGCCTGCCCTCTTTCAGTCCCTTGTCTGTCACCCACACGTTCTGGTAGTAGTAGCCCACCTCGAAGGCATGGGGGTTCAGCCTGCGGTCGGGGGCTATGATACCGTTGCAGTTGAAGTTATAGTCGCTGGCCGGGTAGCGTCCGTAGTCGCCGCCGTAGGTAAAGATCTCCTTACCCGTCACGCGGCTCTTGTCGCGCAGGCCCTGGTCTACGAAGTCCCAGATGTAGCCGCCCTGGTACTTGGGGTACTTGCGCACCAGGTCCCAGTACTCCTTGAAGCCACCCATGGAGTTGCCCATGGCGTGGGCATATTCACATTGTATCAGCGGCCTCGGGTTGTCGCCCTTGGCATATTCCTCGCAGCGGCGGTAGTCGGCATACATCGGACAGAAGATGTCGGTCTTCCCCCAGTCGCCGGCCTGCTCATACTGAACGGGGCGTGTGGTGTCGTACGCCTTTATCCAGTCATAGCACTTCTCGAAGTTCGGCCCGTAGCCCGCCTCATTGCCCAGCGACCACACGATGATGGAGGGGTGGTTCTTCAGCACGCGCACGTTAGCCTCGTTGCGCTCCCTGTGCATCAGTTCAAAGGCCGGGTTCTTGGCCAGCGTCTTGTCGCCATAGCCCATGCCGTGGCTCTCTACGTTGGCCTCGGCCGTCACATACAGTCCATACTCGTCGCAGAGGTCATACCAGCGCGGGTCGTCAGGATAATGGCAGGTGCGCACGGCGTTGATGTTCAGTTGCTTCATGATGCGTATGTCCTGCACCATGCGCTCCACCGACACCACGTAGCCGCTGTCGGGGTCCAGTTCGTGGCGGTCGGCACCCTTGATCAGTATCGGCTGTCCGTTCACCAGCAGTTGGCCGCCCTTGATTTCTATATGTCGGAAACCCACGCGCTGGCGTATCACCTCCAGCACCGTGTCGTCTTTCTTCAAGGTGATATACAGGTCATAGAGATGGGGCGTCTCTGCCGACCACGGTCTGACGGTTGCCAGGTCAACGCTGTGTCCTTCGGCATCCACCAACTGCTGCTCCACGGTTGTGCCTTTCGGAGCCTTCACGTCCACGTCGAGCACACCCCGTCCGCCGACGTAGTCCTGACGCACGAAAATATCGTTAACATGCAGTTTCGGACGGGCATAGAGGTACACCTCGCGGGCTATGCCGGTGAAGCGCCAGAAGTCCTGGTCTTCCAGGTAGGAGCCGTCACACCAGCGCATCACCTGCATGGCTATCAGGTTCCTGCCCTTCTTCACGTATTTTGTAATGTCGAACTCAGCGGCCACCTTCGAGTCCTCCGAGTAACCCACAAACTTGCCGTTGACCCACAACGCCAGGTTGCTGGTGGCTGAGCCCACATGGAAGAACACCTGCTGGCCGCTCCAGCCGGCAGGCAGCTCAAAGGTGCGGCGGTAAGAGCCTGTGTAGTTATTCGTCTCGCCGATAAACGGAGGATTCGTCTTGAAAGTGGTACCCCAGGCATAACCCACGTTCTTATAGATTCGGTCACCGTAGCCGTTTATCTCAAACAGTCCGGGAACGGGGAAGTCCACCCACGCAGAGTCGTCATACTTCACCGAGAAGAAGTCTTTCGGTGCCTGCTGGTGGTCTTTCACAAAGAGGAAGCGCCACATGCCCTCCATCGACAAATACCTGGCTGACTGTGACTTTCCACCTTCCGCAGCCTGCCTGCTCTCATAGGCAAAGAAGTCGGCACGACGCTCCGCCCGATTCTGTTGGTTCACTTGCGGATTTCTCCACACTGGTTCGTCGGCTGCTAACAGGTCGGTAGCAGCAAGCACCACTGACAGTATCAAAAACACCCTATTCATAATCATCTATCACATTATTAACAAAATCCATCATCGGTTTGGCAGCCCGGAACATCTTCTCCATCTCATCCAGCCAGGCATCGCCCTCAAAGAAATCATCGCCGACATGATGCCAGGCGCAGTAGTCCTTCAGTCTGAGGTATCTCACGTGTTCCCAGTCACGCGGAAACCCTGCAGGACAGGTCTTCAGCCGCGACAGGCCGAAGCCCTGTGGCGAGTCCCAGCTCTCCTCCCATTCCGAGCGCTCGTCGCCGTCGGCCTTTGGGGTTCTCACATCGGCGAAATACTTCCGGAAGGCCTTGCTCTCAACACACTTGAGCCACTCGCCGGTGTTGCCCATCATCTCGTTGCGGCAGGCCGTCAGGATGTTCGTCGGCAGCCAGTAGTTGCCCACCGCCACCAGACAGTGCTGCGGCTCTATATGCAGGTAGTAGCCGCCGCGCAGCGCCTTCTTACCGTGGGCATTGATATAGGCACCGAAGTGGTTCTTATAGGGCGACTTGTCGGGCGAGAAGCGGGTGTCGCGGTAGAAGCGATAGGTGGTGTCCTTCACCGTCACGCTGCCTATCTCTGCGTCAAAGTCTGCTATGCGTCCTATGGCCAGGGCCACGCCCTGCTCAAACTCTGCACGTGCGGCGTCGTAGGCTGCACGGTGCTGCTGGAACCACTCGCGGTTGTTGTTCCGCATAATGTCGTTCAGGAACTCCAATATCAGTTTTGCGTTCATTCGTCTTTTCCTCTTTCCGATTCCCTGCTTACATCAGTTTCCCTTTGGCTCCCAGGGTGTCGTAGTTATTGTTCAGGTTACGCCAGTCAACCTTCGAGTTGGTGGGTATGGCGTTGATATACTTCTCAATGTTCGTGTAGCCGTCGCCGTTGCAGTCCTTCACGGCATCGCTGCCGTCATTGGGGTTCAGGCCGTTGGCCACCTCCCACTCGTCGGGCATGCCGTCGTTGTCGCTGTCCTTATAGGGCTGCCAGTCGCGGTATTCGGGGTAGCCGCCCATCTGTCGCGGATCGGTAATCACGCCCTGCTTATACGAGTCGTTGGCCAGGCGGCGGTATTTGAACAGCCCCTGCTCGTTCTGGCTCTTCTCATGCAGTCCCCACATGTCGCCATAGGGGTTCTGCTTCACGCCGGTCTTCTTCTCAATCTTGGCAAGATTTTTCTCGTAGTCCTTCACGTAGTAGGCCTGCCCTGTGCGCACCTCCTCGCAGATGCGCTCGTCGACGATGTCGCGGCAGGGGATGGTGGCACCGGCATGGCTGAGCACCCACTCGAAGGCCTGCTCGGCACCCATGATGCTGACAAAGGGCATGGCAAAGGGCTCGTTGGAGCGCATCAGCGCCTTCTCCGTCTCGTCCATGTCGCCGTCCTTGTCGGCAGTCTGTATGCCACCCTTCCAGTTGTCCTTAGTTATCTCCGGATAGCCCTCCATCACGTTGCCGGTGGCATAGATACGTCCGAACTGCTTGAAGGGGAAGAGCCCCTCGCTGCGGCTCTCGCTCTTGGTGATGCGGTGGCCTATGGGCGTGTCCTTCGGGGTCAGCGGTCCGGGCTTGTAGTAGTTGTTGATGAAGTTGAACATCGACTTATACTCGCCGCCGTCGGCTGTACGGTGTACCCAGTTGTACACCACGTTGTTCACGAAGTTGAAGACGCCGGCCCATCCCACGCTGGGGTTACGGCCTG
>CAMYZO010000125.1 GCA_947303855.1 uncultured Prevotellaceae bacterium
CCTTTAAACTTTATTAACGGGTATTCTCTTGGATTTATCTTAGAAATCAAAGAAATCCAGCAAAATTCTTCCAAAGTTACGAAAAAACTTTGTGTTACCAAAAAATATTTGTAACTTTGCACACGAATTCGATTTCTACGTACGTAAGTTAAATGAGAAAAAAACGTCAAACGACCCGTCGCCGCCATGGCTTACAGGTTGTTACATTGTGTATCAGTACTACGATGGTACTGATATTGCTGGGAGTTGTGGCTTTCTCGGTGTTGACGGCTCGCAACCTTTCCAACTATGTGAGGGAGAACCTGACGGTGACTGTCATGCTGGCCGACACGGTGAGCACTAACGATGCTCACCGGCTGTGCCGTGACCTCTATCACCGTCCCTATGCCCGCAACATCGACTACATCAGCAAGGAGCAGGCTCTGAAGGAACAGACCAAGGCGATGGGTAGCGACCCGTCGGAATTTCTTGGTATGAACCCCTTTGTGTCGACCCTTGAGATGCAGCTGAAGTCGGACTATGCCAACCGCGACTCGCTGAGCTGGATAGCCCGTGAGCTGGCCCATAATCCAAAGGTTACCGATGTCGTGTATCAGGAAGACCTGATGGACCGTGTAAACCGCAACCTGCAGAAAATCAGTCTTGTGCTGCTTGTGCTGGCAGCCCTGCTGACATTCATCAGCTATTCGCTCATCAGCAACACGGTGCGGCTGAGGGTCTACTCGCAGCGTTTCCTCATCCACACCATGAAGCTGGTTGGCGCATCCTGGGGTTTCATCCGCCGGCCTTTCATGCTCGATGGTCTGGTGGTGGGTGTCGTGGCAGCCCTGTTGGCGTGTGCCGTTCTTGGCGGTGCCGTCTGGGCGCTCTATCAGTATGAGCCCAACCTGACCACCATCATCACGTGGCAGGTGCTGGCCCTCACAGGGCTGGTGGTGTTGTCGTTCGGCCTCATCATCACGCTGCTGTGTTCCTATATATCGGTCAATCACTTCCTGCGGATGAGGGCTGGGGAACTATACAAGATTTGAGAAATTACAAAAACAGAAGATTATGAATAAGAGTGATTTGGCATTTGGCCGCATGAACTTCATCCTGCTTGCCGTTGGCATGCTGGTGGTGATTGTCGGCTTTATCCTGATGGGGGGTGGCAGCTCTACTGAGGAAGCATACAATCCCGATATCTTCAGTGCGCAGCGCACGAAGGTCGCACCGCTGGTGTGCCTGCTGGGATTTGTGTCGATGGTCTACGCCGTTGTCCATAAGTCAAAGAGTGGGGAGGGTGCAGAATGACCTGGATAGAGACAGTCATTATTGCCATCGTTGAGGGACTGACGGAGTTCCTGCCCGTATCGTCGACGGGGCACATGATTATTACGCAGAACCTGCTTGGCATTCAGCAGGGCGACCCGTTTGTGCATGCCTTTACGTTTATCATCCAGTTTGGAGCCATCCTCTCCGTGGTGTGTCTCTACTGGAAACGATTCTTCCAGTTTGATAACACGCCGGCACCCGAGGGCAGCTCCCTGTGGCAGCGGCTGAAGCACAAGTACTATTTCTACTGGCTGCTGATTGTCGGCGTACTGCCGGCAGTCGTCATCGGGCTTGCAGCCAAGAAGTCGGGCCTGCTCGACTGGTTGCTCGACAGCGTCGAAGTGGTAGCCGTCATGCTGGTGGTGGGAGGTATCTTTATGCTGTTCTGCGACAAGCTGTTCAACAAGGGTACCGACGCCAACAAGGTCAACGAGAAGCGGGCCTTCAAAATCGGCCTCTATCAGTGTATCTCGGTCATTCCAGGCGTGTCACGCTCCATGGCTACCATCGTAGGCGGCATGACCCAGGGACTGACCCGTAAGCGTGCTGCCGAGTTCTCGTTCTTCCTTGCCGTGCCGACCATGGCAGGAGCAACGCTGCTCGACCTGCTCGACCTGCTGAAGGAAGACGCTGCCTGGGCCACTACACATAACATCACGATGCTGGTCTTAGGCTGTGTCGTGGCCTTTATCGTGGCACTACTGGCCATGAAGTGGTTTGTGGCATTCCTGTCCAAGTATGGGTTCAAGGCCTTTGGTATCTACCGCATCATTGTTGGCAGCATCATTATCCTGCTGCTGCTGACGGGACACTCACTTGCAATGGTTGACTAAATGGATTTTAACGAAGGAGCATTCATATATATCAACAAACCATACCGGATGTCATCGTTCGGTGCCTTGGCCCATATCCGCTACCTGGTGTCAAAGAAGATGCACGTCAAGCGGGTCAAGATGGGCCATGCCGGTACGCTCGACCCCCTGGCAACGGGAGTCCTTATCCTCTGCACGGGGAAGGCAACCAAGCAGATAGAGACCTTGCAGTTGCACGACAAGGAATATACCGCCACCCTTCAGCTGGGAGCCACGACACCCTCCTTCGACCGCGAGCATACGGTAGACATGACATACCCCACGCGCCATATCACCCGTGAGCTGATAGAACAGGTGCTTGCCGGCTTTGTCGGCGACATCCAGCAGGTGCCGCCCGTCTACTCGGCGGTGATGGTCAAGGGCGACCGGGCTTACGAATTGGCTCGTAAGGGGAAAGATGTGGAATTGGCGGCTAAGACCGTTCATATAGATGAGATAGAACTGACCGCCTTCGACCCCGTGACGATGCAGATGAGCATCCGTGTGGTCTGTGGCAAGGGCACCTATATCCGCTCCTTGGCCCGCGACATCGGCCAGGCCTTGGGCAGTGGCGCTTTTCTGACGGCACTGTGCCGTACCCGTCTGGGTAGTGTACGTATAGAGGACTGCCAGACGTTCGATACCTTCCCTCAGTGGCTTAACGAAAACGTAAACGAAAACGAAAAACAGCATAGATGAAACTATCACAATTCAGATTCAAACTGCCCGAAGAGCAGGTGGCTCTCTATCCGCCACACCGCACCTTTGAAAACGAGGACGGCACGATAGAGCGTGTGTATAACCGCGACCAGTCGCGCCTCATGGTGGTTCACCGTAAACGGCAGGAGATAGAGATGTATAAGAAAGACGCCGACGGTCAGGATACTGGTGAGTTCCTGACGTTTCGCGACTTGGTAGACTACTTTGACGAGGGCGACACCTTTATCTTCAACGATACCAAGGTGTTTCCTGCACGCCTCTATGGTACCAAGGAGAAGACCGATGCCCAGATAGAGGTGTTCCTGCTGCGCGAGCTGAACGAGGAGCTGCGTCTGTGGGACGTGCTGGTAGAGCCTGCCCGTAAGATCCGTATCGGCAACAAGCTCTTCTTCGAGGAGGACGGCCCGATGGTGGCTGAGGTTATCGACAATACCACCAGCCGCGGACGCACCCTGCGCTTCCTCTACGACTGCGACCACGACGAGTTCAAGCGCGAGCTCTTCGGACTCGGTTCCGCGCCGCTGCCTCGCTATATTGTTGACCGCCGTCCTACGGAGCCTGATGATACGGAAAACTTCCAGACCATCTTTGCCCGTAACGAGGGTGCTGTGACAGCTCCGGCCACTGGCCTGCACTTCAGCCGCCAGCTGATGAAGATGATGGAGATTCGCGGTTTCGATTTCGCCTATCTGACCGTCCACTGCGGTCTGGGTTGCTTTGACACCATTGAGGTGGAAGACCTGACGAAGCATAAGATGAGCAGTGAGCAGATGATTATCAGCGAGGAGTGCTGTCAGAAGGTGAACAGTGCCAAGCTGGCCGGGCACCGCATCTGCACCGTCGGCATCAGCACTACCCGTGCTACGGAAACAGCGGTAGGCACCGATGGCATGCTGAAGCCATACGATGGGTGGACCAATAAGTTCATCTTCCCGCCTTACGATTTCGGACTGGCCAACTCCATGATAGCCAACTTCTACCACCCCGAGTCGACGATGATGATGATGACGGCTGCCTTTGGTGGCTATGAGCTTATTACCGAGGCATATAATAAGGCTGTGGAGAACGGTTATATGTTCGGCTGTTACGGTGACGGCATACTGATTCTTGACGATTAGATCAGTGCTTTGGCGATTGGGCGTATATGGATGGAATCATGCACGAAGTTTATTTGGGACTGGGAAGTAACCTGGGCGACAGACGCCGGAACATTGCTCGCGCCATCCAACTCATTGGCGAGCGGGTGGGGCAGGTCGTGCGGCAGTCGTCCCTGATGGAGTCAGAACCTTGGGGCTTTGACTCCTCCCATCTTTTCCTCAATGCCGTTGTGCTCTGTAGAACCGACAAAACGCCGAGACAAACATTGCATCTCACCCAGCAGATTGAGCGCGATCTGGGCCGCCGGAAAACAGCCGACAGCCCGTCAGTCCAAGGCGGGGCTAACCGTCAGTATGCCGACAGACCGATAGACATCGACATTCTGCTCTACGATGACCTGGTTGTTGATGAGCCTGACTTGAAGATTCCTCACCCGCTGATGCAAAAGCGCGACTTCGTGATGATTCCCCTGAATGAAATTAAACAAGACTAATTACTAAATGACTAAAACTATGAGAAGAACATTTCTTTTTTTGTTTGCGCTTTGTGCTGCTGTTAGCATGAATGCTCAGAACAAGTACAAACAGTACACCGACAACCTGCCCTTTAAGATGGCAGAAGTGAAAACTCCTGCTATTCCCGATGCCAAGGTGTCGCTGAAGGATTTCGGCGCCGTGGGCACCGGCGATGTCCTCTGCACCGATGCCTTTGCCAAGGCCATCGACCAGCTCTACAAGATGGGTGGCGGCCACCTGATTGTTCCCCGTGGCGTGTGGCTCACAGGCCCCATTGTGCTACGCTCCAATATCGACCTGCACCTGGAGGCTGGTGCCGTTATCCAGTTTGCTGCCGACGAGAACCTCTATCCTTTGATAAAGACATCGTTTGAGGGACTTGACACCCGCCGCTGCCAGTCGCCGCTGAGTGCCAATGGTGCCACCAACATCAGCATCACCGGTCAGGGTGTCATCGACGGCAACGGCCAGTACTGGCGTCCTGTCAAGCGCGCCAAGGTGACCGACGGCCATTGGAAGAAGTTGCTGGATATTCCTGGAAGTCAGGAGATGAAGAAGGGCTACTGGGTTCCCTCCGAGGGCTATGCCAAGGGCGAGCAGGGAGCCAATATGAACGTGCCCGCCGCCCAGACCGAAGAGGAGTGGCAGGCCATCAAGCGCTTCCTGCGCCCGGTGATGGTTGGCCTTGTCAACTGTAAGAATGTGCTGCTCGAAGGCGTTATCTTCCAGAACTCCCCTGCGTGGAACCTTCACCCGCTGATGTGCCAGAATATCATCATCGACAACGTGCTCGTCCGCAATCCGGCATACGCCCAGAATGGCGATGCCCTCGATCTGGAGTCGTGTACCAATGCCTTGATTGTCAACTCACGCTTCGATGCCGGCGATGACGGTATCTGCATCAAGAGCGGAAAGGATGCCGACGGTCGTCGCCGTGGCATTCCCTGTGCCAACGTCGTTGTTGACGGCTGCACCGTCTTTGCCGGCCATGGCGGCTTCGTCGTGGGCTCAGAGATGAGTGGCGGTGTTAAGAATATCAAGGTAAGCAACTGTCAGTTTGTGGGCACCGATGTCGGTCTGCGCTTCAAGTCTACCCGTGGCCGTGGCGGTATTGTAGAGAATATCTATGTTGACGGTGTGTCAATGACCGACATTGCCACCTATGCCCTTACCTTTAATATGTATTATGGCGGCAAGTCTGTGGCCGAGGTCCTGGAGGAAGGCGGTCAGCCGAAGGAGGTGCAGAAGGTGCCAGTCACCGAGGAGACCCCCATCTTCCGTAATATCGACATCCGCAACGTCATCTGCCACAATGCCGGCATGGCTATGGAGTTTAACGGTCTGCCTGAGATGCCTATCAACCGTATCACCCTGCGCGACATCGACATCTCAGCACATCAGGATGCCACTTTCCAGTACTGCAAGAACATCATTAAGCAGAACGTCAATATCAAGCTGATAAAATAAATGAAAAAAGGTGGCAGTCGCCACCTTTTTTCATTTGCCTACGCTGCGCACGGGCCGCTCCACGTGGGTTGTGTCGTTGTCGGCACTGCGGGTGGGGCGTGAGTAGTAATAGTCGTTGCGCCAGCTGTCGTAGCCCCAATAGTTATAGCGGTTCCAGTTGGGCGACGAGACGTGGGTCAGATGGAACTCCACGTCATTAGCCCCATCCTCTATCCACCCGCTGAAGCGGTTGTTGTTCAAACGGTAGCTGCGGATGGTGATGTTGGTGCCGTCCTCTACGAAGTGTACGCGGATGGTGCCATAGTCCACGCGCCAGGTGATGTGGTTGGCCACGTAGTCCCAGGGGGCGTCTGAGTAGTAGTCCACCCAGTAGCCATCTCCGTTGCTGTAGCGGTAGGGGTCTTTCAGGAAGGTTACCTCCGAGTAGGTGCTGTTATAGGTGCGGCTGCCCCAGGTCGACTTGATATACATTTCGCCCTGCCATGTCCCTTCCAGGGTGTAGGCTATGTCCTCGTCCTCTTTCAGCCAGTCGCATGATGTCAGTGCGCAGGTGAGCATGATGGCCAGTAGTGTGTAAATCTTCTTCATCGTCGTATTGCATTAAAAGGGTGAATAATTCTGTTTTCTGCTGCAAAGTTACTTCTTTTTCCTGAAACGGCAAGGGGAAAAACGATAAAACCGCATAGGGATTTCCCTACGCGGTCTTATGCTTGTTTGTCTACCTTACTCTGAATTACTTGCGCAGGCCGAGAGCCTTCACGATAGCACGGTAGCGGTTGATGTCGTTAACATAGAGATACTTAAGCAACTTGCGGCGACGACCAACAAGCATGGTCAGTGAGCGGGCGGTACCGAAGTCCTTGTGGTTCTTCTTCAGGTGCTCCGTCAGGTGCTTGATACGATAGGTGAACAGGGCAATCTGAGCCTCGGCCGAACCGGTGTCGGTGGCTGACTTGCCATACTGGCTGAAAATCTCAACCTTCTTTTCCTTGTCTAAATACATGGTTTTAAATGATGATTTTGTTAATATTAAACATCCTTCAGATGCCGCCCGCCCCATCATAAAGACGGGCACATCGTCAAATGCGGCTGCAAAGGTACAACTATTTTTGTTATCTACCAAATTTTTAGCGGACGGATTACTCAGATTACACGGATTTTTTGTAATTTTGCACCCGAAATTCAAAAAAGAGACATGCAGGACATTAGAAACATTGCAATTATTGCTCACGTAGACCACGGCAAGACAACGCTTGTGGACAAGATGATGCTGGCAGGAAACCTGTTCCGCGAGGGACAGAACCTGAGCAGCCAGGTACTTGACGCCAACGACCTCGAGCGTGAGCGAGGTATCACCATTCTGTCGAAGAATGTGTCCATCAACTGGAAGGGAACGAAGATTAATATCATTGATACTCCGGGCCACAGCGACTTCGGCGGCGAGGTGGAGCGCGTGCTCAACATGGCCGACGGCTGTCTG
>CAMYZO010000126.1 GCA_947303855.1 uncultured Prevotellaceae bacterium
TGTCGAAGGTGGCACGCTGCATGGTCTCGGCAATGATGTCGCCCATCTGCAGGAAGCCGCAGCGGTCTTCCAGGAAGGCGCGGTTGACCACCTCGTTGGCAGCATTGACAATGCACGGCATGTTGCCGCCACGGTCGATGGCCTCGTAGGCCATGGCCAGACAGCGGAACTTCTTCAGGTCGGGCTCAAAGAACTCTAAGGGATGGCGGAACAGGTCGAGCCTGTCGCCACTCAGCGGCAGCCTGCGCGGGAACGAGAAGGCATACTGTATGGGCAGCCGCATGTCAGGCACGCCTAACTGCGCCTTCACCGAACCGTCATGGAACTGCACGGCACTGTGGACAATCGACTGCGGGTGTACGAGCACCTGAATCTGCTTGGCATCGACACCGAAGAGCCACTTCGCCTCGATGACCTCGAAGCCCTTATTCATCATCGATGCAGAGTCGATGGTAATCTTGGCGCCCATGTCCCAGGTGGGGTGGCGCAGGGCGTCGGCCTTCGTCACGTGGGCTATCTCCTCCATCGACTTCAGGCGGAAGGGGCCGCCGGAGGCTGTCAGCAGGATTTTCTCAATGGGGTTCTCGTCCTCGCCTACTAAGCTCTGGAAGATGGCGGAGTGCTCGCTGTCGACGGGCAGGATAGGGGTGTGATACTGCTGTGCCAGCTGGAGGATGAGCTCACCGGCAACCACCAGTGTCTCCTTGTTGGCCAGTGCAATGGCCTTCTTAGCCCGGATGGCATGGATAGTGGGACTGAGGCCGGCAAAGCCCACCATGGCGGTGAGCACCATGTCGATGGGGTCGGCTTCAACAATCTCGTCGAGTGCGCGACTGCCGGCATAGACCTTCACGTCGGGCATGTCATCCATCAGCCGTCGCAGTTTGTCGTAGTGCTGCTCGTTGGCAATGACGATGGCTGCAGGCTTGAATTTGTGAGCCTGTTCTGCCAGTTGTTCCACACGGTTGTTGGCTGTCAGGCAGTAGACCTCATAGAGGTCCCGGTGCTCCTCAATGACCTCCAGTGCCTGTGTGCCTATTGACCCCGTAGAGCCGAGAATGGCTATTTGTCGTTTCTTTACTTCCATGGTTCCAGTCATGAAAATCGGGCGCAAAAGTGCCAAATATCATTGAAAGTGTCCTGACTCCTCTTTTGTGGGGAATCGGGACACTTCGTTATTACCTTATTTATATATATAGCGTTATCAAGCCTTGGCTACTGCCTCCTCTTCACGGATGGTCTTACCCATGGTAAGGTAGGCAACAGGGGCTGCGATGAAGAGCGATGAGAGGGTACCGAAGATAACACCCAGAATCATGGCGAACGAGAAGCTGCGGATGCTGTCACCACCGAGGATGAAGATACAGAGCAGCACAATCAGCGTCGTCACTGAGGTATTGATGGTACGGGCCAGGGTCTGGTTCAGCGAGTCGTTGAACAGCTGCTGGCGGTCGCGCTTGCCGAAGAGCTGGATGTTCTCACGCACGCGGTCGAACACCACCACCTTATCGTTAATAGAGTAACCAATCACGGTCAGGATAGCACCGATGAAGGTCTGGTCAATCTCGAGCGACATGGGAACCCAGCCCCACAGTACGCTGTAGAAGCCGATAACCACAAGGGCGTCGAAAGCCAGGGCGACGGTAGAACCTACTGAGAAGGCCACGTTGCGGAAGCGCAACAGGATGTAGAGGAAGATGGCGATCAGGGCGATGATAACGCTGATGATAGCACCGTAGGTGATGTCCTTAGCCACCGACGGACCTACCTTTGCCGAGCTGATGATAGAGCCACCCTCGCGGACGTCAGGATTCTTGAATGCCGATACGTCAGCCTGGTTGATGAGGCCGGCCTTCTTCAGCGTGTTGTAGAGGATGGTCTCAGCCTTGTCGTCCACCTCGGGGTTGTTCGACTCGATGTCCCAGTTGGTGGAGATACGTACGGTCTTGCCGTCAGTACCCAGGGCGATGACGCTGGTGTTAGCCTCTTGGTTGGCCTTTTCGCCAATGGTGTTGATGAAGGCGCCAGAGAGTGCCTGGCGAACCTGCTCTACAGGCGTCTCCTTGTCGAGAACAACCACATAGTTACGACCACCGGTGAAGTCAATACTCTGGCTCAGGCCGCGGACGGCAAACGAGATGCAGAAGATGATGGCAGCTGCGCCCCAGATGATGAACGACTTCTTGTAGGAACCCATGAAGTTGAACTTGGCGTTCTGCATCATGTTCTTTGAGTAGGCAGTAACGAAGGTCAGGTCGGTCCACTTGTCCTTCTTCAGACGGTTCTCATAGACCAGGCGGGTCAGGAACACGGCGGTGAAGAACGAGCAGAAGATACCGATAATCCAGGTGGTAGCGAAGCCCTTCACAGGACCTGTACCGAAGAACAGCAGGATGAAACCGGTAATCAACGAGGTGACGTTCGAGTCGAAGATAGCCGAGAAGGCATTAGAGTAACCTTTGTTCAGGGCCTCTTTGACCTTCAGGCCGCGGCGCAGCTCTTCCTTGGTACGCTCATAGATAAGCACGTTGGCGTCGACAGCCGTACCCAGTGTCAGCACGATACCGGCGATACCGGGCATGGTCAGGGCGGCCTGGAACGAGGTCAGAATACCCAGGGTGAAGAACAGGTTGAACAGCAGGGCGCAGTCAGCGAGCAGACCGGGAATCGGGCCATACAGCATAATCATGTAAATCATCAGCAGCACGAAGGCCACGATGAACGAGATGATACCCTGCTGGATTGACTGTGCACCCAGCGACGGACCTACCACCTCTTCCTGTACGATGCGGGTAGGAGCCGGCATCTTACCGGAGTTCAGCGTGTTGGCCAGGTCCTTGGTATCTTCGATGGTGAAGTTACCGGTAATCTGTGAGTTGCCACCGTCAATCTGTGTGAGGATACGGGGTGCAGAGTAGACGGCGTCGTCGAGCACGATGGCTACGGCGCGGCCGATGTTCTGCTTCGTAATCTGGCTCCACTGACGGGCACCGTCGGAGTTCATCTGCATCGATACGCAGGGATGGCCCATCTGGTCGAAGTCGTCCTTACCGTTGGTGATGACGTCGCCCTCTAACGGAGCGCGGCCGTTGGCGGTTGTAATCTTCAGGGCATAGAGAGCGAAGATGTCGCCACGGGTGTTCTCGCCACCAAAGTCCTCAGGCTTGGCACCCCAGCGCAGCTTACACTCGGCGGGCAGCACCTGGGCGGCAATGTCTGAGTAGATAACCTTGTTGACATCGGCAGTATCGCGGGCATTGGCATAACCGACGATGGCCAGGCCCTGACCCTGGATGGGCTGGAACACTGAGAACAGCGGGTTCTGCTTCTTCATCTCCTCGCGGACCTTAGCATCGGCCTTGCTGTCTTTCTTGGCCAACTTGGCAGCCAGGTCGCTGGCGGCAGCCTTTGTAGTGTCGGCAACAGCCTCGGCAACAGCGGTGGTGTCAGCAGCCACGGTGTCGCTGCTGACGGTGGCGTCGCCACCCATAGCAGCATACTTCTGGTTCAGCGTAGCCAGCATAGGAACAATCTCTTGTGAGTTGTAGGTCTCCCAGAACTCCAGGTTGGCTGAACCCTGGAGGAGCTTACGCACGCGCTCCGGCTCCTTGATACCAGGCATCTCAACCATGATGCGGCCGCTCTGTCCCTCCAGTTTCTGGATGTTGGGCTGAACAACGCCGAACTTATCGATACGGTTACGGACCACGTTGAACGAGTTGTCGACGGCCGACTGGATCTCGGTACGCAGGGCGTTCTCCACCTCAGAGTCTGTCGACTGGGTGCTTACCTTGCCCTTCATCTGCTGGGTAGCGAAGATGGCGGCCAGGGGACGTCCGTTCGAATTCTGTTTCCAATACTTGATGAAGAGCGAGAGGAAGTCAGCCTGACTGGTCTCCTCTTCCTTCTTAGCCTGCTCCATCGACTTCTTGTAGGCAGCGTCCTGCTTGTGGTCGGCCAGCACGTCGACGACGTCGGGCACCGACACCTCAAGAATAACGTTCATACCGCCTTTCAGGTCAAGACCCAGGCCAATTTCCATCTCACGGCACTGCTTCAGCGAGTAAATGCCCATGTAGACCTTCTCGTTGTTGATGCTGTCAAGATACTCCTGACCAGCCTCCTCACCCATGGCGGCAGCCTTACTTTCGTAGTGGCGTGTCACAAACGAGAAGGAAAGGTAGAAGCAGCATACCAGCACCAGAAGCACTGCAATAAACTTTACAATTCCTTTGTTTTGCATTTTTGTTATTTATAATAATTATTTATTTATATGCGCATTTGAGCCTGCAAATATACACATTTTTTTATGGACGGGAAAATTTATTGGCTTTTTTCATGCAAAAAACGCTATTTATCCCTCATTTTTAGCCAGCAGAACATCGGATAATGGTCGCTGAAGTCGGTTTTTGAGTCAACTTGACAGTTGTAGGGTGTGAAGTCTGACGAGCATAAAATGTGGTCGATTCTGACCCAAAAACCTTTCTGATTATATGACAAACCTATACCTCGCCCTGATGCTGTAAAGCAGTCTGTCAGACTCTCTGCCAGTGCGTGGCGGCTATAACTGATGGGGGTGTCGTTGAAGTCGCCGCAGACAATGGTGGGGTATTGGCTGTGCGCCTTCATGTAGTTTTTCACGGCGTCAACGGCTCTTGCCCTGATGGCTGCTGCCTGTGACAGTTTGTCTAACATTTGCATTGATTCCGCGCGTGCCGTGTCCGACTCCATGTCACCCTTGAGCATGGTTTTGTAGCGAGCTCGGTCTTCCAGCGTCAGGTGGGTGTTCTCCAGGTGGTTGTTAATCACCAGCAGCGTGTCGTCCCCCCTTTTTAGGAAGTAGGCTATCGACCCGTTTGCTGCCGACGGATAGCGGATGCGCTCTTTTCGCAGGATGGGGTAGCGGGTGTGAATGCCCATGCCGTTGAAGGCCCATGCCGTGTTGACAAAGACGGTGGTGTCGTTGTAAGGGTAGAGCTTCTGGTAACTGTTCATCATATAGCGTCGCCAGGTGTCTACATCTTCCTGTGTGCATACGATGTCGGCCTGCTGTTTCCTCAGGTAGTCTGTGATACGCTCAAACGCATCTTCATATTTGTAGTTGCCGCCGTATGCGCACACATTATAGGTCAGTATCTTAATGCATTCTTCTGGCACATCTTGCCGCTGGTTCATGGGCATATACGTACTAATAGGAACGTACGCAAGCACATAGCCCACTATGGGTATCCACAGTTTCTTCCAGTTGAAGGTTATCCAGAAGAGCACAAACAGCAGGTTGAGCAAAAGGAATATGGGGAAGGCCGTGCCAAGGACAGACAGCAGCGGATGACTTCCCGGGTGCAGCCGGTCGGAGAAGCCTGTGGCCAGCATTAGCAGGACCGTTGCTATGTTGGCACCGGCCACCATGTTGATGGCGAACTGTTTAATTTGCTTGATCATCAGTTGCGGCTGGCGTCAAAGAGCCGTTGCTTCTCCTCTTTAGTCAGACTGTCATAGCCGCTCTTGCGAATCTTGTCAAGTATGGCGTCTATCTCGTCCTGATTCTGCTTCTTGCGGGCGTTATAGTTCATGTCATCCTCTTTCATGCCTCCGCGTTCGGTGTGCATATTGGCGGAGTTGCCGGCGTTGCCCCGGCGCTGCTCAAAGTTACGTTTCAGGCGGTCAAAGAACTCCTGACCGCCGGAGCGGTTGTAGCCCGAGCCGGGATGCTTGTTCCAATAGCGTATCATGAGGAATCCGAAGAGCATGCCGCCCAGGTGAGCCATGTGGGCCACGCCGTCGCCCGACGAACTCATGGCCGAGAACAGTTCAATGGCAGCATAGCCGCAGACGAACCACTTCGCTTTGATGGGGATGGGCAGCGGGAAGATGAAGATGCGCTCATTGGGGAAAATCATGCCGAAGGCCAGCAGAATGGCGTAGACGGCTCCCGAGGCGCCTATCGTTGTCCATCCGTTCAGCTGTTGGCTCAACTGCTGTCCTACCATGAACAGCTCTGAGAACGAGATGCTTGGGTCTTGCGCGCTGATACGGAAGTAGAAGTCGAACAGCTGCACCAGTTCCTGCATCAGTCCGGCTCCTATGCCGCAGGAAATGTAATAAAAAAGGAATTTTCGCGGTCCCCACACATTCTCTACCACGACGCCGAACATCCACAGGGCAAACATGTTAAAGAAAATGTGCGCTATGCTTTGTGTCGAATGCAGGAACATGTAGGTGACAAACTGGAACAGGTGGAAGTCGCTGGCCATAAAGAAATGCAGGCCTCCCACGTTTGCCAAGTTGATGCCACGCATCTGAAGCACCCAGGTGGCTATGAAAACCAAGAAGTTGATAATGAGCAGATTCTTGGTAATGGTTGGTATGTTGCGGAACACGGTACTTTTTACAATTTAGTAATTTACTGTTTGTTATTCCCGACCATTGCTTTTTGGCCGTTTTTCGGCTGCAAAATTACGAAAAATATCTGTTTTTCAGTGCAAAATGAGCAGATAAGCAATTATTTTACGTAAAAAAAGTAATTTTTTCTGTTTTTTTGTTGTTTTTTTAAATACTTTGTCCTATATTTGCGGTGGATTTCTGACACAGAAGCGAATTTTTTATCTATAAATCATTAAATTAATAGGAATTATGAACAAAACAGAATTAGTTGAGAAGATTGCAGCAGGTGCTGGTCTTTCTAAGGTTGATGCAAAGAAAGCCCTTGACGCTACCGTTGACGCTATTAAGGATGCCCTCATTGCAGGCGACAAGATTGCCCTGGTTGGCTTCGGTACTTTCAGCATTAGCGAGCGCCCCGCTCGTGAGGGTATCAACCCCGCCACAAAGGAGAAAATCACCATTGCTGCCAAGAAGGTTGCCAAGTTTAAGGCCGGTGCTGAACTTGCTGACGCGCTGAACTAATCTTTTGTAAAGAAATTTTTGTTGAGGCGGTTTCGTTCGGAGCCGCCTCTTTTCAAGTGTATTACCATGTCATATAAACGGATAACAGCTGCCGAGGCGGCAGCAATGATTAAGAATGGCGATAACATTGCCATGAGTGGATTTACGCCTGCCGGCGTAGCCAAGGCCACGACCAAGGAGTTGGCCAAGATAGCCGTTGCCGAGCATGAGGCAGGCCGCGAGTTTAAGGTGGGCATCTTCACCGGAGCATCCACAGGCCAGTCTACCGATGGCGACCTGGCAAACGCCCAGGCCATCAAGTACCGTGCCCCCTATACCACCAATCCCGACTTCCGCAAGCACGTGAACCTGGGTGAGATTCCCTACAACGACCTGCACCTGAGTCACATGGCTCAGGAGTTGCG
>CAMYZO010000127.1 GCA_947303855.1 uncultured Prevotellaceae bacterium
GGCAGCCACGGACCGCTGAAGCGCTTCACCTACGCCATGACGCGCGGCTCGCTGCAGGACGGTGCCGGTGCCAACGCCATCTGGAACATCACCAACGTCACCCGCTCCGACCGCCACTGGCTCTACACCACACCGGCCTGGGCCAAGGCACAGAGCGAGGATCAGGAGGTCATCAGCTACATCAAGCGGCACGGACAGGCTGAATCAAGCATCCTGCATCCTTATTTTGCCGACGGCACCGACGAGGGTATCGCCAACCGCGTGAACGAGATTCTGAGCTGCTCAAGCATCGCCAAGAAGGATACCTTTGAGAACTATCTCCTGAACGGTGCGCCTTACAACGGACAGGAGGAGATGACCGACAAGCAGTACTACCAGTTCATGGTGTGGCACCGCGGTCTGGCCGTTCCTGCCGCCCGCAACCTGAACGACCCCGCCGTGCAGCAGGGCAAGAAGCTCTTCACAGAGATTGGCTGCGCCCAGTGCCACCGCCCGTCGTGGAAGACGGGTGCCGACAACTACTGGGTTGACGCCAGCATCAAGGCCTACGCACAGTCTATTGGCAAGGATGCCTCACAGATTCTGCCGAAGTTTGCCAACCAGACCATCTGGCCCTACACCGACATGGTGCAGCACCGGCTGTTCATGGTGAACGACATCCGCACCGGCTGGTGCCGCACCACCCCACTCTGGGGCCGCGGCCTGAGCCGTCAGCTGACGGGTGCCGACGACCGTCTGCACGACTGCCGGGCACGCACCGTCGTCGAGGCTATCATGTGGCATGGCTACAGCAAGCAGTCGGATGCCTACGCTGCGACTGAGAAGTTCTATAACCTGTCGAAGGCCGACCGCGACGCCGTGGTGAAGTTTATTGAATCTATCTAAACACCTGACAAACGAAACGACAAAGGTTTGAAGAAGTTATTAGTAATGCTCTATATCGTGGTGGTAGCCGTCATGGCTGCCGCCACGATTATTGAAAAATACGAAGGCACGCCATTCGTATCCGACCATATCTATGGGGCCTGGTGGTTCTCGCTGCTCTGGGCACTGCTTGCCGCCGCTGGCATCAGCCGGTTCCTGAAGCGCCGCGTCAGACAGTTCACCACGGTCATGCTCCACCTGTCGTTCGTAGTCATCCTGCTGGGTGCCCTGCTCACCCACCTCACGGCACGTCACGGAGCCATCCACCTGCGCCAGGGGCAGACCGTCAGCACCTACCTGACGGAAGAGCAGCAGGAGCATGCCCTACCCTTCAGCATCCGCCTGGACCGTTTCGACATCGCTTACCACGAAGGCACGAAAGCGCCTGCCGACTACACATCGCACATCACACTCACACCGGCTGACGACGCTCATGCTGAAACAGCCGCCGTATCCATGAACCACATTGCCACGCACCGTGGCTACCGCCTCTACCAGTCGGGCTTCGACCCTGACCAGCAGGGCTCCATCCTGGCCATGAACTACGACCCGTGGGGCATTCCCGTTACCTACTGCGGCTACGCCCTGCTGTTCTTTGCCCTCATCTGGATGCTCTTCGACCCTAAGGGCACCTACCGCCGTCTGCTGGCTGGCAAAGACGACTTTGCCCGCAACAAGATAGCCCTCTTTATTCTTTGTTCTTTATCATTGAGTCGCGTAGCGGCGCAGCCCACCCTGCCTGCCGCCACAGCAGAGCACTTCGGGCGCCTCAACATGCTCTACAACGACCGCGTCTGCCCGGCACAGACCTACGCCCTCGACTTCACCCGCAAACTCTGCGGCAGCCGCTCCTACAACGGACTGACAGCTGAGCAGGTGCTCACCGGCTTTATCTTCTGGCCTGAAGCCTGGAGCAATGAACCCCTCGTGAAGGTCAAGAGGGGTGCCCTGAAGGAGACGCTCCAACTGCCCGACTTCTGCGCTGTCAACACCTTCTTCAACCCCACAATGGGCGGCTATATCCTGGGGCCATATATCGAGCAGTACTACAGCGGACAGCATGACGCCTTCCATAACGATGTGGCCAAGATGGACGACCGGCTGATGCTTGTCATGGAACTGAGTCAGTGTACGCCCCTGCGTCTGTTCCCCTATAGCGGCGAATGGTGTGCCCCTGTGGGTAAACTTCCCGCCACCATCGACAACGATACGCAGCAGTTCATTCGCCACCTGTTCAGTCTGCTGACTGACGAGGCCCGCGCCGGCCACTACAAACAGGTGGACCACATCATCGACAAGCTGCAAATGTACCAGCAGAAGCAGGGAGGCAACTCCATACCCTCCGGCGTTCAGCTGCAGGCGGAGTATATATATAATAAGGTGCCGTTGGCCACCATCCTCTTCATGGCCAACCTCACACTGGGTCTGCTCACGCTGCTGCTCTTCGTCTGGCAGATGCACAGCGCCCCCAACGGCACACCGTCACCGCTGTCCAAACGTCTCTCGCTGCTGGCATCAGTCCTCTTCAAACTCTCGCTGCTCGCGCTGACATTCTGCCTGGCCCTGCGCTGGATCATCACCAGCCACGTGCCTATGGCTAACGGCTATGAGACTATGCTGACGCTGGCCTGGCTCATCATGCTCCTCTCGCTCATAGCCCGCCGCAGCTTCCCCATCGCCATGACCTTCGGCTTCCTGCTCTCAGGACTCTTCCTGCTGGTGAGCCACCTGGGACAGATGGACGCACAGATAGGCCACCTCATGCCCGTGCTCAACTCTCCCCTGCTCTCGCTGCATGTCAGCATCATCATGGTGGCCTACGCCCTGCTATCGCTGACGTTTGTCTGCAGCACCACGGCCCTGCTGCTGCCTGCCATGCAGCAACAGCTGCACCTGCTGAGCCGGCTGCTGCTCTACCCGGCCCTGACCACCCTCGGCCTGGGCATCTTCATCGGTGCCGTCTGGGCCAACGTCTCATGGGGCACCTACTGGTCGTGGGACCCTAAGGAGACCTGGGCTCTCATCACCTTCATGATCTACGCCATCCCTGTCCACACGCAGTCGCTGGCAGTCTTCCGCCGTCCGTTAGCCTACCATGTCTACATGGCAGTGGCCTTCCTGACTATTCTCATGACCTACTTTGGCGTCAACTATCTGCTTGGAGGCATGCATTCCTACGCCTGACGGACAGAAAACAGCACCGTTTTCGCTGTCTGTCGCATCCTGCCGCTTCTGTCATAACAACCTTTGCTGAAAAACCGGCTTTTTTTTGTACAGGCCGGTTTTTCGCCATACCTTTGCACCGTCAAAAGAAAACAAATAGTAATAACAATAAAAAAACAAAGAAAAATGGAAACAAAGAATTTTTACGCAAAGGTAATGAAATCAATCATGGTTGTCGCTCTCTGTCTGCTCCCTCTGTCAGGTAAGGCACAGTTAGTCAAGTACTGCATGTCGTATGCCGACTTCGTAGCCGACAAGTGGACACCCATTGAAGAACTGACGGAAGGCCGCACCAAACAGGCTGTCCAGATGAAGTTCGACAACAACGAATTCAAGTTCAAGACTGGCGACAAGCAGGCCGACGCCGCCATCAAGAAGCAGGTGTTCGCCATCCAGTACGGACAGACCATCTACGTCAACTGCCGTAACCTGCGCGAGAACGACATCGTCCTTGAAACCTCTGGTTATATGCAGGCCTACCGCTACGACCACGACAAGCTCTGCGTAGCCGTCTACCACATCAACGATGCCGCCTTCCTGGCCAGCCTGGGTGCCGATGTTGCCTGGTTCTTTGTCGACACGCCTGTACGCATCGGTCTTGACGCTGCACAGATAGGCCTGATACTGACCCGCGACAAGCTCAACAGCTTCCGCTGCTTCCTCATCGACAAGGACTGCAATGCCAAGGGCCGCTACCCCGTAACCCGCATGAACGACAAGTTCATGGGTAGCCTGCTGGCTGACGACACAGCCATGCTTGAGAAATACAATGCCGTAAGCAGCAAGCGCCAGCGCCAGTCGGCTGCCAATGTCCTGCCCATCCTCATGGAGAAAGGACTGGTAAATGCCGAACTCTAAACAATAAAGACAGAATAGAACAATACCCGTATGCCCTTTATGAGCATACGGGTATTGTCTTTATTACTATTAGCTCCTAAACTCCTTACTTCGCGTAGGCCACGGAACGGGTCTCACGGATGACGGTAATCTTCACCTGTCCGGGATAGGTCATCTCGTTCTGAATCTTTGAAGCAATCTGTCCGCTCAGAGCCTCGGTCTCAGCATCCGACATCTTGTCGGCACCGACGATGACGCGCAACTCACGACCTGCCTGGATGGCGTAGGTCTTGGTGACACCGGGATACGACATGGCAATAGCCTCAAGGTCGTTCAGGCGCTTGATGTAAGCCTCGACAATCTCACGACGGGCACCGGGACGGGCACCGCTGATAGCATCGCACACCTGAACGATGGGAGCCAGCAGCGTCTGCATCTCCATCTCGTCATGGTGGGCACCGATGGCATTGCAGATGTCGGGCTTCTCCTTATACATCTCTGCAATCTTGGCACCATAGAGTGCGTGGGGCATCTCGCTCTCCTCATCGGGCACCTTGCCAATGTCGTGCAACAGACCGGCACGCTTGGCCTTCTTGGGATTCAGACCCAGTTCGGCAGCCATGACGGCACAGAGGTTAGCGGTCTCACGGGCATGCTGCAGCAGGTTCTGTCCATAGCTGGAGCGGTATTTCATCTTACCGATGATGCGGATGAGTTCAGGGTGCAGACCGTGGATACCCAGGTCGATAGCCGTGCGCTTGCCGGTCTCTATAATCTCGTTGTCAAGCTGCTTCTTAACCTTGGCAACGACCTCCTCAATACGAGCGGGGTGGATACGGCCGTCGCTGACCAGCTGGTGCAGAGCCAGACGGCAGGTCTCGCGGCGAACGGGATCGAAGCCGCTGATGACGATAGCCTCGGGGGTGTCGTCAACAACAATCTCAACACCGCAGGCTGCTTCCAGGGCACGGATATTACGACCCTCACGGCCTATAACGCGGCCCTTCACATCGTCGTTGTCAATATGGAACACGCTGACGCTGTTCTCAACAGCCGTCTCGGTAGCCACGCGCTGAATGGTCTGTATGACAATCTTCTTGGCCTGGGCATTGGCGTTGAGCTTGGCCTCGTCCATGATTTCATTGATGTAGGCAGCAGCATCGGTACGGGCCTCGTCCTTGAGCGACTCCACAAGCCTGTTACGAGCCTCCTCGGCACTAAGACCTGACAGCTCCTCCAGCTTCTCGCGCTCCTTCAGCTGCATCTTCTCCAACTCCTCCTGCTTGGCGGCCAGCACCTTCTTCTCGTTGTCAATGCGCTGCTGCTGGTTATCCAGCTCGTTCTTGCGGCGGCCCAGCTCTTCCTGACGCTGGTTCAGGCTAATCTCGCGCTGCTTCAGCTTGTTCTCACTCTGCTGCAGGTGCTGGTTGCGCTGTTGCACCTCCTTCTCCAGCTCACTCTTCTTGTTCAGGAATTTCTCCTTCACCTCCAGCAGCTTCTTTTCCTTAATAACCTCGGCCTCCTTACCGGCGGCCTCCACCATTTCGTTGTATTTTCCCTTCAGTACGTAACGGAAAATCATGTATCCGCATACGCCGCCAATAACAAGGGCGGCTACGGCAACAATAATTGATAGAACCATAAAATAAATCTATAATGAAACAATTTGTTAATAATCTTCACTTCAGCGCCTCGTCAATGTCAGAAGTCAGGCGTTGAAGCAGACCATTATACGCGTCAGTATCCTTGTTGGCGTGCTCCATCTGGTACATAACGGCAATTTCAAGCATGGCTGTAGCAGCAACAAAACGGTCGCTGCGACGCCCCCTGAACATTTCCGCATACTTACCATAGGTAGCTGCCACGAGATCTCTGGCATCACGGTAAAAACCTTCTTCGTCGGCCTTCACCCAGATGTCTATCTTCTCGTTACAGATATTCAGACTGATATGTTGTTTCCCTTTGTTAACTTCTGCCATTTGTTTTAGGCTTTCTTACTGGGCGGCATCGGCCGGAGTCTCGTCACCCTGTAACATTGAAATACATTTATCCACCTCGCGGACAAGCTTGGACAGGCGGTCCTTGGCACCCTGCAGGTCGCCATCGGTAATCTCCACCATACGCGCCATCTTCAGCGAGTTATAGTCACGCTCACTCAGCGCAAGCTGCTCTTTCAGACCCTTGATGTCCCGCTCGTTCTTGGCAACCTCCTGACACAGCCTCTCATTCTCCTTCTTCAAATCTTGAAAACGGAGTATCAGTTGCCGCACGCGGCCCTCAAACGTGGCTAAAAGCTGCTCGTTCTGCGTCATGACTATATTTTTTGACGTACAAAGGTAGGTATTTTTTTGTAAATGCCTGCCTTTGCGCCAGTTATTTAATATTAATTAAGAAGTGCTTTACTTCTTATCGTCATCAGCAGGCTGTTTCTCTTTCTTGGCCAACATTACCACACGGTAGACAAAACTGGTAATCCACTGCTGCGAGAAACCGAGTTTCTGGTTATACTTACGCACGTCAACCACCGACTTCATCACGCTGGGATCAGTGAAGTCATTCTTGTTGAAGATGTCGACGATGGTCTTCTCAGTCATCGTCAGGATGGTCTTCTTGAAGATGCTGGGTATGCGCAACTTAAACTTCATGAGGTTCGAGGTCAGCATCATCAGCTCCTGCGTAAAACCCTGAAACTGATACATATACGTCTGCACGTCCTGCGGGTTCTTGCAGCGGCGGCGAATGCTCTGGTCAATCTCCTTGGTGAACGACTCGTCCATGCCGTACATCTCAACCATCATCTTCGTCACGCGCTGTTTCTCAGCCACACCCAGACGGTTGTTCACCGTAGGCACCTTCAGCGTCTGCTTGAACACACGCAGGTCAGGCAGTGCCGCCAGGTTCGTGATATGCAGGTCGGCAGCCATCACTGCCTGAAAATAAACACGGATGAGGGTCATGAAATCCTCCATGCCGCCCACCTTCTGTTCGTCCTCTTTCTTTCCGAAAATCTTATTCCAAAATGACATTTTTCTGTTATTATATAGTGAATCTGCGTGCAAAGATACGAAAAAACGAGAGAAAAGCAAAAGAAAAGGCCCGTTTTTTCTTTTTCTTTTCCGAACGTTAGAACTCTCGTATAGGATTTTTCCTGAAAAAGGGTGCAAGGGTGACAGAACTGCCTGCCACAAAGGGTTTGCACCCTTTTTAGAGGGTGACAGGGGTGACAGAAGGG
>CAMYZO010000128.1 GCA_947303855.1 uncultured Prevotellaceae bacterium
TACTCGGTCATCTCCGAGAGATAGTCCTCGCCGATGTTGTTGCCGGCAAAGAGGATGACGGGATTCTTCTTGTCCTGAACGAGCCAAGCAAACGAGTTGCCAAGAGCTTCGATGACGGCGCGGGCACCCAGGTAGGAGCCGCCGATGCCGGCCACGACAACCACCTCGCACTTCTCGCGCAGCGTGTCGGCTGCAGCCTGTATCTCGTCGAGGAACTGTGGTGTGATGCTGCTGGGCAGGTGGAGCCATCCCAGGAAGTCGTTACCGGGACAAGTACCCTCTTCCAAGGCCTTCTGAGCGGCCTTTACCTGTGGCTCGAAAGCCTCTACTGCGCCGGCCTGCAGGAACGAGGCGGCCTTTGTGATGTCAAGACTGATGTTCTTCATAATTGTTTTGGTTTGTTTATCTAAATGAATCAGTTAATAGTTTAATCTCTATTTGTGGCGATATGCGTTCATATAATATATTGTAGACCGCATCAAGGATAGGCATATTGACGTGCCAGTGGCGGTTAATCTCCTTCATGCATTTGGTGCCGAAGAATCCCTCGGCAATCATCTCCATCTCTATCTGCGCCGACTTTACCGAATAGCCTTTGCCAATCATAGTACCGAAGGTGCGGTTGCGCGAGAAGTTGGAGTAGCCCGTCACCAGCAGGTCGCCTAAATAGACTGAGTCGTAAGGGTTGCGTTCAATGGGGTGTACGGCTGTGAGGAAGCGTGTCATCTCCTGTACGGCGTTGGCAATGAGCACGGCCTGGAAGTTGTCGCCGTACTTCAAGCCGGAACAGATGCCGGCGGCAATGGCGTAGACGTTCTTCAGCACCGATGAGTATTCAATGCCTATCACGTCGTCGGAGGTCTTTGTCTTAATGAAGTCGCTGGTGAGGACATCGGCAAAAGCCTGTGCCTTCTCCGTGTTGGAGCAGCCCACCGTGAGATAACTGAGCCGTTCCATGGCCACCTCCTCGGCATGCGAGGGACCACCGAGACAGGCCAGGTTCTCATGGGGCACGTCGAACACCTGGTGGAAGTACTCGGAGCAGATGAGGTTCTCGTCGGGCACAATGCCCTTGATGGCCGTGACAATGAATTTGTCCTTGATGCGCGTCTTGAGCTTTTTCAGGTGGTTCTTCAGGTAGGGCGACGGTGTCACAAAGACTAAGGTGTCATACTGCTGGGCTATGCGGTTGATGTCGCTTTCGAACTGAATCTCACGGATGTCGAAATGGACACTGGTGAGATAGCCGGGGTTATGCCCCATGCGGCGGAATTCCTCAATCTGGTCATCGCGGCGCATATACCACCCGATGTGATGCGTGTGCTGCACCACAATCTTGGCAATGGCCGTTGCCCAGCTACCGCCGCCTATAATGGCTATCTTTCCACAGTCGAACATATATTAAGCCCCCTCTATGCCTTCTCAATCCATGCAGCCACCTCGTCGACAGAGGGCTTCTGTAGGTCGAGTTTGTACTTCTTGACAATCTCGCCAATCTTCTGCTGCAGACCCTGCGGCTTCTCGTCGTGGATGTTCTGGATGAGGTTGAAGCCGGCTTTGCGCAACACGTAGACCCAGTCCTCGGGAACGCCGATGGCCGCCCACTCCTGGATGGTGCTCTGCGGAGCCTTCTTCTCGGGCTTCATCTGCGGGAACAGCATCACCTCGCCGATGGCGAACTTGCCGGTGAGCAGCATCACCAGACGGTCGATGCCAATGCCGATGCCGAACGTAGGTGGCATGCCATACTGCAGGGCACGCAGGAAGTCGTGGTCGATGATCATCGCCTCGTCGTCGCCCTTGTCGGCCAGACGCATCTGTTCTACAAAGCGCAGCTCCTGGTCGATAGGGTCGTTCAACTCAGAGTAGGCGTTGGCCAGCTCCTTGCCGTTGACCATCAGTTCGAAGCGCTCAGTCAGTCCGGGCTTCGAGCGGTGCATCTTGGTCAGGGGCGACATCTCCACGGGGTAGTCGGTGATAAAGGTAGGCTGGATGAACGTGCCCTCGCAGAACTCGCCGAAGAGCTCGTCAATAAGCTTGCCCTTACCCATGGTCTCGTCAACCTCCATGCCCTTGCTGAGGCAGAAGGCGCGTATCTCCTCTTCGGTCTTTCCGTCGCAGTCGAAGCCCGTCTTCTCCTTGATGGCGTCGAGGATGGGCAGACGGCGGAACGGAGCACGGAACGAGATGATGTTGCCGTCAATCTCTACCTCGGGCTTGCCGTTGACTGCGGTACAGATCTGCTCCAGCATATTCTCGGTGAAGGTCATGCCCCACAGCAGGTCCTTATAGCTGACGTAGAGTTCCATGCAGGTGAACTCCGGGTTGTGCGTCTTGTCCATACCCTCGTTGCGGAAGTTTTTGCCCATCTCATAGACGCCCTCAAAGCCGCCAACGATGAGTCGCTTCAGATAGAGCTCGGTAGCGATACGCATGTACATATCTTGATTCAGCGCATTGAAATGGGTGATGAACGGGCGTGCTGAAGCACCGCCAGCAATATTCTGCAGGATGGGGGTGTCTACCTCTGTGTAGCCGGCGTCATCGAGAATTCGGCGCAGGGTGCGTATGATAGTGGCACGCTTCAGGAAGGTGTCCTTCACACCCTCGTTCACCACCAGGTCGACATAGCGCTGGCGGTAGCGCAGCTCGGGGTCGTCAAACTTGTCGTAGGCCACTCCGTCCTTGTACTTCACGATAGGCAGTGGCTTCAGGCTCTTCGACAGCAGCGTCAGCTCATGGGCATGCACGCTGATTTCGCCTGTCTGTGTGCGGAACACCGTGCCGCGCACGCCGATGAAGTCACCAATGTCAAGAAGTTTCTTGAAGACGACGTTATAAAGGTCTTTGTTCTCATCGGGACAGATGTCGTCTCGGGTGACGTACACTTGGATGCGGCCTTTGCTGTCCTGCAGTTCTACGAATGATGCCTTGCCCATGACGCGGCGGCTCATCATACGGCCGGCAATGCTCACCTCACGGGGCTCGGCCTCGTCGCTGAAAGTGTCAAGGATTTCTGTGGAGAAAGCATTGGTGGTATACTCTGCTGCGGGGTAGGGGTTGATGCCCATACGGCGCAACTCGTCAAGCGACTGGCGTCGCAGGATTTCTTGTTCGCTAAGTTCTAAAATGTTCATTTTTTATATCCGAATATATCAATTGATGGTGCAAAATTACTAAAAATATCTGAATAAGCACACGATATTTGAAAAAAAAGTGCTAATCATTTGGTTCGTATCAGAAAAATGACTAAATTTGCTGCAAACTTTGTAAAATAAAACTATGGAAGAGACTAATATCAAGACGCGAGTCGTGGGTATTGACATAGGTGTAAATAAAACCGTGCTCGCTATTGTTGACGTCCGTGGGAACATTATAGCTAAGGATGAGTTGGCTACGTCTGACTACCATGACGCCGGTGCTTTCGTTTCGGCGTTGAGTGAGAAGATTGTTTTGCTGTCAGAGGCTAATGGTGGCTACGATATGATACGTTCGGTGGGCATCAGTTCGCCCAGCGCCAACTTCGTGTCGGGGTGCTTAGAGAATGCCGCCAACCTCCAGTGGAAGGGTATCGTGCCGATGGCTGCCTTACTGCGCGACCGGCTGGGACTGGCCGTGGCCTTGGCCAATGACTGCCATGCTACGGCTCTGGGCGAGCATGTGTTTGGCTGTGCTCATGGCATGAAGGATTTCATCGTCATTTCCTTGGGTCATGGCGGCGTAGGCAGCTGTATCTTCTCCAATGGTCAGGTGCATATAGGTCACAGAGGGTTTGCCGGCGAGTTCGGACATGCCTGCGTGGTGCCTGGAGGCCGTCAGTGTACGTGTGGCCGCAGGGGCTGCATTGAGGAGTATGCCTCGTCGCGTGGCCTGGCTACCTCAGCCAGAGAACTGCTGGCGGCTACCGACGAGCCGTCGCTGATGAGAGACGGCGACCTGTCGCCACAGTCGCTGCTGGCCTATTGTGAGCAAGGCGACGTGCTGGCCCGCAAGGTCTGCGAGGAAGCCGGCGAGAAGTTGGGTATGGCCCTGGCCAACTATGCTTCGCTGCTGGACCCTGAGGCCATCATCTTCACCGGCGAGCTGACGCGTATGGGGCCTTGGCTGCTCGACCCCGTCAGCCGGTCGTTCGACGAACATGTGTTCCATAATATCAGCGGGAAAGTCAAGTTGCTGGTGTCTATTCTCGACGACAACGAGCGCGATGTGCTCGGAGCCAGTGCTCTGGCTTGGGAAGTAAAGGAGTATTCTTTATTCAAATAGGATGACAACATGTTAAATACAAGCATTAAGACACGTGTGGTTGGTGTGGATATCAGCATGGAGCGCACCACCTTTGCCATTGTCGACATACGTGGCAATATTGTGGCAGACAGTCATATCGACACCTTGAGTTATGCAGACGTCAACTCGTTTGTCTCGGCGCTCTGCGAGGGCATCGTCATGCTGGCAGAGGCCAATGGCGGTCTGGAAACGATACGGTCTGTGGGCGTCAGTTCGCCAAGCACGAACTTTGTGACAGGCTGCATAGAGAATGCTACGAACCTGCCGTGGAAGGGTGTCATTCCCCTGGCTGCCTTGATGCGCGACCAACTCGGACTGGCTGTGGGTGTGGCTAACGATGCCCATGCCTCAGCAGTGGGCGAACTGGTCTTTGGCAGTGCCCATGGCATGAAAGAGTTTATTGTTTTGAACATAGGCATAGGTCTGGGCAGTTGTTTCTTCTCACGAGGACGTGAGCACCTGGGAGCCGGCGGCTTTGCCGGTGAGTTCGGCCATACCTGTATCATTGAGGACGGAAGGCTGTGTACCTGCGGTCATAAAGGCTGTGTGGAGTCATACGTCTCGGCCCGCGGCATTGTCCAGACGGCAGAGGAACTCATGGCAGAGTCGGATGCACCGTCGCTGATGCGCGAACAGGAGCGTCTGTCGCCGCGCATCATCGCGGAGTGCTGCGACAAGGGCGACCAGATGGCTATTGAGGTTTACCGCCGCACCGGCCGTGTCCTGGGTATCGGCCTGGCCAACTATGCGTCTATCGTCAATCCTGAGGCTATCATTCTGGCCGGTGGTATCTCACAGGCCGGCAAATGGCTGGTGTTACCCACCCGCGAGTCTTTTGAGGAGCACGTGTTCCGTGGCATCCGCGGGAAGGTGAAGATTTTTGCCTCGACACTCGATAACCGTACCCGCGACGTGCTTGGAGCCAGTGCCGTGGCATGGGATGTGAAAGAATATTCATTGTTCAAATAATGAATGTAGAAAGAATAAACAAGATTATCAATGCAAAACCTAACCTGAGTACCGCCCTCGGAATGGAGTTCATCTCCACTCCAGAGGACGATACTTGTAAGGCGCGTATGCGGGTGGATGAGCGCAACCGCCAGCCTTTCGGATTCTTGAGCGGCGGTGCCTCGCTGGCCCTGGCTGAGAATGTGGCCGGTGTCGGCTCGTGTGCCCTCTGCCCTAAATGTGCCTGTGTGGGCATTGAGGTCAGTGGCAGCCATGTGAAGGCGGTTGCCGAGGGCGACACCGTCACGGCCTACGCCCGTCTGCTGCACCGGGGCAAGACCTTGCACGTTTGGAACATTGATATCCGCGACACCGCCGGCGACCTTATCTCCAGCGTCCGTGTCACCAATTATGTTATAAGGACTAAGAAAAGCTGATATGCCACAGGCCTTTGCACTTTACCGCTTCCCTCATGAAGACCATTATTACAGGCTGGAGGGACAGACGCAGGACCTGCATGCCTGCGCACAGCTTGACGGTGTCTCAGGCTTTGTCATCGCACCGTTCGAAGTCAAGAGCGAACAGCCCATTGTCGTTATCAGTCCCGACAGCCTCTCCTGTCATCCCGTACCGCCGTCTGCCCCGGCGGAACTCTCTGCTGCGGTTCCGTCGGCAACTGCTGCAGAGCGTCCTTCTTTAACCTATACCATCGACTTTGCCAATTTCCATGCACAACTCTGTCAGGACACCTTCCGCAAGATTGTCCTTGCACGTTGTGCCGAAGAGACCTCTCCTATTCCCGCAGATCCAGCAGAACTGTTTCACCGCGCCTGCAGCCTCTATCCCCGACTGTTTGTTGCCTTGGTCAGCACCCCGCAGAGCGGCACGTGGCTGACGGCCACACCTGAGATACTGCTTGAGGGCGAGGCAGGCATCTGGCATACCATTGCCTTGGCCGGCACCATGCAACTCAAGGGTGAGCAACTGAAGGGTGAGGGCGAGGACGTGGCCTGGAGCACGAAGAATATTGAGGAACAGCGTATCGTGGCCACTTATATAGCGGAGTGTCTGGAGCAGTTTACGACCGACTTCCATGAGGAGGGACCGCGTACGGCGCGTGCTGCCGATCTTGTCCATCTGCGCAGCGACTTCAGGTTTACGCTGCCCGACGACCGCCATCTGGGCGAACTGCTCGGACGGCTCCATCCCACGCCAGCCGTCTGCGGACTGCCAAAGCGCGAGGCCTTCCGGTTTATCGTCAATAACGAGCATACGCCGCGGCGTTACTACAGCGGGTTCCTCGGAACGCTGAACATGCAGCAGGCTACCCACCTTTATGTGTCGCTGCGTTGTATGCAGATTGATGGTCATCGCTGCCACCTCTATGCCGGCGGCGGACTGTTGCGCGACAGCGTCGAGCAGCAGGAATGGCTGGAGACTGAGGCTAAACTAGAAACCATGCGTCGCCTCTTAGCCCATAGTTCATAGTTCTCACCTCTTACCTCTCACCTCTCACCTCTCACCTCTCACCTCTTACCTCTTACATGAATGTATTGCAATAAGGAGAATGTAAACCTACTGACGGCACTGCTCGTTGCCCACGGCATCCATCATGCTGTGGTCTGCCCAGGCAGCCGGAACGCTCCCATCGTCCATAACCTTAACGAGTGTCCTGACGTGACCTGTTATCCTGTCACCGACGAGCGCTCGGCGGGCTTCTATGCCTTGGGTATGATGCAGGCCCTTCACAAGCCGGTGGCCGTTTGTGTCACCAGCGGCACAGCCTTGCTCAACCTGGCTCCGGCCGTGGCTGAGGCATGGTATCAGCATCAGCCGATGGTGGTCATCAGTGCCGACCGGCCAGAATCGTGGATAGACCAGCTTGACGGACAGACGCTGCCCCAGCCAGGTGCTCTCG
>CAMYZO010000129.1 GCA_947303855.1 uncultured Prevotellaceae bacterium
CGCATGCTTGGCCAGTATTTCGCCAAGCGAGCTGAGGATGCCATTGACCGTCTTTGGGATGAGGGCGTGCTCAACGACAACGTGATGGAAGAGTGGAAGTCTGAACACATGCGCACACCATACAAGCAGTAATGAACATCGTTCTTGATACCAACTGTCTGCTGATGTCGCTTTCGCGGCGTAGTGCCTACTATCCTGTCTGGCGTGATTTCGTCGATGGGAAGTACACGCTTTGTGTCACTAATGAGATTCTTGCTGAGTATGAGGAGATTCTCACTCAGAAAGTGGGACCAGAGATTGATTTCCAACACCTTTGTTGACTCTTCGCCAAACTGGGAAACCACACGCACGGCAATCTTCTTGCCTTTTTCGTAGGGAATGGGCTCGCTCTTGAAATATATCCAAACGGTCTTCGCCCATTGATGACGGTAGCATAGTCTATGTTACCGTTCATGTCGGTGTCGTAGTAATATTTCGGTTCCTCGTGTACGGATTGTTCAGTACGGGATTTTCGTTATTGGTAGCTTGCATAAGCGTTATTCGTTTATGCGTTGCTCTCTAAAAAACAAAAGCTGACCAAACAAAAGAAAAACGTGGTCTTGTCGTCGTGCTTGATGCTTGAAACGGGTCTTGCACTATCTGCTTTACTCATTTTGTCTCGTATTTATTTGTTTATTCCGGAAAAAGTGTTAATTTTGCAAGCAAATTGCGACGTGTTATGACTCAACTTACAAACGAAGAACATAATTTACAAATGGCCGATATGAAGGGGTTTGACGAACAAATGCCGTGCATCGGTATTTTTTGGTATGACCCTAAGGACAAATCTTTCTTTGGTGTTCGTAAGAAGGAAATAACCCCGAAGATGGTTGAAGAAGCTGCCGACAATGGCCTTCCTTTTATCAACTATCCCCATCTGCATAGACAGGTGTGGACGAAAGAATATTTCAAGGCACAAGCTAAGCATGAGGACACCAAGTTTAAAGGGGACTATACACAAGTGCCCAGAGGCCGTGTCGCTTGGAACATTGACAAGTTCATTGTTCTTGTAGGCCATTGGGCCGAGCCTGTGCTTGATGAACTCACTACCCTGATTGAAGAGGAATTCTCTCTTCCATATTTCGAGTTTGTCTACGATGAGCACTGGGATCTTGGCCATGGTTGGTCTGGCGATATGTAAGTCTTGATAATGCTCTCCAGTTGGTCAATGTCTATACAGGATTTTCGTTAAAAAGGGTGCAAGGGTGACAGAACGCCGATGTACAGGGCGTTTGCACCCTTTTTAGAGGGTGGCAGGGGTGACAGAAGGGTGACAGGCGTTGGTGCGCATGGATGCTGATTCTTCACGTTTGAATTCTCTTGAGAATTGAAGGCACACTCATTGAGTTAGTCGCACAAGCAGGCGGCATGCCTCCAAATTCTCGAGAGAATTCAACCTGTCACCCTTCTGTCACCCTTGTCACCCTCAAAAACAGGGTGCATCCCCTGTGTTTATGCAGGTTTTGTCACCCTGTCACCCTTAATCTCAAAACTCTTAGTAAGGCGCAACACCCGCATGAGGTAAGCATTTTACCTGTCAATTAAGATTAGTTCCTGACGATTTGTTTCTTACCGTTCTTAATAACCAGTCCATGGTACGATGCACCTACGCGCTGTCCCTGGAGGTTATATTCACGGTCGCTGCGTGGTGCTGAGGTCTTCACGTTGCCGATGGCTGTGGGAGTATTGCCAATGGCGGGAACGGCGGTGCCGTCCTCCTTGGTGTAGGCTGGGTAGTACTCGTTGAAAGTCTCTAAGGCCTCGCTGTTGCCGCTGAGCATGATGTCCTGCACCAGCGAGTTGGCATACACCTCAAGGTTGGTGTAGTACTTCTGCGGGTCCAGCGTGTAGGTTTTGCCATCGGTAGCGCTGTTGGGGTTCAGACCGTTGGCCGTCTCCCAGGCATCGGGCATGCCGTCCTTGTCGGTGTCGAAGCTGGCATCACGGTTGCCAGTGGGGAAGTTCGCCTCGGTGTAGCCGTTACAGTCGCTGACCCTGTCGATGAGTCCTTTCTTCTTGGTAACGCTGCCCGTATAGGTGGCGGTGCCGTTGCGGGCCTCGGTTGCATAGCGTTCGTCCACCTCGTCGCGATAGAGCGAGGCACCGGCAAAGCTCAGCACCTTCTGGAAGGCGGTGGCGGCAGCGTGGGTGGTCACCTCGCCTGTGGGTGCTGCTTCGTCTAACTGTATGGGCAGAGCGTCCTTGCCGTTCACCTTGGTATAGGTGAGGTCGCTGCCGTAGTAGTGTTTCGGGTCGTAGGTGTAGTACTTACCGCCGCTGACGGGCACGTCAGAGTCGTAGCGCATCTTCTCCCATCCTACCGTATTGCCGTCGATGGCGTTGCCGTTCAGGTAGTATCGGCTGGTCATGTCCCAGTAGGTGGAATTGTCTTTGGAATTGCCGCTGTTGCAGTAGGAGACGGTTGTCAGCCGGTCGATGCTCGCAGCAGGGCCGCTCTTGTAGTAGTTGCCCACCATGTTGATTTGTCCGCCGCCGGGGCCGCCGTAGCAGCCGTTGGCGTTGTAGACAACGCAGTTGCGGAAGTCCACATTCTCTGCCTGCACAGCATTCTGCCACTTATAGGTAGAGTACAGCTTGTTGCTGGTATATCCGTTCCAGTCGTAGCGGGCACCGTTGAAGCGGGGCGAGCGGTTGGCCACGTGCAGAATCATGTTGTGGTGGAACGAGGCCAGCTTGCCGCCCCAGATGCCGCCATAGCCGTGGGCACCCTTGCCGTGTCCGGCATCGACAAGGCTCTCGCCGATGGTACACCACTGCATGGTGAAGTTATTGTTATCGTAGTAGGAAGCCACCTCGTCGATGCTCCACGAGAAGGAGCAGTGGTCGAGGATGATGCCCGTCTTGTTGCGCTGCCATGAGGCATCGGCTCCGTCGTCAACATCCTTCTCCTGTCCACGGCGGAAGCGGATGAAGCGCACGATGTTGTTGGCACCGGGGCGTACTGTGTAGTAGCGCAGGGTGATGCCTGGGTAAGGGGCTGTTTGTCCGAGGATGGTCAGGTTGTTCTTGAAGGAAATCTCGGATTTGAGGGCGATGACACCGGCAACGTCGAAGACGATGATGCGGTTGCTGCCACCGGTAACGGCAGCGCGGAACGAGCCTGTTCCCGAGTCGTTGAGGTTAGTGACGTGTACCACGGTGCCGCCGCGTCCACCGGTGACATAGCGTCCGTGACCTTCGGCTCCGGGGAAGGCGGGAGCCTGCGCCCCTGCGGGGTTAGATAATAAAGAAAAAATAAAAAATATCAAAGCCCGGCAGGCATAAGCATTATGATTGCCTCTCTCACTTGTTCTGTTCGTCATGTTTAAATAATACTTTATTCATTATTCATTATTCATCATTCATTATTATTTAGGCCGCAGGCCGCTACTGCATTCTGTTAAAGCCTTCCCAGCGCACGTTCCATGTGCCGTCCTGCGGGAATCCGGGGTTGTTGGGCGTGGTGCAGCCGTCCCATCCGGCACACATCATGGCGATGGCCGTGAGCAGGGCACCGTTGCCGGGCAGGTAGAGGCGCAGGCGGTCGGCGGTCTGGAAGTTATGGCCGTTGACGAGATAGGTGTTCTTCTGTGTGTCGATGAGCAGAGCCTTGAGAGCTGTCTCCGGCTGTCCGAGACGTGCGGCAGCCATGGCCACCATGCCATAGTCCCAGCCCCAGGTGGTCTGCCAGTTCCAGTTGTCCATCACCCAGGCGAGGGTTTTGTTGGCAGCGATACTATCGCTGCTTACGGAACTGGCGGGGAGAAGGCCGAAGGGGCCGAGCACGGCGGGGTGGTCGTTGCGGCTTTTCTCTGCGAAGGTCTCGGTGGCAAGTACGGGCTTGGCCCCGCTGCCCACGGTGTCGAAGGGGTCGAAGCTCTTCAGGCCTGTTGTCTTTCCCTTCGGCAGTCCGGCAGTATAGATGCCTTCCTTGGTCATCGGCAGAGGACTCATGTTCTTAATGATGTCGTCCCACTTGTCGTTGCGCTGCAGTCCCTGGCGCTCACGCCACAGGTTGGCCATGCCAAGGCCGTACTGCCAGTAAGCCAGTTCGAAGGGGTGGTTATAGCTGAAGTCCTTCGACATCGACTCCTGCATGGCCGTCTCGCCTTTCAGGTAGTAGGTCTTGCTCTTGGCATCGTAGCTGGTGAAGTCGGCCATGAAGGCAGCCGTCTGCTCCACCTGCTCGCCGTATTTCTTCAGGGTCTCCTGTGTGGGGTTGGCGCGGTACATCTCCTCAGCCATATATATATAATGTGGCTGTTGCCAGACGAGGAACGAGCCCGTGTTCGACGGTGCCTCGCCGGCCCAGGGGTCGGTCATCTTCATCCAGCGGGCACCCTTGAAACCCTGGCGGCGTGCTATCTGAAGGGCCACGGGGTAGGCCACCTGGTTATACCAGTCGAGCACCGTAGCCACGGTCTGCGGCCGCTTCCAGAGGGCGAAGTCCACCATGTGCCACCAGGTCATCTCCAGGTGTGGGCGTCCGAACCAGGAGTTATAGGTCAGTCCCGTCTCCTGTGGCGGTGTGCTGTTGGCGCAGTTCACCTGTGTGAGGTACTGTGAGAGCACGACGCGGCGCTCCAGCTCACGGGCACGCGGGTCGGTACACTGGCTGAAGTCGGCAATGGCTCCCTGCTGCCACCAGCTGTTCCACGCCTTGATGACAGCCTTCAGTTCCTGGTCGAAGACAAGGGCTTTCTGAGTTGCTGGGCCTGTTCCCCTTACCTCGGCTACGGCTGCCTGAATGCTCTCAGTGGTGTGCAGGTACTGGGCAGTGAACGCCAGCACGTCGGCTGTTGTGGACAGTTCGAAGTGGTGGCGGTCGCACTCCTGCAGGGTGGCGTCGCCCTGCCATTGTATCAGGAGGCAGTAGCTGGTGGCGTCGATGTCGTGCTGGATGAGGGCAGAGTGGTCGTTGCTGGCTATGATTCTTGAGCTGTGACGCTCAGGCTTCGACCAGTCGGCAGCTCCGTCGGCGTGCTTGCCGGTGGGGTAGGGGAAGCGGATGCCGACGGCGGCGCGTCCGTCCTTCAGCAGCGCGCTCTTGATGCGGTAGATGAGGCCGTCCCTGTCCTGCATGGCGGCAGTGGTCACCTCCACCTGCTGGCCGTCGGCACGGAAGGCCGACTCAATCTTGCCGTCGTAGAGCTGCAGCTCCTGGCGGATAGCTTTCAGACTGCTGAGTTCCACCTTCTTGCCGTCGGCTGTCTTCATGTCAAGACCGATGACGCCGAGGTTGAGGCGGTGCGGGTTGACGCGGAAGTACTCGGTGGCGGCCACATGGCGCTCGCCGTCGCCTTTCGATGCTTTGTACTCCACGGCGTACACCTCCTGATGGCCATGGCCGAGGTCCATCGACTTCTCGGTCTCGGCAGGCGTCAGGGCGCCGGTGTTTTCGAACTTATGCCAGCCCCAGTCGGACATGGCTGTCAGAGGCACACCTGCCTCGTAATCAAAAGGGAACGACTGCAGGCCGGTGACGTCGACCGTCGTTGCGAAGTGTCCGTTGCCCACGGTCAGCGAGGCCAGGGTGTTAGCCTCGCTGACGACGGGGTTGTTGCGGGTGACCACGGCCTGGCGGTTAATCTCGGCCGTGGTGTTGCTGGTGTCATAGCCCAGCATCTCCATCTCGAGCGATGCCCAGATGAACGGGCCGAGGCCCTTGGCATCGTTGTCGCGAATCTGCTCCGACAGGTAGTAGTCGTAGCCACCGTCGCGGCGCTTGTTCTCCTTGACACTGCCCTTGGGGTTCACCTTCTTCATGGCTGCCTCCACCTCGGGCGTGACAGCCGGACCGAGACCGGCCACGCTGCAGCAGTTGGTCAGCGAGATGGTCTTGTCGTCGTTCACGCGGATGAAATTGTTAATCATACCTTTATAGGCGCGTATGCCAGCATCGCGGTATTTTTCGCCGACATAGCCTTTGCGGTAGGCTTTCAGTAAGGCGTAGGTGAACATGGCTGAGCAGGTGGATTCCAGGTAGTTACCCTTGCGTGTCGGCGAGTCCATTACCTGATACCATGTACCCGTCTTCTTGTCCTGCCACTTCAAGATTGCATCGAAGTCCTTGCGCAGCAGGTCGATGACCTCCGAGCGGCGGCTGTAGCTCTCAGGCAGGGCGTCGAGCACCTCGATGAGGGCCATGGTGTACCAGCCCTGGGCGCGTCCCCAGCAGTGCTGCGACAGTCCTGTCTCCTTGTCGGCCCAGAAGGTCTTGCGCGTCTCGTCGTAGGCATGGCGGTTCAGACCCGTCTTCGGGTCGAGAGTGCGCTCGTAGGTAATCTTCAGCTGGTTGACGGCATCATCGTAGATATTCTTGATTCTGATGTCGGCTTCAAGGGGCATCTTCTTGCCCAGGCCGGCTTTCTCGGTGATGGGGGCGGTGAGCACGCGGAAGGGCAGTCCCATGAAGATGCCGTCGAGCCACACCTGGTAGGCGTAGATGGCCTTGTGCCAGAACACCTTGTCGGCCACTGTGCGCGGCTGGTTCTGCAGCTGCTTCATCATGGTCTGCATGGCCAGCAGGTTCTTCTTCTCAGGCCACTGCTGGTACATGCGGGTGACGAAGTGTCCGGTGCGGATGTTGTCGAGGTTGTAGTC
>CAMYZO010000130.1 GCA_947303855.1 uncultured Prevotellaceae bacterium
GGCAGATAGGTGCGCCACTCGGTGACATTGGGTTCCGTCACAGGACTGATGAGCAGCGAGGGCCCGAACATATACTCGTACTTCTGTTGCAGAGCCTCGGCATCGTTGGCAAAGTCGAACACCAACGGACGCATCATGGTGTAGCCCTCCTTGGCAATGCGATGGGCACACTGCTCGATATAGGGACGGAGCTGTTCACGCTCCTTCAGGCAGTCGGCTATGATTTGCTTGGCCTCGTCACCGTAGTTCCACGGCTCGGTATTGCTCATGTAGCCGTGAACGCGCATCAGCGGCAGATAGACGCTGAGCTCTATCCAGCGCAGCATGCGGTCGATGTAGTCCTGATTGGTGTACTGGTCGCCAGGACGGAAGAAGCCGCCAGCGTCGTATGTCCACCAGGGAATGCCTGCTGCCTGGACGCCAAGTCCTGCAGTAATCTGACGGCGGAACGTCTCCCAGTCGTTGCCCACGTCGCCACTCCACAGGGCAGAGCCATAACGCTGGATGCCTGGGAAACCACAACGGGTGAGAATCATGGCTTCGCGACCAGCATCACGTAGACCTTCGTAGACGGTTTTGTTGACCAGCAGCGGATAGATATTGCGTACCTGTTCGCCGCTCCAACGTCCGTTGTTGACGCGACGGCCCACCAGGTCATCGTTCTCGGGCTCGGTAGCATCCTGCCACCAGGCGTCGATACCGAGCGGGAGGAGGCGTTCGCGGAAGTTCTTCCAATAAGATGCAGCGGCTTGTGGATTGAAGAAATCTATCCAGTCGGTACCAGGAATGTAATACTGGTCGTGCTCCATCTGACGACCTACCTCGGAATTCTTATCAATCTTCGACCACACGCTAAGCATCAGACGAACGTCCATCTGGTGGAGACTGTCGGTAAGCGCCTTGGGGTCGGGGTAGAATTCCTCGTCGAACTTCATGGAATTCCATCCGTATTTGCCCCAATACTGCCAGTCCTGAACGATGAGGCTCAGCGGCATCTGTTCGTCGCGGAAACGACGGGCTGTCTCGAGGATTTCCTGCGAGCTATGGAAACGTTCCCGGCAATGGATATAGCCCAGCGCCCACTTCGGCATCTCCGGACACTCTCCCGTCAATTGACGATAAGTGGCGATGACGTCGTCGGCAGAACCGACAAACACGGTATAGTCGACGGCAGTAGCGACAGGCGAACGGAAGGTGGTCTCGTCCTTCACCAGGTCATAATAGAGTATGGGCTTGTCATCCTTGGTCAGTTCGGCTGTCAGCGTGTGACGTCCTTTTTCCAAATGAGCAATCTTCGAGGCCGTAGGGGGCAACCATAGGTTCTGCATCTCGATGACGGCTTGTCCGTCGATGCAGAGGTTGTGGCGGCGTGCCATCTTCTGCCCCACGTCGAGCAATAGACTGTAGTCGCCTGTCTCGGCAATGTCGATGGTGGCCTCGAAGATATGGCGCTCGCGCACCTCGCGCTTGCTACCTTCTGTCGAGGTGACATTGACCTCCTCACGACTGCCGGCACCTTCTCGCTTCTCTAAGCGCACGCTCTGGCTGCAGGGATTGAACTCCGTCAGTCCGTAGTTGTTCCACAGCACGCCGTAGCCCTTGCTGGAGATGAGCATGGGCAGGCTAATCTGCGTGTTCACCTGCGTCAAGCGGCGCGACAGTCCGCGCACATTGCTGTAGCCGTCCTGAAACTGTCCCAAACCGAAGAGACACTCGTCCTTGGCGGTGGCGAAAGCCATCGTGGCTTCGCCGTCCGCCATCTGGTGACGAGTTGCCTGAAAGACAATCTCTCCTTTTTTGTTGCGTAGTGTCAGTAGCTTTCGCTTGTCATCTAACTGGACTTGGACGTCGCAGTCCTTGACTTCGCCATGCTTGACATAGAGCCAGTCGGGCAAATCGTTCTGCACGTTGCCCTCGCTATACTGTATGCGCACGGCATTGCGCGCAACTTTTGTGATATTCCACTGCGCCATGGCCGTCATGGCTACGCCCCAAAGCAATATACTGAATAAGGTCCTCATCTCAACATTTGTCGTTCAAAGTTCAACGTTCAATGTTCAACGTTCAAAGTTCAACGTTCATAGTTCAACGTACAACCACTTTCTTGCCGTTGCGGATGACGATGCCCTTATAGTCGGCAGCCACCTTCTGACCAGACAAATTATAAATGTCGCCAGTGTTGGCAGCGTCGTTGCCCTCTAACTCATCGATACCCGTGGATTCCGAGTTTGTAAAGTTCAAAGAGGCGATGTTGCAACTGCCACTCTTCAAGGTAATACGCAGCGTCTTTTTACCTTCATTGAGCTTGTTCCTGATCTTGTTAGTCTTTACCTGATAGGTGTCCAGACTGCCGGTACTGGTAATATTGGCCGTACCCAACGACAATTCTTTACCGTCACTGTCAATCAGAGCCATAGATACTGAGGCACCTCCCACTGACGATGCGGTGAGCTCGTATGAATATTTGTTGTTGCTCAGCGTGACGTCGACCAAGTATTCTGCCCAGTCGGAATTATCCATACTCAACACATTGCCTTCTGAGGTTGTCTTGATTTCAACGCCCTCGCTCCTGACCATGTCTTTTACTGCGACAGCACCTGGCATGATGAAGGTGGGTATCAGGTTGAAGGTCATGTTCTTGATGTAGAAACCGCCCTTGTCGACGTTCAGGCAGAAGACGTGACGGCCAGCCGTCAGCTCCTGCATCATCGGACAGTGCAGGGTCTGGAACTCCGTACTGCCGCCTGTATTCGGTACCGCAATCATATTGGTGTGGTAGGTGAGGTTGTCAAAACCGTATTCCGACAGATGGAACAAACCATTGGCATTCGTAGAAGCGACTTCCATATCCATTGTATAAAGGCCGTCTTCTGCCACGTCAACCGTGTATTCCATCCAAGAATTACTGTTAGTCTTGATAGGACTGTCAGTTGTACGTGTTATACCATAATAAGACACACCCGACGCACCCTTGTCAAACTCTTCTGCCTTGATGGTTCCCGGCAGTAGGGGCACTGTCTCGTTGAAGGGTTCGCGCTTGGTGGTGTTGGAGAGCACCTGAATGCGCGAATAACGCTCGTAGGTAGAACCGTCGGTGGTAGTGACGACAGCCTTCAGGGTTTTTGTACCCGCCGAGCTGGCTGTATATTCAGCTATGTAAGGCTCCGACGTCATGGTGGCAATCAGATTGTTGCTCGCATATAGCTCAACCTTCTCAATGGTCTTAGTGGCCATTCTGGCACGCACCTTGATGGGCAGCACGTCATTCAAAGCCACCTTCAGGGCGGCAGGACGGATGTAGATAGAGGCCTCTTTCTTCGTACCCGGGAAAGGTCCCACGGCATTCTTGGCAGCATCAGTCTCCATATACTCCTTAATCCAGGTCATGGCAGGACGCTCTTCGCCATTTTCCTGGTAGAGTCCCGAATTGCCAACCCAAGTATGACCAACCACATAGCCCCACAGGGTGACGCCGGCGCAATAGGGAGCTTCCCACATGTGAGGGAGGACCTTCTGATATTGTGCCTTTTGCTGGGCATCGTTGGCCTTGTCAATATCCAACTCGGTGATGAACATCGGCATCTGGAGAGCGTCTTGCTGCTTTTTCAAAGCACTTTTCAATTCATCTTCGCTGATGTCGTTTACGTCGTGCGACTGGTTGCCGTAGGCATCGATGGGTGCGCCAGCATCGCGCAGGGTGCGGACGAGGGTGATGTAGTTGTCAATGTCCCAACGGATGGAGTTGTAGTCATTGTAGATGAGAATGGCATCCGGCCAGCGCTCGTAGGCCATCTCGAAGGCTTTGATGAGCCAGTCGTAGCCCGTTTTGCCACCGCCGCCTAACGTCTCCTTGATCATAGGATTACCAGCCTGGTGAGTACCGACAGCCTCGTTGACGACGTCAATCATAGGCAGTTCTTTATAATGCTCCTTGGCGTGGTTGAACCAATTGGTCATGGCGGAGAAGCGCTCACCGGCAGGCAGACTCTCCAACCAACCGGGATACTGGGCACCCCACACCAGGGCGTGGAACTTGTAGGTGAAATTGTGCTGCTTGGCATAGTTGAAAGCATTGTCGGCTCCATTCCAGTTGAAATAGCCACGGCTGCCTTCTACTGACGACCACTTCGATTCGTTCTCACAGGTAATCTGGTTCCAAAGGGTATAATACCTTGGTACGCCACCGCCGGCATCTACATTATAGCTGGTCGTGATGTTGCCCAGAAACTTGTAGGGGTTCTTCGACAACTGGGCAAAGGCTGCTGTTGACAGCATCACAGCGGCCAACAGCATCAGTGTTTTAATTATTCGATTCATCATATCTTACTTCTTATTTCTTACTCGGCAAAGCCGACACATCTTAATTCTTACTTCTTAATTGATTAAATATATCTTTTCCTTTCCTTGCCACTTGCAACGAACGGTGGCTCGGCCGTCGGTGACGGGACTGAAAGTCGTCTCTACGCCCGGCACGCTGGAGTAGGCCTCAATCACATTGTTGCCGTTCAGCGGAGCATACACCTGATAGTGCGTCAGGTCGGTATAGCCGTTCTGGTTGGTGGTGCGGATAGGCGTAGTGGGAACCAGCAGTTGCTTGCCGTTGACCTTGATGGTCATCTGCGGAACGGCAGGAACCTGAATGGCGCTGCCCTTCGAGAATCCGATGCCGTGCAGGTCGAAGAGTCCGTCGGGACGCTGTGGCTGCTGCGGACGGCGGCCCCACTGTGGGCGGTCGTCGCGCTTGGGTTGGATGTCGGCACCCTCGGCAATGAGGTAGACGGCATGCTTGCCAGTCAAACCCTCGACAGCGGGAACGGGCTGGGTGAGGGTGGTGGCTGCGGGATTCAGGGCGTCAGTAGCCGGCACGTCGAAGACGGCAATCTCCAGACCCTTCCATGGGTTGTCCAAGCGAACGCGAATCTTGAAGGCGCCATGCTTGCCGGGTGTCAGCCGGAGGTTCAACAGCGTGCCGTCGCCCTGCTTCGTGCCCTCGAAGGCGGGCAGTCCCTTGGCAGTCTGTGCGAGGCCGCCGAAGCCGAAGTATTTGAAGCCGACGATGCCGCCATTGGTGATGCCGGCCAGGTCCATGCTGTTGTCCCACACGTCGAAGTTGTCCTGCATCCACTCATTGCTGTTGGTGCCGCCCGTCATGACACAGGCCAGACCGGCTGAATAGTAGGCATAGGGCGGCAGGCCGTAGACCTGGAAGCCCTCGCTGGTGACCTCGGCACCTGTGTACTCGTTGCCCTGGCTGTCCTTGGCGGTCCATTCGTTGTTCTTGTCGTATGGGTCGTAGGCGGTGATGCGCACTTTGCCACCCTTGGCGACGGCCTTCTTGTCCCACGTAATCTTCACGGGGGCTACCATGGCCTGGCGGGCATTGCCGAAGCCACGCGGCGGACGGTGATAGAAGACGTACCACTGACCATTGATCTGTTGCAGCGAACCGTGCGTGTTATGACCGGCATTGGTGGTGATGAGCTTCGAGCCGTCCTCGTTCTCAACGACGCCACGCGAGTCTACCAGCACGCCGCCCGAGCGCCACGGACCCAGCGGGCTGTCGCCGTAGGCATAACGCAGGGCACTGTTGGTATTGTCCAGACCGTATTCAGCACCAGAGTAGCCGCTGAACACCACGACATACTTGTTGCCGACCTGACGGATGCTCGATGCCTCGAAGAAATTGAAGTCCAGCGGATTCTGGTCCTTGTAGAGTGCCTTGTAGACGCTGCCCTCCTTGTCTAACAGCTTGCCGTCGCGGCTGCTGGCGGGAATGAAGGGGTCTATCAGCTCTGTGCCCTCGCGCTTCGAGAACATCGTGTTCTGGTCGAGCTCGCAGGCAGTAGAGTGCTGGAAACCGTAGAAGACGTAGGCGCGGAAGCCCTTGTCGTAGTCCTTGTCCTTCTTGTCGGTGACGGGCTCGATGAATACCGACGGGTCGAAGTCGATGAGCGAGCCGGGCACACAGCGGCTGCCGTCTTCCGTCAGGTTGACGGGCACAAAGGGACCGTTGGGACGGTCGCTCTTGCAGACCATGGGGATGCGCTGCCATCCGCGGCTGTGGGGATAGAGCCAGTAGGTCTTCTTACCCGTCTGCTTGTCGACGGTCTCCACGAGGTCGGGGGCAAACATGGTGTCCCACTGTCCGTTGACGAACCACGAGAAGATGGGGCCTTCGTCGCGCCACT
>CAMYZO010000131.1 GCA_947303855.1 uncultured Prevotellaceae bacterium
ATGTATCCCAACTACGTTGCCTCGGAGGCCGTGCTGGCGTCAGAGAACCTGCACTTCGGTCAGGGAGCCTGCGACAAGGAGGCCTGGAACGGCTGCATCCACCCCTTCATACGCAACACCGTAGGCTCGATGGACTTCGGCGGCTCGACGCTGAACAAGCACTACAATGCCGACAACCGGCGCGGCACGGTGCGCCGTACCAGCGACGTCTATGCCCTGGCAGCTGCCGTGCTGTTCCAGAGCAGCGTACAGCATTTCGCCCTTGCTCCCAACAATCTCGACGACGCCCCCTCCTGGGCTGTTGACTTCATGAAGCAGGTGCCCACGACATGGGACGAGGTGCGCTTCATCGACGGCTATCCCGGACGCTACGTCATCATGGCCCGCCGCTGCGGCGACCGGTGGTATGTGGCAGGCGTGAATGCCGAGGCCCAGCCCCTGAAGCGGACCATCAGTCTGCCGATGTTCGAGGCCAAGACGCTGCTGACGGTCTATGGCGACGATGCCCAGCTTGCTGGCAGCGTGAAGACCGTCAGGCAGAACAAGAAGCAGCAGGTGACCATCACCATTCCGCAGAACGGCGGCGTGGTCATTACGGCGGCACAGTAAACAGTCATGAGGACAACCGTAACGTGACATGAAAAAGATACTGACTATTATCATACTGTTCGCTGCTTTGGCATCGGCACAGGCAGCAGCATTTGTCATAGCCCAGAAGGGCAGGACAGCAGCCATTGTAGTAGACCGCCAGGAGTGGAAGCAGGTGGTCAGGGCTGCCGGCGACCTGAGCGACGATGTGCGCAAGGTGACGGGTGTGAGTGCTGCCCTTGTGAATGGCAACCAGGGAAAGACGGTCGGCAAGGGTGGCTGTATCGTTGTAGGCACCATCGGCAAGAGCCAGTTTGTGGACAAGCTTGTGAAGCAGAAGAAGCTCGATGTGAGTCAGGTGCGCGGACGGTGGGAGTCGTTCGTCATCGACGTGGTTGACGGCAACCTCGTGGTGGCGGGCAGCGACAAGCGCGGCACCATCTACGGCATCTACACCCTCAGCGAGCATATCGGCGTGTCGCCCTGGTATTGGTGGGCCGACGTGCCCGTCAGCCGTCAGGACGTGCTGTCGTGGGAGCGCGGACGCATGGTCAGTGGCGAGCCCAGCATCAGGTATCGCGGCATCTTCATCAACGACGAGGACTGGGGTCTGAAGCCCTGGTCGTCGAAGAACTACGAGAAGAGTCTGGGCGATATTGGTCCGAAGACCTACGCCCGTGTCTGCGAGCTGCTGCTGCGCCTGAAGGCCAACATGCTGGCACCGGCCATGCATTCCTGCACGGGAGCCTTCTACAGCCACAAGGAGAGCAAGGTGGTGTGCGACTCCTTCGGCATTGTCATCACCACCTCCCACTGTGAGCCGCTGCTGCTGAACAATGCTGCCAAGAGCGAGTGGGACCAGAAGCGCGACGGCGACTGGAACTACAAGACCAACCGCGAGACCATTCTCAGCAAATGGGACAACCGCCTCGCTGAGGCCTCACAGTATGAGAACATCTATACCGTGGCCATGCGCGGGTTGCACGATGCCGGCCTGCGCGGCAACCTGCCCATGGAAGAGCGCGTACCCTTGATAGAGAAGGTCATCAAAGAGCAGCGCGAACTGCTGGTAAAGCACAAGGCATTTACTCCCCTTCCTCACAGGGAGGGGCCGGTGGAGAGTCAAATCCCCCAGATATTCGTGCCCTACAAGGAGACCATGGACATCTATGAGAACGGACTGCAGGTGCCCGACGACATCACGCTGGTATGGGTTGACGACAACTACGGCTACATGAAGCGCGTGTCGAGCCCCCAGGAGCAGCAGCGCAGCGGACGCTCAGGCGTTTACTACCACCTGTCGTATCTGGGTGCCCCGCACGACTACCTCTGGCTGAACACCACGCCGCCCGTGCTGATGTATGAGGAGCTGAAGAAAGCCTACGATGCCGGTGCCGACCGCTACTGGCTGCTCAATGTGGGCGACATCAAGCCGATGGAACTGGGCATGCAGACCTTCTTCGACATGGCCTGGCAGTTCGGTACCTTCGACAGAGATAACGTGAACGGCCATCAGGCCACGTTCCTTGCCAGTCTGCTGGCCCCTTATCTTCGCGGCAATGGTCAGGCAGAAAGCGACAGCGGCCTGACAAGCCAGTTGCAGCAGATACTCGACGACTACTACCGCCTGGCCTGGAGCCGCAAGCCCGAGTTCATGGGCTGGGAGTATGAGTGGGACGACAAGGCCCACACCGGATTGAAAGCCACGGAATACTCATTCCAGAACTACAGCGAGGCCCAGCGCCGACTGGCTGACTACCAGCGCATCAGCGACGCCGTGGAGCAGTTGGCTTCAGCCCCTGCCGTCAGTCAGAACGCGCTGTTGTCGGCAGCCTTCTTCCAGCTGGTGCAGTTCTCGGTGCAGGGAGCCTGCCAGATGAACCGCAAGTTCCTGATGGCCCAGCTTAATGAGGAACTGTTGCAGCAGGGACGTGCCGCTGAGGCCAACTGGGCCGCACGGCAGGCGCAGGCAGCCTACGACAGCATCAACAGCCTGATGCACCGCTACAACGAGCAGCTTGACGGCAAATGGCGCGGCATGATGGCGCTGGCTCCCGGCTGGTGTGCCCTCTACCAGAAGATGCCGCCGGTGACCTACACCGACGGGGTAGGGGAGACACCCGTTGACCTGACACCCCAGCAAGAGGCTGCAGACGGCTGCTACGTCGTCAGTCTCGACAAACCGGTGACCAAGAGCGGCGATGCCCGGATAGTGAGCGGCTTAGGCTACGACGGACGGGTGATGCAGTTGGGGAGCGCCACCTACAGTTTCCCTGCCGTCAGCCGTGATAGCATTGAGGTGACCGTCTATACCGTTCCCTTCTGGCCCCTCTACAAGGGTAAGAGCAACGGCGTCAGCATCAGCGTCGACGGCGGCGGCAGCCAGTTGTTTGAGAACAAGTTCAAGGAGTACGACCGCACGTGGAAGGACCAGGTGATGCGCAATGGTGCCGTCTGCCGTCTGCGCTTTGCCGTCGACAAGTCGAAAGCCTCTCATACCATCAGCTTCACGGCGTCGGAGCCGGGGCAGATGCTCCAGCGCGTCATGATTGACTGGGGCGGACTGCTGCCGGCATACATTGGTCCTGCCCTCTAATAACAAAAACGATAATGATGAAAACAACAACACTTTTCCGCAGTCTTGTCTGCCTGCTGACAGCTGCCAGCTGCAGCTCTGTGTATGGGCAGACCGTCGAGTTTATGACACCCGACATCGTGAGAATCGTCAAGACCGCCGACGGACAGCCGGCAGACAAGCAGTCGCTGGTGGTGACAGCCAAGCCCGAGGCGGTGAAAGTTAAGGTGAGCAGCGCCGACGGCAAGAAGCGCTACCAGTCGGCGGCACTGGCCGTCACGGTAGATGAGAAAACCCGTCAGGTGGTCTTTGCCAAGCCCGACGGCACCGTGCTGCTGGCAGAAGGGGGCTGTGCCTTCACCCCCATTGCCAACGGCATTGACAAGGGAGCCTACCGCGTGAGGCAGGCCTTCGCCTTAGAGGCCGACGAGCCCGTCTACGGCTTAGGCATGCTCCAGAACGGCAAGATGAACCTGCGCGGCGAGCACCGTAACATGCAGCAGTCGAACCTGGAGGACTATGCCCACTTCTTCCAGAGCATCAAGGGCTACGGCGTGTTCTGGGACAATTACTCGCCCACACGGATTGACGACGACAAGGAACTGGTGCTGGAGTCGCAGGTGGGCCGTCTCATAGACTATTACTTCATCTACGGCGGCACGGCCGACGGTGTCATCAGCCGCATGCGCCACCTGTCGGGCCGCGTGCCCATGCTGCCGCTGTGGACCTACGGCTTCCACCAGAGCCGCGAGCGCTACAAGAGTCAGGACGAGCTGCTGGAGGTGGTGCGCCGATACCGCGACCTGAAGGTGCCCTTCGACGGCATCATCCAGGACTGGCAGTACTGGGGCGACAACTACACCTGGAACGCCATGGAGTTTATCAGTCCGAACTTCAGCAAGGCACAGGCCATGATCGACGAGGTACACCAGAAGAACGCCCATATCAGCATCTCCATCTGGGCCAGTTTCGGCCCCATGACCAAGCCTTACCGCCAGCTTGACGAGAAGGGACTGCTGTTCCACTTCAAGACGTGGCCCGAGAGCGGACTGTCGGAGTGGCCCCCGCGCCGAGACTATCCGTCGGGGGTGCGCGTCTACGACTGCTATTCGCCTGAGGCACGCGACATCTACTGGCAGCACCTGTCGCGCCTGCACCAGATGGGTATTGATGCCTGGTGGATGGACTCCACCGACCCCGACCACACGCAATATGCCGACAGCGACCTTGACGAGCGCTGCGCCATGGGCAGCTGGCGCTCCGTGCGCAACGCCTTTGCCCTGATGACGGTGGGCGGCGTCGACGACCACCAGCGTGCCGTGGACACCAAGAAGCGCCCCTTCATACTGACCCGCTCCTTCTTTGCCGGACAGCAGCGCTACGGCGCCAACACCTGGAGCGGCGACGTGGGCAGCTCGTGGGAGAACCTGCGCAAGCAGGTGCCCCTTTGCCTGAACCATACCCTCTGCGCCAACCCCAATGTGAACACCGATATTGGCGGCTTCTTTGCCAACAGCTATAACCGCCGCCACGGCGACAACTCAGCCACCAGGAATCCGCAGTTCCAGGAACTTTATGTGCGCTGGATGCAGTTCGGCCTGTTCTGTCCCATGATGCGCAGTCATGGCACCGAGGTGTACCGCGAACTGTACTACTACGGCCAGGAGGGTGAGCCCGTGTATGACGCCCTGCTCTCAGCGGTTAAGATGCGCTATCGCCTGCTGCCCTATATCTACAGTCAGAGCTGGCAGGTGAGCCGCCATGACGACTCGTTTATGCGTGCGCTGATGATGGATTTTGCCAATGACAGGAACGTGTGGGACAATGGCCGCCAGTTTATGTTCGGACACAGCCTGCTGGTATGCCCGGTGGTAGACCCGCTCTTCACCCGGGAGAAGATTGTGAAGACCGACGAGCAGTCGGGCTGGGACCAGAAGGACAATGCGGAGTATGCCAACGGCTGGCCCAAGGTGGACTGGAGTCAGGAGAAGACCTACGAGGTCTACCTGCCGAAGGGTGCCGACTGGTACGACTACTGGACAGGCGAGAAGCTGCAGGGCGGACAGCGCCTGAAAGCCGCTGCCCCGCTGGCCCATTCGCCCCTTTATGTCAAGGCCGGCTCCATCCTGCCCATGGGACAAGACCTGCAGTACAGCAACGAAAAGCCCTGGGACAACATCACGCTGACCGTCTATCCCGGCGGCAATGCCTCCTTCTGCCTCTATGAGGACGAGGGCGACGGCTTTAACTACCAGAAGGGCCAGTACTCGGAGATTCCGATGACCTGGAACGAGCGCAGCCACACCCTGACGATAGGCCAGCGCAAGGGACAGTTCGACGGCATGCTTGCCAGTCGCACATTCCAGGTCAGAATGGTTGGCGGACAGACCAAGAGCGTGCGCTATACCGGCAAGAAGACGAGTATAAAGCTGGCAAGGTAACGCTTCACGACAAGAACAGACTACTACAAAAACTACTACGAAATGAGAAAGGCAATCTTGTTGCTGATGTGCCTGCTGACTGCGATGACTCAGGCTCAGGACGTGACAGCCCGGCAGTATTATCCCGTACGCGACCGCTTGGAAGTGACCAGTCTGGACGGTACGTGGCAGTT
>CAMYZO010000132.1 GCA_947303855.1 uncultured Prevotellaceae bacterium
CTACCTCGTGGTCGAAACTCAGCAGGTCGATGAAGAAGCTTCCCATCTTGCCTGCTCCTAATATGACTATTTTCATCTTTTCTATTCTAAGGAATGTAGGAATTAAGGATTTTAGCCTAATATACTATTTGTTAATGATCTCAATCTGCTGACGTACAGACTCCTCGTGGATGCTCTCAAAGACCTTGGCTACAAACTCCGGCGACATGCCCGTCAGAGCCCCCTGCACACCGCGCTTCTCAAGAATCTCATTGTAGCGTGTGGTCTGCAGCACCGTCATGTTGTGTTCCTTCTTATAGCGGCCTATCTCGCGGCATACGCCCATGCGCTTGGCCAGCAGTTCCATCAGCTGGTTGTCGACCTCGTCAATCTGCTTGCGCAGCTGCTGGATGCTCTCGGTGGTGATATGCTCGTCGCGGATGATGAGCAGCGAGAGGATGTAGTCGAGCACCTCAGGCGTCACCTGCTGCTTGGCATCGCTCCATGCCTTGTCGGGGTCGCAGTGGCTCTCTACAATCAGTCCGTCGAAGCCCAGGTCCATAGCCTGCTGGCAGAGCGGGGCTATCAGCTCACGGCGGCCACCGATGTGGCTGGGGTCGCAGATGATGGGCAGTTCAGGGATGCGGCGGTGCAGCTCTATAGGTATTTGCCACATCGGCGCGTTGCGGTAAATCTTATTGTCGAACGACGAGAAGCCGCGGTGGATGGCTCCCAGGCGCTTGACGCCGGCCTGGTTCAGGCGCTGCAGGGCACCTATCCACAGTTCCAGGTCGGGGTTCACGGGGTTTTTGACGAAGACGGGCATGTCGACACCCCTCAGGGCATCGGCCAGTGCCTGCATGGCAAAGGGGTTGGCGGTGGTGCGGGCACCTATCCAGAGGATGTCCATGCCATACTTCAAGGCCAGCTCCACATGCTCTGGCGTGGCCACCTCGGTAGAGACGAGCATGTGGGTCTCCTCCTTCACCTGCTTCATCCAGGGCAGAGCCTTCTCGCCGTTGCCCTCAAAGCCGCCGGGCTTGGTACGGGGCTTCCATACACCGGCACGGAAGTTATGACAGCCCTTCATGGCCAGTTGGCGGGCTGTTTGCATCACTTGCTCCTCTGTCTCGGCACTGCATGGGCCTGCAATGACGAAGGGGCGTTCGTTGTCACTCGGTAAGTTCAGTGGTTGTAATTCCAGTTCCATATTCTAAGGATATTTTTTTCTATTCTAAGGAATCGGGGAATATAGGAGTCTATGCCTTTATGCCTGTTCCTCTGTCTTTTTATATCGGTTGTTTACAACAGCGTGAATGTCATTTCTGATATTCTCAGAATTGAAATTTACGACATAGCCTAATTCACAGTTCTTGAGTCGCAGGTACGTCAGAAGCTGCTTTTCAAATAATTTCTTATACTCCACTACAGACTTTAGTTCAAGGATAAGCTTGTTGTCGATAATGAGGTCAAGCCTCAGATCATTGCAGATAATTTCATCTTTATAATAGACGGGTACAGGAACCTGATTCTTGACATCAAAGCCTTGAGCTCGCAATTCCTTTATCATTGCCGCCTCATAGATACTCTCCAACAGCCCAGGGCCTAACTGTCTATACACCTCATAGACACAGCCCAAAACCTTATATGTGTAGTTTCTGTCCATAATACAGTCATCCAAAATTCCCAGATTCCTTAGGCAAAAACCTGCCGAATCCGCAGAAGAGCCTCTTGAATCATTGACTCCTTAGCACACAAAGATATCCTGATATATCTTTCGCCATTTGAGCCGAAGATAAAGCCGGGGGTGATGAAGACGCGAGCCTCGTGCAGTACGCGCTCCGTCAGGTCTTCGACGTTGGCGATGCTGTCGGGAATCTTTCCCCAGAGGAACATGCCCACCTGCTGCTTGTCGTAGGTGCAGCCCAGCACCCGCATAATCTCCTCGGCCCACTTCCGGCGGCTGGCATAGCGCTCAATGTTTGCCACACGGTGCCATTCGTCGCTGTTGTTGTAGGCTTCGGCTGCAGCCAGCTGGATGCCACGGAAGGTGCCGCTCTCAATGTTTGACTGTACCTTCAGGATCCAGGAGATGAACTCGGCATTCGAAGCGCAGAGACCCACACGCCAGCCCGGCATGTTATGGCTCTTCGACATGGAGTTGAACTCTATGCAGCAGTCCTTGGCTCCCGGCACCTGCAGAATGCTGAGGTGCTCTTCGCTGAGAATGAAGCTATAGGGATTGTCGTTGACGACGACGATATGGTGTTCTTGTGCGAAACGCACCAAGCGCTCGTAGGTCTCGCGGCGGGCACGGCCGCCGGTGGGCATGTTGGGATAGTTGGTCCACATGAGCTTCACGCGGCTCAGGTCCATCTGCTCCAGCCGGTCAAAGTCGGGCTGCCAGCCATTGTCCTCGCGCAGGTCGTAGTTCACAATCTTTGCACCGAGAATCTTCGACAGCGACGTGTAGGTGGGATAGCCGGGATTGGGCACGAGCACCTCGTCGCCGGGGTTGACAAAAGCCAGCGTCACATGCAGGATGCCCTCTTTGGAGCCTATCAGCGGCAGTACCTCTGTCTTCGGGTCGAGGTCTACATCGTACCAGCGCTTGTAAAAGCCGGCCATGGCCTGCCGCAGCTCGGGGGTACCCATCGTGGGCTGATAGCCGTGGGCATTGGGCTGACGGGCCACCTCACACAGCTTTTCGATGGTCTGTTCCGACGGCGGCATGTCGGGACTGCCGATGGCCAACGAGATGATATCCTTGCCTTCGGCATTCAGCTGTGCCACCTCCTTGAGCTTGCGGCTAAAATAATACTCACTCACTAAACTGAGTCTGTCTGCTGGTTGTATTGTTGTCATAGTTGTCAAAGTTGTCGTTTATACTCTAGTTGGTTTGTTTGCCATCCTTGTATTCTCCCAATATCTTTAAATCCTTGGTTAGCGGGATAATGGCATCTATTGACTGGCGGTAGCGCGTCAGGTCATCGTACATCACATCGACATAGAACAGGTACTCCCATTCATGGCCGATGATGGGCAGCGACTGGATCTTTGTCAGATTGATGTGATAGAACGACAGGATAGCCAGCACATGGGCCAGCGAGCCCTGCTCATGAGGCAGCGAGAATACGATGCTGGCCTTGTTGGCCTGGGTCAGCGGCCGCAGCATGTCGGCCTTGTTGGGATTGCTCACCACCAGGAAGCGGGTGAAGTTATGCTTATTGTCCTCAATGTGGTCTTCCAGCACTTTCAGTCCATACAGGTGGGCGGCCTCGGCATGGCAGATGGCAGCCCACCCCTTCTTCTGCCCCTCGGCAATCATCTTGGCAGAGCCGGCGGTGTCCTCGGCCTCCACATTCTTCATCTGCGGGTGCTTGGACAGAAACTGGCGGCACTGCATCAGGGCTACGGGATGGGAGTGTACCTCCTGGATGGTGTCCCAGTCGTCGTCAGGCAGGCAGCAGATGCAGTGGGTGATGTGCAGCTTGTGCTCGCCGACGATGGTGGTGCCCGAGTCGCGCAACAGCTCGTAGTTGTGCAGCAGACTGCCGGCAATGGTGTTCTCGATGGCCAGCATACCGATGCTGGTGGGGTCCTGGCGCATGCTGTCAAACACCTGCTCGAAGGTTGAGCAGCACGTCAGCTGTATCTGCTCACCCTCGAAGTAGAGGTGGGCGGCAATGTCGTGGAACGACCCTATCAGTCCTTGTATCGCAATCCGTTTCATACGCTGTGTTTTAAAAACAAATCCCGCTTTCACTCTGCAGTGAAGCGGGACCATGTTTCATTTTTGCTGTCTTTTTATTCTTAATTACATACGGCCAACCGCTTCACAATTGCTTGCAAAGTAAAAGTAAAAGCCGTAGAAGTATGCACTGTGATTCAACATTCTGTATCTCGTTTTTGTTTTCTGGGTGCAAAAGTAAAACATTTTCCCCGTTCCCGCAAATATTTTGAAAGAAAATTTCGTGTATTGCTTACATTTTCCCAGAAAAAGATTGGCATTTAAGAAAAAAGTGCTAACTTTGCAACCGCAACTGGCAATCAGGCTCCAGTGGGAGCTTCGATGTAAGGGAATCCGGTGGAAGTCCGGAACTGTACCTGCAGCTGTAATCCTTATTAGGAGGTCTGTCTGTATAACGCCACTGGTCTGAAAAGGCCGGGAAGGTAAGACAGGCTGGGGAAAGTCAGAATACCTGCCAGTGCTGCCGAAGAGATTAGCCCGCACAGGACTATGCGGAGCGAAAATCCTACGTGTATTATTATATAAGTTAAAAAGGGAGACCCTGTCGCGAGGATAGTATCTCCCTTTATCTTTTGATATGACGAATCGTGCTTAGAGTCCTAAGGGATTGGCTACCGAATAAGCTTGCTTGACACGCTGCTCAATACCTTCAGCGGAATATTCGCCACTGACATCGGCCAACTGCTGCGGGTCGAGTTCAAGCACCGTCTGCATGTCCTGTTCAGCACCGGCCTTGTCGCCCATATTGAACTTCAGCTGCCCCCGCTCACGGAACGACTCAATGCTGAAAGGATTCAGCTCTATTACCTTATTATAATAATTAATGGCTTCGTCGGCATTACCCCTTAGCGCTTCCAGCCTGGCCTTAAGCAGTAAGGTGTCTTCATGGGGCTCCATGTTGGCCAGCAGCCACTGAGCATCGGCATCGGCGTTATCGGCATCACCCATCTTGAGCAACACGTCAGCACGCATCAGGTAAGCAGCACCGTAATCGGGCTGCACGGAGATGGCCTTAGTCAGCATAGCCACGGCACCTACCATATTCTGCTGCCCCTGCATGGCTTGTGCATACAGATAGTATGCCTGGGCGTTCTCCGGCTCCTTCTTGGTGGCCTGGTCACAGGCTTCTACCATGGTACTATAGTCCTCCTGCATATAGGCCACCTGTGCCAGACGCAACAGGAGCTGGACATTGTCAGGTTCGGCTGCGGTCAGCGTCCGCAACTCGTCCATGGCATCGTCCAGTTCTCCTTGACGCAGGTACACCTGCGACAGGTAATCGTGCACCTCAAGGTCGTCATGCAGTTTCAAGGCTTCAATGAAGCAGCGCACGGCATAGTCTGCCTGCCCTATCTTCATAGCCTTTACACCATCATATTTCAGGAGGTCAAACTTCTTGGCCTCCTGTTCTCGTTTTTCCTCTTCTGGCGACAACTGCCTGCCCCCAAACAAAGTTTTCAGGAATCCCATTGAGATGCCTTACTGAGCGGGCTGTGCCGGAGCGGCGGGAGCCTCCTGGGCGGGAGCAGCGTCGTTCTGCTGGCTGGCACCGAATCCAGGCAGGTTGTTGGGATTAGTGACGGGATTCTCAATGCCCTCAAGCACAGAGCCCTCAGAGCTGGCCTGAGGAGCCACGTAGGCACAAGCCACGCTGATAACGACCATGGCAGCAGCCAGGCCCCATGTAGTCTTTTCGATGAAGTCAGTGGTCTTACGAACACCGCCAATCTGGTTGTAGGACGAGAAGTTGGAGGCCAGACCACCACCCTTCGACTCCTGAATGAGCACAATGCCAATCATGAGCACGGCTGCAATCACGATAAGAATAACTAATAAAGTGTACATCTTTTTTACTTTTTATTTTTACTGTTGTTTATAATCAATTTCTCCAAAAATCGAATTTGGTCTGCAAAGTAAGCATTTTTTTTCGGATATTGCAAACTTAATCGCTTAAT
>CAMYZO010000133.1 GCA_947303855.1 uncultured Prevotellaceae bacterium
ACCGACACCTCGCTCATGGCCTGGCGGGTGGCTTCCCGGGCATCGCTGATGCCGCCTTCCATCTTCGCCATGACCGCCTCGACCACCACGATAGCATCATCCACCACCGTACCGATAGCCAGCACGAGTGCGAACAGCGTCAGGATATTCAGCGAGAATCCTGCCAGTGCTACGATGCCAAACGTGCCCAACAGCGACACAATGATAGATATTGAGGGAATGATCGTTGCCTTGATGTTCTGCAGGAAGAAGAACACCACAAGGATGACGAGGATGATGGCGATGACGAGCGTCTCGACCACGTTATGGATGGCCGCAAAGAGGAAGTCGTCGGAAGTCTGCAGGGTGACGAACTCCAGTCCGGCAGGCATCGTAGGCTTCATGTCTTCACACATCTTGTCAATGCGGGCGTTCACTTCCGTCGCATTGGCTTCAGGGGCCTGGAACACCATGAGGATCGTGCCGGGCTGGCCGTTGATGTTCGACAGGAAGCTGTAACTCTGGGCACCGATCTCCACCTCGGCCACATCGCCTAAGTGCAGCAGGTGGCCGCCGTCGCTTGTCTTCAAGACGATGTCGTTGAACTCCTCGACGGTCTTCAGCGTGCCCTTGTACTCCATGGAGTACTGGTACTTGTTCTCCGACTGCTCGCCCAGGGAGCCCGTCGATGTCACGAAACTCTGGCCGCTGATGGCAGTGAAGATGTCACCCGGCTCCAAGCCGTACTGGGCCATCACGTCGGGTTTCAGCCAGATGCGCAAGGCGTACGTATTGCCCAGGCTCTGGACATCGCCCACACCGGTGATACGCTGCAGGCGCGGCTTGATGTTGATGTCTACATAGTTCGAGACAAAGTCGTCATCGTACTTGCCGTCGACACTTCTCACCGCAAGGATGCGCAGGATATTGTTCTGCAGTTTCATCACCTGAACACCCACCTTCGTCACGTCGGCCGGCAGCAAGGCCAGCGCCCTCGACACGCGGTTCTGAACGTTGACCGCCGCCATGTCGGGGTCGGTACCCTGTTTGAAATAAACTGAGATGTTCACGTCGCCCGTCGACGATGCCTTCGAGGTGATATAGGTCATGCCGGGCACGCCGTTGATGTTCTCCTCCAACGGCTGGACAACCGACTTCATAATCGTGTTGGCATCGGCACCCGTGTAACTGGTCGTCACCATCACCTGTGGCGGAGCTATGCTGGGGTATTGCTCAATGGACAGCGACTTCATGCAGAGGAAGCCCACCATCGCAATAACGATACTGATGGCGCAGGCCATCACGTATCTGTTGATAAAAATATTATTCTTCATCGTCTTTCAAATTAGTAATTAGTAATGAGTAATGAGTAATTATGATTACTTTTGCGGCAGTGTCTACAGCAGTAAACGTGGACTCTTGAAAGGCTTGCACGGTAATCACAATTGCTCATTACACATTACTCATTACTCATTAATACAATACTCTCTGTCCTTCCTGCACGTTATTCGCTCCGACGGTCACAATCCTGTCGCCAACATTGAGGCCGCTGGTAATGGCGAAGTCTTCACCGTTGCCGATGTCAAACGTCGTCACCTCAACGGCTGTGGCAGTGCTGTCGGCCTTCACCTTGTACACCTGTTGCTTGTTCTGTAGCTTCACCACAGCCACCTGGGGCACCAGCATCACGTCCTTCTCGTTCATCGGCAACACCACGGTACCCTGGACACCCGAGAAGAGATGGCCGTCGGGATTGGGGAACGTTGCCTTGGCACCCAAAGAACCAGTAGCAGCATCCACCACACCAGTCAGACTGGTAATGCGACCTTTGTGCGGATATTCGGTGCCATTCTTCATCAGGAAGATTACGGCGGGCAGTTCGGCCATGTATTTGGCCTTGTCAGCCTGAGTCGCACCACTCGACACCGAGGCTTCGATAAGTGCCTCCGTCACGGAAAACTCTGCGTCCATATTCGTATTACCGCTCACCATGGTCAGCTGTGTCCCCGGCGACACCTGATCGCCTGGACGGACGGGAATCTCACCGATGACGCCTGTCACAGGTGCCGAGACGGTGCAGAAGCCGAGGTTCACCTTCGCACGGCTCACCGAGGCACGGGCCTGAGCCACCGACGCCTTAGCCTGCTTGTAAGAGTTCTCTGAGTTGCTCAGCATATAGCTGCTCACAATATTCTTCTCATACAGGTTCTTGTTAGACTCGTACTCCAGTTTCGCCGAGTTCTCCTGGGCCATGGCAGCCTGCAGGTTGGCCTGGGCGGCCTCCAGCTCCAGCTGGGCGTTGCGCGAGTCGATGACGAAGAGCGTCTGTCCCTTCTTCACCTGCTGACCCTCTCTCACGCAGATCTGCATCAGCTGTCCGCTCACCTGCGGACTGATGGTCACGTCGGTCTGTCCCTTCAGCTTGGCGCTGAACTTTAAAGGGATTGTGACGTCTTGTTTCTTCACTGTTATCGTCTCAAACGACGAATGCACCTCTTTAGGGATGTCCAGTCCGCACGCGGTTACACCACTGATGAGCATACCGAGTGCCATTGTCCTTGTTACTTGTTTTTTCATATTCCTTAATAAATTATCTACAATTTTTATTTTTAGCCACAAAAGTACTGTGTTTTACACAACCACACACTAACAATTTGGGAATATTTTATGGCAAAAGTTCGCTTTTTCCTTGCAAGGCCACAAAAAAAGCAGTACCTTTGCAGACAAATGGTGCTTCTGTGTATGCCAGCACATAAAACCTGACAACAATGCCTACCTATAGAGAACCACAGTTACAGTCTGTTGAGCAAACCGACATACTCATTGTGCGTGAGATGCACTGCTTCTTCGACTTCAAGAAAGACTATGTTTTTCCGCACACCATCCTGACGCTCATTCTGAGCGGCAGCGCACAGGCCATGTACGACGGACAAATCTTCAACCACCACAAAAACGACCTGGCCATCATTCTTCCCGGCCATGTTATGCATCCCCTGGACTGTACTGACGATTTCACATACGCCCTGCTGTTCATTTCGCCGAAGATGCTCGATGACCTCCGTTTCCACACCTTCAGCCACGACCACGAGAAATTCAACAATGCCCCCGTCTGTTCGCTGACCGACGATCAGGCTGCACACCTGCTCTCCATCGCAGACCAGTTAGAAACTATTGCCAACCTTACCGACAAGGAATTTCCCCACCGCTACCAGACTTTGTTAGCGCAACTGGCCGTGGGCTATGAGTTTCTTAACTACTACCGCCGCGACCAGGACCGGCAATGGGCAGAGAACCGCTATGCCGACACCTTCAACCGCTTCTGCGACCTTGTCGCAAAGCACTACCGGGAGTCGCGCGAGGTCAAGTACTATGCTGAGTTGCTGGACCTTACCCCCAAGCATCTGAGCAAAGTCATCCGCACAGCCACCAACGGTCTCTCGCCGGTTGAATGGATAGAGCAATACGTAACCACCCAGGCCAAGCGCCTCATCGAAGCACGCGCCAGACAGACTCTTCAGGAAACGGCCTATATGCTTGGCTTCACCGAGCCCACCTCCTTCTACCGCTATTTCAAGCGCGTCACCGGCATGACGGCAAAACAATACCGCGACAGTTTATTTGACAAGTTTACCGCGCCCGTTGGTGCAACGGGCAGGGCTGACAGAGAAAAATAAACTTTCAATACATTAAAAAATGCTTAATTCTGCCGTGGTTACAAAGATTTAGGGTAATTTTGCAGCCAAATACGCAACAGAAAATGAGTTTAACAAGTATAGCAGGCAAAGTCTTCGTGCCCCGGCAAAAGGCACTGCTACGGCATAACACCGAGGCCGGGCAGATGCAGAACGAGGTGCTGATGCGGCTGCTGCGCCGGGCCAGCGACACCGAGTACGGGCGCCAGCACGGCTTTGCCAACATCAGCAGTTACGAGCAGTTTGCCAAGCAGGTGCCCGTGAACACCTACGAGGAGCTGAAGGGCAGCATCGACCGTATGCGCCACGGCGAGAGCGACGTGCTGTGGCCGGGCCGCGTCAAATGGTACGCCAAGTCGAGCGGCACCACCAACGACAAGTCGAAGTTCATACCCGTCAGTCAGGAGGGGCTGCAGCGCATACACTATGCCGGCCCCCGCGATGCCGTGGCCTTCTACCTGCAGAACAACCCGCAGAGCCGTCTCTTCGACGGCCGTGCCATGATACTGGGCGGCAGCCATGCCCCTAACTACAACCTGCCAGGCTCGCTGGTGGGCGACCTCAGCGCCATACTGATAGAGAACATGAACCCGCTGGCCAACCTGGTGCGCGTGCCTAAGAAGGCGACGGCCCTGCTCAGCGACTTCGAGGTGAAGCGCGACCGCATAGCCCGCGAGGCCATGACGAAGAACGTGACCAACCTGAGCGGCGTGCCATCGTGGATGCTCTCAGTGCTGGACCGCGTGATGGAGCTCAGCGGCAAGCAGCATTTGGAGGAGGTGTGGCCCAACCTGGAAGTGTTCTTCCACGGCGGCGTGGCCTTCACACCTTACCGCCAGCAGTACGAGCGCCTCATCACCAGCGGGAAGATGCACTATATGGAGACCTACAACGCCAGCGAGGGCTTCTTCGGCATACAGAACGACCCCACGGACAAGTCGATGCTGCTGATGCTCGACTACGACGTGTTCTACGAGTTTGAAGAAATCTCCTCCAAACCTCCCCGAGGGGAGGCTTCGGGGCACTCCTCCTCGGGGGAGACGGAGGGGGGTATTGTTCCCCTGTGGGGCGTGGAGCCGGGCAAGAACTACGCCATGCTCATCACGACATCGTGCGGACTGTGGCGCTACAAGATTGGCGACACCGTGCGCTTCACCCAGAAGAACCCCTATAAGTTTGTCATCTCCGGCCGTACCAAGTCGTTCATCAATGCCTTTGGCGAAGAGCTCATCGTCGACAACGCCGAGCAGGGGCTGCACTACGCCTGTCAGCAGACGGGCGCCGAGGTGAGCGAGTACACGGCGGCTCCGGTCTTCATGGACGAGCACGGCAAGTGCCGCCACCAGTGGCTCATAGAGTGGCGCGTGGCACCGGCAGACCTGAGCCTGTTTGCCCGCCTGTTAGACGAGCGCCTGCAGACGCTGAACAGCGACTACGAGGCCAAGCGCTACAAGAACATCACCCTGCAGCCCTTGGAGATTGTCACTGCCCGCGAGGGACTCTTCAACCAGTGGCTGAAGCAACAGGGCAAGCTGGGCGGACAGCATAAGGTGCCGCGACTGAACAACAGCCGCGAGCATATAGAGCAACTCCTAAAACTGAACGCATGAAGAAACTGTTGTATATCTGTCTCACCGTACTCTCGGTTGTAGGCTGCGCCCGCATGGGCAGCCCCGACGGCGGATGGTATGACGACACCCCACCCTACGTCGTCGGCTCCACACCTCAAGACAAGGAGGCCAACGTCCACCCCAAGCGCATCAGCATCTACTTCAATGAGTTCATCAAGCTGGAAGATGCACAGAACAAGGTCATCGTGTCGCCCCCGCAGTTGGAGATGCCGGAAATCAAAGAAGGCGGCAAGCGCGTCATCGTCGACCTGAAAGACACGCTGAAGGAGAACACCACCTATACCATCGACTTCAGCGA
>CAMYZO010000134.1 GCA_947303855.1 uncultured Prevotellaceae bacterium
GCAAAACCTCGCCAAGCACCTGTCGTTCGTTTTCCCTATCGTAGAACTTCATATCTTAAAATAGTATTCGCTATTACGGTAACCGTCATTACTTTTGCAAAGGTACAAAAATTATTCATACCAACAAGCAAAATGGGATAAAAACTTTCATTTTGTGTACTTTTTCTGTCTTTTGTAGATTCCTAAGGTGCTGGTGGCGTCGTTGTTGACAGTTCTTTGCAGAGCAAAGCGGCTAAGCCGAGCGGAAAACCGCTTAGTGTTTTTCTACTTGTCAACCAGTATTTTCGCTTCCATCGCAGCCTTAATCTTGTCGCCTACTCTTAGGGCCTGCTCCGATATACCTATGCGGATGTAACCCTCAAAGTTCTTCTGCGACTCATGGCCTATCTCTATGGTATTACCTGTCTCTACCAATACACCATAGTCCAGCAACCTGCGGAGCCGTGTCTCGTTTCCTCCCACCAGCTCCAAGGCCAGACCTAGCGGAAACTTCATCAGTTTTCGCTTCTCAAACATCTCACTCAGCAGTCCTTGCTCGCGTGAGAGCGTTTTCGTCAACTCCTCTATAGTTCGGAAATGTGAAAGAATCTCCATTGGTCATCAACTTTCTTTATCTTTGCAAAAGTACAAATAATAATCGAGACTTAAACAGATAGCCACAAATTTACACATCTTTTAATAGAATGGAATCCCACTTTTCAGTATTGACATATCGTTTTTCTGCAAAAAATGATTAACTTTGCAAACGGTAACAAGCAATTAGCGAAATCGTTGGATAATACACTCCGCATATGAGGAAAATACTCTTTTTCATGGCTCTGTCGCTGGCCGTCTGTGGCTGCAGCACACTGACGAGCGCCGAACGGGCAGAGCGTGACGCCAAAACGGCTCTGGCTGTGGAGAAGGCTCTGGCCGAACGCCACTACAAAGTAGCCATCAGCATGATGAACCCCCGACGGGGAAAGGCTGTCCATGTGTCGCCCGACTTCTCGTTAGAGGTAAAGGGTGACACCCTGGTGTCGTATCTGCCCTACTTCGGGCGGGCTTATAGCGTGCCGTATGGCGGTGGAAAGGGACTGAACTTCACGGCTCCCATCAGCGAGTACCACGCAGCCAAAGGACGGCATGGCACTACGCTGGTTACGCTGAAGGCCATCAACGAGGAGGACACCTATTCCTTCAGGCTGGAGGTATTCGACAACGGCAGCACCACCATCGACCTGTCAGCCCAGCAGCGCGAACCCATCAGTTACAGCGGACAGATGGAGTTGGAATGAGCGGTATGAATTACAAGGACTATCCCGACAAGATGACGCCGGAGCAGGCAAGGGCCTTTGGCAATGATGTGCTGAATATCGTCAGCCAGATTCCGCGAGGGAAGGTGACCACCTACGGGCATATCGCTGCGTGGGCAGGCTGGCCCAGTCATTCAAGGATGGTAGGTAGGACGCTAAGGTATGCCCCCGGGGCAGAGCAATTGCCTTGCCACCGGGTGGTGAACAAAGCAGGGCGGACGGCTCCAGGCTGGTCGCGCCAGCGCCCTTTGCTGGAAGAGGAGGGCGTGACCTTCAAACCTAACGGCCACGTGGACATGGACCGTCATCTCTGGGAACCGGAGACAAGCGCAGTATGACGTATCAGGTCAATGGCTGTGTCCCTAACGGCTTCCCGCTATATCCCGAGTTCCTTCTTTATGAGTTCTTCCATACGTCCTTCCTTGGCGTAGGGGACGGTGTCCACCTGTCGGAAATTGCTCTGCTCAGGCTGCAGCGACGAGTCGAAGCCGAGGATGAAGCGGGTAGCGATAAGGTAGATGATGCGTGTTGGGGCAAAGCCATAAACCTGATGCCTCAGGATGTGCTGAATACGCTCGTGATCGTCTGGTATCTGCCGTCGCATCTCTGCGTTATTATAGAGTCGACGCACAATCTCGGTGATGTACAGACCCGACTTCATATAGAGGTCGGCAAATGTCTTCTCAGGGTCTTCAAAGACGTGCGGGTTCTTCTGTTCCAACAGGTCCACCATCTTCCTGACCACCCACTTGGGCGTAAAAATCTGGTTGGTCTTCTGCGGGGGAATGTAGTCGAAGATGTGTTTATCGGCATTCCGAAGCATCAAAGGTTCGACGCTTAACCAAAATTTGTTCAGATTGAAAACTTTTGACATGCTCGACGAAGATTCCTGCCCACATCAAAAAGAATTATCGAGATGTGGGCAAATTTATTTGGGTTTTATTTGCCCGTATCATATTTTTTATATATCTTTGCAGCAGTGGATGACCTGTTTAAATAGGATAACACATGGAAGAGAGAAAGACAAGAAGCAAGATAGCTAATTTGGAGTCGTTGACTCTGGGCAACTGCAATATTACACTCACGCTTGATACCCGATATAAGGATGAGAACGAAAAGTACCATGTATCTATCCGCTTTACGGTGAACACTGCCAGGTACTACTTTCCCCTTGGGCGCAAATATACGTCAGAAGAATGGGATGGCATATGCAAATCTGATGGGCGTGGGCGTGGTGGCAATCAGAGTCAGAACTACATTGACAGGACAAAGTTGGTGGAGCTTTACAACCAATACGTGGATCTCGCAAGAGACATGTCGAACAAGGGAACGCTAAAGTCCATTGACAACATTCGTGCCGTTCTCACTGGACGTATCTCCACGTATGGGAATGTAGAAGAAGCAGCGCTGCCATACACAAACACCTTTATCGGCTTGTGGAATGAGGTCATAGCACAGAAGAAAGCCAGTACCGCAGAGTCTTATCGTAACGCACGTGACTGTTTCATCAAAAGCGGTGTGTACAATGTAAGGAATGGTTACAATGTGGATGTGGATATGATTAAGGCATGGGTTGCATACATGAAGGAGATGCGCTATGCTCAAACTACAATAGGCATCTATCTTCGCGCTATCCGGGTGGTGTTCAAAGCCTGTATCAGCAGCGGTTATATGCGTGAGAAAGACTATCCTTTCAGTGCAACAGACTCGACAAAGGTGAAGATTTCCTCTGGTTCATCTCGCAGGTCGGAATTTCTGACGGTTGACCAGATGACAGAGCTATATGAGTTTTACACCGACTTTATGATTATTTAACTACGAATTTTTGTCATTTTCAACCTTACAGGTCGAAATAGTTTGTACCTTTGCAGCGTGCTTGCAAAACCTCAAAACAAAAAACAATAAAAGTATGAAAAGAACGATTCTTAGCATGATTCTTATGCTGGCTGCACTGACAGGCTATTCACAGGACATCATGGGCAAATGGCTGACCGAGGCCGGCGACGCCAAAGTGGAGATTTACGAAGCCAACGGCAAGGTGAACGGCAAAATTGTGTGGCTTGAGAAGGGTCCCGACACCAAGGACATCCACAACAGCGACGAGAAGCTGCAGAGCCGTAAGCTGATGGGGGTCAACATTCTCTCAGGACTGGTAAAGAAACAGCAGAAATGGGAGGGAGGACGCATCTATAACCCCAAGAACGGCAAGAACTACAAATGCGCCATCTGGATGGAGGGCAACCAACTGAAAGTGCGCGGATATCTGGGTATGTTCTACGAGACACAGACCTGGAAAAGGGCCCAATAACTCTATGGACTTATCGGTCTTTGGAACCGAACCTGCCGACATGCAGTAAGAGCAGACCGAGGGTACTGCCCAGCAGGGCTCCGACGGCATCGGCCACAGCATCCAACCACTCGCCACTGCGGGTGGTTGTTGCGTATTCCTGCAACAGCTCCAGCAGACCGCCCATGAGGGCTGGGGCCAGCAGGCCCCACAGCAGCAGGCGGCGGTAGTCGGGCCGGCGGTGCTGCCGGCGGTACTCCCACCAGATGACGAGACTGGTGCCGCCGTACATCACGAAGTGGGTCCACTTGTCGATGAGCCTGACATGGCTCAACGGTGTCTCAGGGATAAAGGGCGTCAGCGAAAGCACCCATACCAGAGCGATGCAAAACACGGAGAAGGGGTAGTTGCGGACGTATTTTCTGACTGTTTCAAGCATTTCTGACAGTTTTGGGTTAAACACATGGAGGACAAGCGGAGCTACGCCAAGAGATGGTAGGTGCCGCCGGCCAGTGCCTTGACCACACCCTTCATCTCCAGCTGGAAAAGGAGGGCGGTGAGCTGACCCATGGGGATGTTGGTCTTGACAGCCAGGATGTTCTGCTGCAGGTCGTTGGTCTGCTGCAAAAGGGTGACGATGGCCTGCTCCTGTGGCGTCAGGTTGGGAAAGAGCTGCCGCTCTACGGGGGCTGCCGTCTTCTGCTGCTGGGCGGTCGTGGGCCATCCTACGGCACTGACAAAGTCGCTGGCCGAGGTGATGAGTCCCGCCTTGTTGTCGCGGATAAGGTTGTTGCAGCCCTCGCTGTAAGGTGCGCCGACGGCACCGGGGAAGGCCAGCACGTCGCGCCCGTATTCCTGGGCTATGCGGGCGGTGATGAGTGCGCCGCCCTTGTAGGCCGACTCCACCACGACGGTAGCGTCGGACATGCCGGCGACGATGCGGTTACGCTGCCGGAAGTTGTTGGCGAAGGGTTCCGTCTGCGACATATACTCCGTGAGCAGACCGCCTTGGACTACCATCTGGCGGGCCGTGTCGCGGTGGTGGCCGGGGTAGATGGTGTCAAGCCCGTGAGCCAGCACGCCGATGGTGCTGAGACCGTTGGCGAGTGCTTCGCGGTGGGCACAGATGTCGACGCCGTAGGCCAGTCCGCTGACGATGAGCACCTCGGGGCACAGCTCCTTCAGTTCTCTGACGAAGCGCTTGATAAGATCCTGACCGTAGGTAGTGCAGCGCCGTGTGCCCACGATGTTGATGATGCGGCGCTGGTTCAGGTCGGCATTGCCCATGTAATAGATGATGACGGGAGCGTCAGGACACTCGCGCAGGCGGGCAGGATAACGGGCATCGTTGAGGGTGAGCGCCTGGATGCCGTGGGCGCCTATAAACTCCATCTCGGCGGCGGCGCGCTTCAGGGCGTCGTCCCAGTAGCGCAGGGCCTCAGCTGTGCGTGGCGAGCAGTCGGGCAGGATGTCGCCAATGTCCTCGCGATGCTCATAGACGGCCTGCGCACTCCCCATTTCCTGATAGAGCAGCAGAGCCGTCTGCGGGTTGAAGCCCGTCATGCGGGTCAGGGCTATGGTGTAGTAGATTTCCTGTTCGGTCATAGGTCAATATAGGGTGCAAAGGCTTGGTCGTAGTCGGGGCTTGTGCCGAGGCGGCCGTTAACGAGGCATACCAGCTCCACCTTGCCCCGGAAGCAGAGCTGGCGGTCGCTGGCACGGAAGATGTCGTGGTGGAAGACGTACTTGATGCCCTCTTTGGTAAGGGCCAGGCACGACAGGAACTCATCGTCGGGCCTCAGGGGCACCTTGTATTGCAGGTTCATGCGGGCGACGACGGCATCGACCCCTTTCTGGTGCATCTCGGCGAACGACAGTCCGCACATCTTGAGGAAAAGATGGCGGGTGTGCTCGCAGTAGTGCAGGTAGTTGGCGTTGTTGACGATGCCCTCGATGTCGCATTCGTAGTCGCGCACCTGCATCTG
>CAMYZO010000135.1 GCA_947303855.1 uncultured Prevotellaceae bacterium
GACACGTCTGCCATGAAGCACCTGTGGTCGCTGCAGATAGGCGCCGAGCACCTGTGCGTGGAGACCATGAAGAAACTGAGGATGGGCGAGGCACTCGGCGAACTCGGATTCACGAATGAGCAGACGGCACTGGCCCTGACGCAGATAGCCATCCGTGCCGTCCACCCCGCCTCCGAATATGCCACGGCACAGTGGATAAAGCCCCACTCGGACATCTGCCGTCTGACGGGCTACGACGTGGACAAAATAACCAAGGACCGCCTCTACCAGAGCGCCATCCACCTTTACGACGTGCGCGAGGGGCTGATGAAACACCTCTCGCGCTGGACCAAGGAGCTGTTCGGATATGACGACAGCCTGATTCTGTACGACCTGACCAACGTATATGCGGAGGGCGACTACGACGACAGCAAGTGGTGGGACTACGGCCCCAAGAGCAAGGAGAAACGGGACGACTGCAAGCTGCTCGTGCTGGCCCTGGTGGTGAACCGCCACGGCTTCCCCAAGCACTACCAACTCTTCGAGGGCAGGATGCAGGACTACGACAGCTTCGCCAGAATCATCGACGAGCTGGACGCGCACATGAAGTTGCTCGGCGTGTCGCCCATAGTGGTGATGGATGCTGGCATCGCCACGGTGGAGAACCTCGACCTGCTCAGGGAGCGCAACTACAAGTTCCTGTGCGTGTCGCGCTCCAGCCGCAAGGCATACAAGCCCATAGAGGGCGAGCCGGTGCAGCACATGGAGGACAAGCTGCACCAGCCGCTGGAGATACAGCGCGTGGAGGTGGAGTTCAAGAAGGACAAGGAAGGCAAGCTCCCCACTGCCGCCACGGACACATTCTACTGGGTGCGCTCCGAGGCCAAGGCCGCCAAGGAGAACGGCATGTACGACCAGTTCACCCGCCGCTTCGAGGCAGAGCTGGAGAAAATCAGGGCATCGCTCTCGAAGAAGCGCGGCACGAAGAAGGCCGACAAGGTGCTCATCCGCATAGGCCGCGCCAAGGAGAAATACCCCAGCGTCGCCTCGCACTACGACATCGAAGTCACCGAGGACAAGGAAACGGGCAACGTCACCGCCATCACATGGAAGCTCAAAGAGGGGTACGACCACAACGACACCGCAGGAATTTACTTCCTACAGACCAACCTCGACGGAAAGGACGGCACGACCGTATGGACGATCTATAATATCCTGAAGGAGGTGGAAGCCTCGTTCCGCTGCATGAAGACCGACCTGAACCTGCGCCCCGTCTTCCACAAGAAAGACAAGCCCTGCCTGGCGCACCTGCACCTGGGCATACTGGCCTACTGGGGCGTGGCAACCATACGCTACCAGCTCAAGCAGAAGGGATACAACAAGGGGTGGACGCAGATTGTGGACGTCATGGACACGCAGCACTCAGTAGCCACGGAGATGAAGAACCTACAGGGCGACACCATACACATAGAGAAGCCCACAGAGCCGACCGAGCTGGTCAGGGAGATATGCGAGCTGGTCGGAATCAGCCCCGTACCATACAAAACGAAAAAATCTGTAGGGGTACAAATTTCAGAGCAAAAAAAAGAAGGCAAAGAAAATCAAGGGGTTATAGAACCAGACATCAGCAATACGGGTTAAAATAATCGTTCATCCCGTGCAAATAATGTTGCAATGTAACATATTTGCGATGGAATGAACGATAATTACAACCGTAATGCAGTTGCGGGCTATTTCCTGACGTCGCCCGGCACCTTACCGTATTCGTCCTTGAAGCACTTGGTGAAATAGCTGGGCGATGTGAACCCTACCTTATAGGCAATCTCGCTGACCGAGAGGTCGGAGGTAAGCAGCAGCTGGTAGGCGCGGTTCAGGCGTGCGGTACGCAGCAGCTCGATGGGGGTGGAGTCGGTCAGCGCCTTCACCTTGCGGTAGAGCTGTACGCGGCTGAGGTTCATGTCGGCAGCCAGGTCTTCAACACTCACGTCGCTGTCCTCCAGCCGGGCCTCGACGGCTTCACGGAAGCGTGTGATGAAGGCAGAAACTTCACCGGCAGCACCTGCCTCCTGTCTCTCCTCCTCCTCGGGGAGATCCGTTGATGGCTCTTGTTCCGTTTGTTCCTGGCTGGCATGCTCATCGTGGGTGTCAGCATGCTCTTCCGCTTGTGGCCGTGGGGCGTGGGTGTCCATGTTCCATACGCTGCTGGCTACGCGCTCCTTGTGCAACGCTATCTTGCCTAAATGATAGCGATAGAACAGCACGATGGTGAGCAGCAGCAGTACGATGACGCCGAATGACATCCAGTTGAAGACACGCTCTGCGTCAAGTTGCCGCAGGTAGCTGTCGGCACGGTTATGCAGCTGGTCGAGGTAGTCTGACTGGCGCATGATTTCTTCGTTCTGCATCAGCAGCACATGGGCATTGTCAGGAGTTACCAGCGCCGACATCATCATCTTCTCTTTCTCATACGGTTTTCCGTCAAGTATGTCAACAGCCAACTGAATCAGCTGGTCGCCGTGCGTAGGATAGATGTAGGAAGCGTCGAGAACAGAGTCGCGCACCAGCTGTATGCCGCCGTCCTGGCCTGGCAGTCCGTCGATGCCGCAGTATTTGGTGGAGGGCGACTGCAACGCCTTGCGGGCACCTATCGCCATGCGGTCGTTTTGGCCGAATACGAAGTCAATGTTGGTCAGGTCGCCTTTGTATTCACTGATGGCCTTGATGGCGCTCTCTTCTGTCCAGTCGCCCTGCAGGGTGGCAACCTTGGTGATACCTGGATGCTGGGCAATGGCGTCGTCAAAGCCTTTATGCCGATCAATGGCGGGTGATGAGCCTTTAAGTCCCATAATTTCCATGACACGCCCACGTCCGCCGAGACGGTCGGCGATATATTCGCCCATGACACGGCCCATCTCGTAGTTGTCGGCACTCATGAATGCCGTAAACTTCTGGGAATTGGTCTTGCGCTCAAACACGATAACGGGGATTCCCTTGTCGTAGGCACGGTCAATGGCGGGCGAGATGGTAGCCACCTGGTTGGGGGCCACAATCAGCAGGTCAATGCCTGTAGCCACAAGACTGTCAATCTGCTGCACCTGCCGCTCGTCGCTGTCGTAGGCAGCAGCAAAGTGCAGTTCCACGTTGCCTTGCAGGTAGGCTCCCATCCGTAGCTCAGCATTCTGCTTTTCGCGCCAGATGTCAGCCGAGCATTGGGATATGCCTATGACGTAGCTCGGCCTATTGGCCGACGTACACGACCAAAGGATTGCTGAAAGGAGTAGAATAAGAAAATGGTGTATCGGTTTCATTGTAGTGGTTTGGTTAATCTGGTATCAGAAAATTGATGACCTCTTGCTCAATGTCCACACGGAAGGCGCCCATGGGCGTTTTCATCAGCCGCCCGTCGATGCCTACCAGGGCTTTCCTGGCTTCGTCGACAAACACCTCGCGGGTGCGGTAGGGGTGGACGTTGCGGTGGTTCAGGAACCGGCCGGTGATGAGCAGCCACAATCCTTCAATCAGCTGGACAACCTCCGGATGGTAGACGACAGACACGTCGAGCATGCCGTTATAGGGCACAGCGTTAGGTGTCTGACCGTAGCCGGGGCCTGAGCCTATGCAGACGGTCATCACCTTGCGGTCGATGGTGTCGCTGTTGATGCGGAGCTTCATCTTATACTCCATGCGGTGGAAAAGCATGACGAAGAGCGACGACACGAACGACAGGGTGCGCGAGCCGAAGAGCCGGCGCGTCTGGCGGCGCAGGTTCATGATGTCGGCGGTCATGCCGATGTTCAGGCAGTTCAGGAAGTAGCGGTGACAGCGCTCGCCCTTCTTATTGGTATAGCGGATGCAGCCAAGGTCAATCCTGCGGATGCGGCGGCTGGCAAGCCAGGCGACGGTCTGTTCCAGCTTGTCCTCGTCGAAATCCCAGAATCGGGCAAAGTCGTTCATTACGCCGTTGGGTATGACGCCCAGTGCTATCTCGTCGCGCACAGCCTTCTCCTCCTTCATCAGGCAGTTGACGGCGTCGTTCAGGGCCGAGTCGCCGCCAACAACGATGATGGTCTTGTAGCCGTTGTTGATGAGCATGGTCATCAGGCGCTCCACGGACTCGGCGGTCTCGCTCTGCACCATGTCATAGACCACGCCGTGCTCTTTCAGCACCGCTGCTATCTTTTCCCAGCGTTTCTGCTTGCTGGTTATTCCTGCCTTGGGGCAATAAAGCACGCCCCATCTTGTTGTTTCTACTGCCATAGTTGTAATATCTTGTTAACTTTCTCCTCCATCGGGAGTGTGGCGTCTATCCAGTGTATGCGGAACCCCCGGCGCTCCATGCCGCGGAACCACGTCATCTGCCGCTTGGCAAACTGGTGGATGGCTATCTCAAGCTGGCGGAACATCTCGTCGTAGCTGAGACGGCCGATGATGTATTCCGTCACAAACTTATACTCCAAGCCGTAATAGATAAGGTCTTCGGCGGGTATGCCCTCGTCGAGCAGACGGCGCACCTCGTCGACCATGCCCTCGTCGAGACGGGCCTTCAGTCGGCGGGTAATCTTCTGGCGGCGCAGCTCACGGTCAATGTCGACGCCGATAATCAGGGAGGACACTGCTGGCAATTCGCGCCGTGGCATCGGATGCTTCAGGTTATAGGTTTCTATCTCAATGGCCCGGATAGCCCGCTGACAGGAGTCTACATCGGTCTTGTTGTGCATGGTAGAGCCTGTCTGTGCCTTCAGCTCTTTGAGCATCTGTGTCAGTTCTTCCAGCGACTTGCCCTCAAGAGTGGCGCGCAACTCAGGATTCTGGGGCACGGGCGACAGGTGATAGCCCTTGAGTACCGCCTCAATGTAAAGTCCGGTGCCGCCACAGAGAATCGGAGTCACTCCCCTACTCCGAATATCCTGATAAGCATCATAGAAATCCTGCTGATACTGGAACAGGTTGTATTTCGTGCCCGGCTCACAGATGTCGATGAGATGGTAGGGAATACGTACCTCGCACCTCGTACCTCGCACCTCGCTTACCACATAGTCGTCAAGATCCTTGCCCGTACCTATATCCATACGGCGATACACCTGACGGGAGTCAGCGGAGATAATCTCGCCGCCGATGCGTGCCGCCAAGGCTGTCGCCAAAGGTGTCTTGCCGCTGGCCGTAGGGCCTAATATGGTTATCATCTGCTGCATATCGTCTGCAAAAATAGCAAAAAAAAGCCATTCTGCAAAACAGAATGGCTATAAATTATCAATTGTCAATTATCAATTGTCAATTATTTGAGCTCAGCGAGGTACTTGATGGTGCGAACCATCTGAGAAGTGTAAGAGTTCTCATTGTCGTACCAGGCAACAACCTGAACCAGAGAGTTGCCGTCACCAATCTTGCTGACCATGGTCTGGTTAGCGTCGAACAGTGAACCGAACTTCATGCCGATGATGTCGCTGCTGACGAGCTTCTCCTCGGTGTAGCCGAACGACTCGTTCTGAGCAGCCTTCATGGCAGCGTTGATGTCCTCAACAGTCACCTCACCCTTAACAACAGCGTGCAGGATGGTGGTAGAACCTG
>CAMYZO010000136.1 GCA_947303855.1 uncultured Prevotellaceae bacterium
TAGCAGATGGGCTGGTCGTTGTAAAGACCGGCCAGTTGCATGATACAGTTGTCTTGATAGGTGTATTCTGCCCGAAGGTTGAGCCAGGCATAGACCGCGTTGAGTGCTATGTTGTGGTTGAACTGCGGCTGCAGCTGCAGGTTGCCGCCTTCGTAGAGGTAGCGGCTGTTGTACTGCAGATGGCGGGTCAGCGCACGGTAGGCAGGCCGCTTGACACGCTGGTTGTAGCTCAGCTGTACACCCCACTTCTGCTTCTGCCAGGCAATGCTCGCGTTGGGAAACAGCTGGTCGTAGGTGCGGCTGTTCTCGTCAACACGCTGGCCAAACGAATCGTAGTCGTTAGCCACGTGCTCGTAACGCAGGCCCATACCGACTCGTAGCGTCTTGCTGAGCGGCAGGCCGTATTCTGCGAACAGTGCCAAGTGCTGCTCGCGTACTTCGTTGTCGGTCGACGGTATCTGCTCGAAGTTGCTGTAGTAGAGGCTGTGGAGCCTGGTATGCGAGACCTCCGAGCCGAGCTCCAGCTGTCCGTTGCCTATGGGGTAGCCCATGACGAGTTTTCCGGCTAACAGTCGCTTGCGGTTACTGCTCTCGGTGCTGACGTTGCGGCTCTCCACGTCGGTGCTTTGTTCCGTGACGTCCTGCTCCATGCCGTCTTTGTCCCAGAAGGCAGTGCCGTCGATGTTCAGTGTCAGTCGCCCTAATGTTGCGGCATAGTAGGCGTCGAGCGTGTGGGTGGGGCCACCGTGACGATGCTGCGTTTCATGGCCTGTGATGTCGGCCGTCCGTATGCCGTTTTCGCTGATGGTCTGCCTGTCGTCGTGGCTTGCGGTGTGTTTGAGTAGCTTGTTGAGTTGGTAGCTGAGTCCTATCGACTGGTTGCTGCTGATGTCGTAGCTGAAGCCCGCCTTGCAGTTAACCTCACGGTTTCTTCTGTACATATCGGCATTCTGCTGCACTTCTATCTGCTTCTGCGGGGTGGTGATGTCATACGTGAGGGAGTTCTTCGCCTTCTTGCAGTAGCTGCCGTAGGTGAGGTTGGCAAACGCCTCCAAGCTGCCTTGGCGATAGCTGAACTGAGCCTCCTGCTGCCCCATCCACTTAGAGTTGTACAGTACTGTGGAGACAGAGCGGACGCTGAGTCCTTCGTTCGTACGGCGGATGGTCTTGATGCGGATGACGGCCTCGACGGCGGCATTGTACTGCGCCCCTGGGTTGGTGATGACCTCGATGCTCTTGATGTCGGCAGACTTCAGGCTGCTGAGTTCCGTCCTGACGTCGCGCACCTTCTTGCCGTTGATGTAAACTTCCGGCTCGCCCTTGGAAAGCACCTCAATATTTTCGTCCCTGACACTGACCAAGGGCAGTTCGCCGATGACGCTGAGTGCCGACCCCATGTTGGCGAGCAGCGTGCCCTCCACCTTGACATCCATGCCGCCGGAGGTCAGCTTGTATTGCGGCACCGTGCCTTTCACCACGACGTTGCCCAGTGTGTAGGCCTCGGGGTGCAGGCTGACGTTGCCCAGGTCTCCGTCGGTGGTGAGGCGATAGACGGTCTTGTAGCCTATGTAGGTGATACGGGCCATGACAGACCCCACCCCTGCCACTCCCCTTGAGGGGATGGGAGTGAGAATGTGGGGTTTCCCTCCTTTCGAGGGGAGGGGAGCAGTTTCGTATGGCACCACAAAGTGTCCAGCCTCGTTGCTGACTCCACCCGAGAGAACAGTGGAGTCAGCAGGGTTGAGCACCGCCACGTTAGCAAAGGCTATGGGCTGGCCCTGCTCGTCGACGATGGTGCCCGTAAGGTGGCGTTCGGTTTTGTGGACGCACTCTACGAAGAACTTCTCGCCGCTGCGGACGATACGTACCGGGTAGAAACCTACAACCTTCGTCAGAGCATCGCTCAGACTGAGACGTTCGAAACTGGTGCTGACGGTGAAGTCCTCCAGGTCGTTATAGACAAAGGAGATGTCGTACCGGCCCGTGGCGGCATTGAGGTCTTCAAGCACCTTCGAGAGCGGCAGGTCGTGATAGCTGCGGGTGATGCGCTGTGCCTGAGCTATGCTGATGGCCGTACACAGCAGAAGTAGCATAAAGAGTCTTTTCATAACGCTATCCTTCCCCAGACTATTTGACAATGAGTTTGTCGTCCTCAATAGCGAGATTCACGTGGTCGAAGTGGTTCAGGTCGTCAATCACGCTTTCGAGCGCGTCCTTGCGCTCCCACTTGTAGTAGAGGCGCAGCTTGTGGGTCTCCGCGTTCCGGTTGTCGACCTCTTTATGGTAATAGCGGGCTATCTCGCTGACCATCTCGTCAAGCGGCACATTCTCAAAGAAGCGAGTCTGCGGAATGGTGTCTGTCCGCTCCTCTGGCTTGGCTTCGGGCTGCTGTTCCTGGCTTGGCGCCTCTACGGTTTGGGCGGCAGTCTCTTTGTCTGCTTTGCTGTTGTTTAAGATGTGGATTGCAGCATACGAAATGCCCGATAGCATCAGCACGCCAATCACGATGGCTGCCCAGCGTGCCAGCGTCCGTCGGCTTCGATGTCTGCCGGCCTCGAAGTGCTGCCACTGCTCAAGGGCGTCAGGGGTGCTGATGTCGGTATCGTCAAGCATCCTGTCTATCTGCTCGTCTGTGTATTGCTCTGGATGCAACAGCATCTTCAGTCTTTCTTCTCTTGTCATACTTCTCTGCTTTTAAAGGTTGAACGTAGCTTCCTCAATCCTTGCACGATATGCTTGTTGACTGCCGACAGGCTGATGCCGAGTTTGCCGGAAATCTCCTTATACGACTGCTCCTCGTCGAAGTGCATGCGTATGACGCGGCTCGTCTGGGGTGTCAGCCTTTCGTCGATATAGCGGTTGATGGCTGCTATCAGCTCGTCGTCGGCCACGGCGTCAGCAGTCGCCATATCTTCCGGAACGGCTGATACCTTTTGGCGTTGGGCAATCATGTTGAGGCAGCGATTACGTACACAAGTCAACAGAAATGCACGCCGGCTCTCTTCACGCAGTGGAGTGGTACCGTTCCACAGCTGGGCAAAGACGTCTTGTACCGCGTCTTTCGCCTCGTCTTCGTCGCCCAGCAGGATGTAGGCTGCCTTGTACATCCTCTGGTACTCCGAAAGGAAGAGTTCCTTGAATTGTTCTGTTCTGTCTTGCATCTCGTCTCGCTTTTATCTATAATACAGATGAGCAGAGGAAATCATTACCCCTACGATGACATTCTTGAGTACAAAAGTACAAAAAACTGTCTAAAAATCATACGCTGAGGTGTCTAATTTTTAGACAATCTGCATCCGCTGGGGCCGAAAACCTTGGCGGATTCGTTTTATTGGCGTAATTTTGCGAGCAAAAAAGATTATGATTAAGTTAGAAAACATTCAGAAGGTCTTTCGCACAGAGGTGGTGGAGACCGTAGCATTGGGCGGTGTGTCGCTCGAAGTGAAGAAAGGTGAGTTCGTGGCCATCATGGGGCCGTCGGGCTGTGGTAAATCAACATTGCTCAACATCCTGGGCCTTTTAGACAACCCCACCAGTGGGCGTTATTGGCTCGACGGCGAGGACGTGGGACAGCTCAAGGAGAGCCAGCGCACAAGGGTGCGCAAGGGCCATATAGGCTTTGTGTTCCAGAGTTTTAACCTGATTGATGAACTCAATGTTGAGGAGAACGTGGAACTGCCGCTGACCTACCTCGGCGTTCCCAAGAAGGAGCGTAAACAGCGTGTAGAAGAGGTGCTGCGCCGCATGGCCATCTCGCATCGCGCCCACCACTTCCCCCAGCAGCTCTCCGGCGGTCAGCAGCAGCGCGTGGCCATTGCCCGTGCCGTCGTGATGAATCCCAAGCTCATCCTTGCCGACGAGCCGACGGGTAACCTCGACTCGAAGAACGGCCTGGAGGTGATGCAGCTGTTGACCCGGCTGAACCAGGAAGGCACCACCGTGCTGATGGTGACCCACTCGGAGCGCGACGCCGGCTACGCCCAGCGAATAGTGAACTTGCTTGATGGTCAGGTAGTGCCGGAAACCAGACTATAAGTCGAAAAAGACTTGTTGTTTTTTCCCGAAATCTTTCTCTTTTCTCAAAAATAATTTGCACCTTTGCACCGTTATTAATAAAGAAACGAGAAAGACTTTGCCGGCATGGTCGGCAAGGCTGCTGTCAAGTGACTGAACCGCTATAGCTTATGATGGACGAAAACAACAACATACCGCCACAGTGGAACAAGTTTCTGCTGAAAGACGTGTCGTTTGTGAATCTTATGACACGGCGCATCTTCAATGTGCTCATCGTGGCCAACCCCTACGACGCCTTCATGCTGGAGGACGACGGGCGCATCGACGAAAAGATTTTCGACGAGTATATGGAACTGGGCATGCGCTACCCGCCCACCTTCACTCAGGTGTCGACCACCGAGGAGGCTGGTGAGGTGCTGCAGACCACCGACATCGACCTGGTCATCTGTATGCCGGGTAATGCCGACAACGATGCCTTCACCGTGGCCCGCGAGGTGAAGGCGGCCCATCCCTCTATCCCCTGTGTGGTGCTGACGCCCTTCTCGCACGGTATCACCAAGCGCATTCAGGATGAGGACATGTCGGTGTTCGACTACGTCTTCTGCTGGCTGGGCAACACCAATCTCATTGTGTCGATCATCAAGTTGCTGGAGGACAAGATGAACATTGAGCACGACATCCGCGAGGCCGGCGTGCAGATGATTCTGCTTGTTGAAGACAACATCCGCTTCTACTCCTCCGTGCTGCCCAACCTCTATAACTATATCCTGGCGCAGTCGAAGCGCTTCTCTACCGAGGCCCTCAACCCCCACGCCGCCGCCCAGCGTAAGCGCGGACGCCCGAAGGTGGTGCTGGCCACGAACTACGAGGAGGCCATGGAGATTTACGAGAAGTATCATGAGAATACGCTGGGCGTCATCAGCGACACCCGTTTCCCCATGAAGATCGTGCCGGGCCGGCTGAGCCATGTGGAAGAGGGCGACCCCGAGGCCGGCCTGAAGCTGCTGCGCGAGATACGCCGGCGCGACGAGTACGTGCCGCTGATCCTCGACTCCAGCGAGACCGTGAACGCCGCGAAGGCCCTTGCCGAGGGTTTCCACTTCATCGACAAGAACTCAACGAAGATGAACGTCGACCTGCACCGTATCATGGAGGAGCACATGGGATTCGGCGACTTCATCTTCCGTGACCCGCAGACGAAGCGCGAGATAGCGCGCATCTCGTCGCTGAAGGATCTGCAGGACAACATCTTCAAGATTCCCGCCGACTCGCTGTCCTTTCACGTCATGCGCAACAACATGAGCCGCTGGCTGACGGCACGCGCCATCTTCCCCGTGTCGGCCTTCCTGAAGCACGTCACCTGGCATAAGCTGCAGGACATCGACGCCCACCGCCAGATTATCTTCGACGCCATTGTGCAGTACCGCCGCATGAAGAACATCGGCGTGGTGGCTGTCTTCGACCGTCTGAAGTTCGACCGCTATGCCCACTT
>CAMYZO010000137.1 GCA_947303855.1 uncultured Prevotellaceae bacterium
AGTGCCAGAGCGACTCGGTCATCGTCTGCAACGGCTACAAGGACCAGTCGTACATAGAGCTGGCCCTGCTGGCACAGAAGATGGGCAAGCGTATCTTCATCGTCGTGGAGAAACTGAACGAGCTGGACATCATTGCCAAGATTGCCAAGAAGCTCGACGTCAGGCCCAACATCGGCATCCGCATCAAGCTGGCATCGAGCGGCAGCGGCAAATGGGAGGAGAGCGGAGGCGACGCCTCGAAGTTCGGACTGACCAGCGCCGAGCTGTTGGAGGCACTCGACATGCTCGACAAGAAGGACATGCGCGACTGCCTGAAGCTCATTCACTTCCACATAGGCAGCCAGATTACCAAGATACGGCGCATACAGACGGCGCTGCGCGAGGCATCGCAGTTCTACATACAGCTGCACAAGATGGGCTACGGCGTGGAGTTCGTGGACTGCGGCGGCGGACTGGGCGTCGACTACGACGGCACACGCTCGCCGTCGAGCGAGAGCAGCGTGAACTACAGCATACAGGAGTATGTCAACGACTGCATCTACACCTTCGTGGAGGCTGCCAACAAGAACGGACTGCCCCACCCCAACCTGATTACCGAGAGCGGGCGCTCGCTGGCAGCACACCACTCGGTGCTGGTCATCAACGTGCTGGAGACGGCCTCGCTGCCGGAGATGCCTGAGGAGTTTGAACCCGACGAGAACTCGCACCAGCTGGTGAAGGACCTCTACGAGATATGGGACAACCTGAGCCCGCGCAACGTGCTCGAAGACTGGCACGACGCCGAACAGATACGCGAGGAGGTGCTCGACCTGTTCAGCCACGGCATCGTAGACCTGAAGACGAGGGCCGAGATCGAGGCTATGTACTGGAGCGTCTGCCACGAGATTCACGCCCTGGCAAAGACGCTGAAGCACGTGCCAGAGGAGCTGATGAGCATCGACAAGCTGCTGGCCGACAAATACTTCTGCAACTTCTCGCTCTTCCAGAGCCTCAGCGACTCATGGGCCATCGACCAGGTGTTCCCTATCATGCCCATACAGCGGCTCAACGAACGGCCTACACGTAACGCCACACTGCAGGACATCACCTGCGACAGCGACGGCAAGATAGCCTCGTTCGTCACCAACCGCCATAACTCGCACGCACTGCCCGTGCATGCCCTGCGCAGAAACGAGGCTTACTACCTTGGCGTGTTCCTGGTGGGCGCCTACCAGGAGATTCTGGGCGACATGCACAACCTGTTCGGCGACACGACCGCCGTACACATATCGGTGAAGGACGGACACTACCATATCGACCAGATTATTGACGGCGAGACAGTGGAAGAGGTGCTGGAGTATGTGCAGTACAACCCGAAGAAGCTGGTCAGACAGTTAGAGATATGGGTGACAAAGAGCGTCAAGGAGGGCAGGATTACGCTGGAGGAGGGTAAGGAGTTCCTGAGCACCTACCGCAGCGGACTCTACGGTTATACTTATCTGGAATAGACAATGAAAGAGAAACTGACAATAGTTAAGGTGGGAGGAGCCGTCGTCGAGGACGAGGCTCAGCTGGCACAGCTGCTCAAGGACTTCAGCGCCATCAAAGGGCGCAAGGTGCTGGTACACGGCGGTGGCCGACGGGCTACTAAAGTGGCGGCAACACTGGGCATAGAGACGAAGATGGTGGACGGACGGCGTATCACCGACGCCGACATGCTGGAGGTGGTGACCATGGTCTACGGCGGACTGGTGAACAAGCGCGTCGTGGCACTGCTGCAGGCAGAGGGCGTGAACGCCGTGGGACTGACGGGAGCCGACGGCGACATCATACGCTCGGCGAAACGACCGCTGAAGAACGGCATCGACTATGGATTCGTAGGCGACGTGAAAGCCGTCGACGGCGAGAAAATTGCCCATTTCATCGAAGAAGGGCTCGTGCCCGTCATAGCACCGCTCACCCACGACGGCCAGGGCAACATGCTGAACACCAACGCCGACACCATGGCATCGGAGACGGCTAAGGCACTGTCCGGACTGTACGACGTGACGCTCATCTTCTCGTTCGAGAAAAAAGGGGTGCTGAGCAATCCCGACGATGACGAGAGCGTGATACCGGTCATCACACGCAGCGACTTTGAACGCTACCGCCAGGACGGCACTATCAGCGGCGGCATGCTGCCCAAGATAGAGAACGCGCTGGGGGCCGTGGAGGCGGGCGTCAAGCAGGTGATTATCACACTGGCAACGGCCATCGACGGACAGCAGGGCACCGTCATCAAATAAAAAAATCTGTTTTTTTCGGCTAACCATGTAACTTTCCCACCGGTCAATCGTCTTATCTATTAGAGGGGATGAAGAAAATCAGTTTCCAAAACGATATCCTGCCGCTGAAGAACAAGCTCTACAGACTGGCTATGCGCATTACGCTCAACCCGGAGGACGCAGAGGACACCGTACAGGAAACACTGATGAAAGTCTGGAACCGGCGCGCACAGTGGGAGCAGATTGAGTCCATAGAGGCCTTCTGCATGACAACATGCCGGAACATAGCGCTCGACAAAACCCGGAAAATGGGAAACAACGAACAGAGCCTCGACGCCGACGAGCATGACGCACCAGACTACAGCCACAGCGCCAACCCCGAAGAACAGGCCATACAGCAGGACCGCATCCGCGTGGTGAAGGAAATACTGAACGGCCTGCCCGAGAAACAGCGCACAGTGATGCAGCTGCGCGACTTCGAAGGGAAAAGCTACAAGGAGATAGGGGCCATCATGAACATCAGCGAGGAACAGGTGAAAGTCAACATCTTCCGAGCACGTCAGGCCATCAAACAGAAATACATCTTAGCTGAAGAATATGGATTATAAGTACATTGAACAACTGTTGGAACGCTACTTCCAGTGTGAGACCACACTGAAGGAGGAAGAGATCCTGCGCTCGTTCTTCACACAGGAGGATGTACCCGTCTGGCTCATGAAATACCAGACGCTCTTCAGCTATGAGGCTCAGCAGGAGGAACCCCTCGGCGACAAGTTCGACGAAAAGATGATGTCGCTCATAGAACAAGGGGAGCCGGTCAAGGCACAGGTCATCACGCTGACGCAGCGACTGAAGCCGCTCTTCAAGGCTGCCGCCATCGTGGCCATCGTCCTGACACTGGGCAACGCCGCCCAGGCTCCATGGGACCGCGGATGGGACAACCCGCGCGAGGAGTATGCCAAATACCACCAGCAGACTGACTCCATGAACATTGCCGGGCCGGTGCAGGCAGAGATAACGCTCGACGACAGCGTCAAGGCGCAGACGGAGCTGCCGAAGTATTAAAAGGAATATTTTTTTCTATGCTTTCTCTATAAAACATCAGTCAATTAAAAACACAATCAAAAACAAAAGGAAACTGTGAAGTTTCTGTTCTCTCAAATTTTCATAACATACTTGAAACACAAAGGAAAGAAAGACCGCCACGAAGGTTTCGCGGCGGTTCTTTTTTTGTGTCCTGTGCGCTCCCCCCACTTACGCTGCCTTGCGCAGACGCAGGTTGAGCTGATAGAGCGACGGCAGCAGAATGAACAGCGAGAAGAGGACGGCGGCAGCCACAGAGCGCTGACTGCCACCCAGAATATCGATAAGCCGTAGCGACGGGTCGGGGTAGAGATTGTAAACCACGTAGGCTATGCTGTTGTTCACCCAGTGATAGACCACACCGGGCACCACACTGTCTGTGCGGTAATAGAGCCAGCCGAGAAGCAGACCAATGACAAAGGCATGGGGCATCTGCGCGGGGTTGGCATGGACCAGGGCGAACAGCAGCGCAGAGATGGAAATGGCCACCCAGTGGTGGCCCGCCCACCGCAACAGCGAACGCAGCACGGCACCACGGAACACCAGCTCCTCGCAGACGGGCGCCAGCAGCCCTACGGCCAGATAGCCCCAACGGTCTTTCAGTATCATGTCGAACTCCTGCTCGGCAAAATTGGGCAACTCGGGCATCTGCTCCTGCAGCCAGGTCGAGGGAATGACGGCACCGGCAGCGGCCAGCGCACACCAGAACAGCACGCCCCAGGGACGGGAACGGACATAGCTGCGCGACACCTGCGTCCAGCGCATCAGGAAGAACAGGGCAAGAACGGCCACGCTGTTGGCCGTCAGGCAGATAATCATCAGCTTGGCATCCATGACTGGCACTGTGCCGGTAATGAGACCCAGCGCCTGCTGGATAAGAACAGGCAACAGGGCCTGGATAGCCACGAAAAGTAAGGTATAAATAATGGCTTTCTTCATAATTCTAAGGGGTGGTGAAGGATTTCTTCGGAACGGCGGGCGTCGGCAGCAAGCTGGGCTGCCAAGGCCTCAGCGCTGTCAAAGGTCAGCTCAGGGCGCAGGCGGCTGACAAAGCTAACCGACAGACTGCGACCATAGAGGTTGCCGTCGAAATGGAAAATATGGGTCTCCAGCGTCTGACGGTCGCCATGAAACGTCGGACGACTGCCAATATTCATCATACCGTTCAGCGTCGGGGCATGGCCGTCGACACTGACCTGAACGGCATAGGCACCGGTAGCGGGAATAAGACGGCTGGCATCTGACAGCTGCATGTTGGCCGTAGGGTAACCAAGACCGGTGCCGATATGCTCGCCGCTGACCACACGACCGGACAGCGTGTAGGGACGCCCCAGACAGCGGGCTGCCTGCTCAACATCGCCGCTGCTCAGGAAATGGCGTATCTTTGACGAACTGACACGGATGTCGCCAACAGAGAAGGGGGTGCCCAGCACCACACGAATGCCCAGCTGACGGCCGTACGCCACGTAATCGGCAAAGCCCTCAGTGGAACCGGCACCACGGTGACCGAAATGGTTGTCATAGCCCGTCAACAGCACTCGCACCCCTAACTGCCGCTGCAGCACGTCGCTCATAAAGTCGCGAGCCGACAGGGCCGCCATCTGCGCATCGAACGACAATACCACCAACTTGTCAACACCCGTCGCCGACAGCAACGCTACCTTGTCGTCGAACGACGACAGCAGCTGAGGTTGCCAGTCGGAGTGAAGCACCTGACGCGGATGACGGATAAACGTGACCAACATGGACGACAGGCCAGACTCACGCGCTACTGACTTCACCTGCTGAATCAGGTGGTGATGACCAAGGTGTACACCATCGAAAAAACCAATGGTGGCAACGCATGGGGACGACGTATAAGCATCGCGATTCAGGTACACTACTTTCATTTAGGCAGCAAAGGTAAGAATATTTTCGCTAAATTCGCAAAAAAATTTGGATATTTCATTTTTTTAATGTACCTTTGCATCCGCAAATTAGGACTTGTAGCTCAGTTGGTTAGAGCAACAGACTCATAATCTGGAGGTCCCAGG
>CAMYZO010000138.1 GCA_947303855.1 uncultured Prevotellaceae bacterium
GTTCACAACCACCTGGTGGCTAAATACAACAACGTGCGCGGCAAGCACTACCGCCAGCCCATCCCCAAAGGCCTGTCGGGCGAGGATCTCGGCATCGCACAGAACCCCGGATATTAAAATATTGACTCTTTATAAATAACCACAGATTACACAGAAAACACAGACGGCCTGGCATAGTCCAACTCTGTGTAGTCTGTGTAATCTTTTTTGGCGGAAATAAGCATGCGTAATCACACACTAAGGCCACTCGTCCCGTTTACCCTCTTTGTAGCCAGCGCCATCGGATTGTCATTTGTCGGCGCCGTTGACATGAACCTGCTGGTTGCCATTGGTATTGTAGCCATACTAATAGGAGCATTACTCGCGGAAAATGCTGAAGAATACTGGAGCACCATCTTCGAATTCTTTGGTAGCAGAACTGCTGTTACCGCCACGCTACTCTGGCTGATAGTCGGCATCTACGGAGCAATATTGAAAGAAGGGCATATCGTAGAAGGACTGGTGTGGGCAGCTCACGAGTTAAACATCGGAGCAGCAGCATTTACTGTTGTAGTGTTCTTGTTTTCCAGCTTGTTTGCTATCAGTACCGGATCAGGCTTTGGAACCATCAGCGCCATGAGCATCACGCTGTTCCCTGCCGGCATACTGTTAGGTGGCAATCCCGCCTTGCTGGGCGGTGCCATCTTGTCTGGAGCAGCCCTTGGCGACAGTATTGCTCCAATATCCGACACCGCTGTCATTGCTGCCAGCACACAAGCATACCAAAACAGAGAAATGGTGGCAGACATTGGCGGTACTGTGAGAAACAGATTGTTATTTGTCGGCATTGCCATGGTGGTTACCTTGATATTGTTTACGGGACTTGGCATACTGGAATCAGGTGGTTCTGCATCGGGCGTTACTCATCACGACAATGTCTTGCAACCTCATGGACTGGCCATGCTGCTTCCTACTCTTCTGGTTGTTCTGCTGTCATTCCACAGGATAAACATTTTCATCTCACTCTTCGCAGGCATACTTTCGGCAACCTTTATCGGATGGGCATTTCATCTGTTTGACATCAGCCTGCTGCTGCAGATTGAACAAGGCAAGGTGAGCGGTGCCGTTGTTGACGCCATTGCCGGCATGAGCAATATCTGCATCCTGCTGATGGTGGTGGTATCGCTTTCGGGCATCATTATCCGTAGCGGGTGTATGGATAACATTATCGGGAAGCTGAACACCCGGATTATCCACTCCAAGAGAAGTGCCGAGCTGACCATCTTCTCACTGGTGTCGCTGGCAGGCATCCTCATCGCTGCGGTCAACACCATAGCCAATATCTGCATAGCCCCCTTCGTCAACAGCATCGGCCAGCAGCACGGACTGCATCCCTATCGCCGCACCACACTGTTGGCAACCATCATCTGCACTTTCCCGTTTATTCTACCCTATGGTGGTTGCGTACTATTGTTGCAGAAGGGAGTTGAAGCATCAGCCTGCGGGGCGAATATTCAGGTCAGCGATGTTTTTCTTACTGCCCTCTACCCCTGGGTCCTGTTCGTCGTGATGCTCATAGCATGCTTAACAGGATATAAAAGAACAATACCATGAAGGAACTGACGAAACTGATATGCAGCGACATGCGTCCTGCGCTGGGAGTGACAGAACCTGGCGCCATAGCCTTTGCTGTTGCCAAGGCTAAGGAGCATGTCAGTGGTGAACTGGAAGAGGTACGTCTGGTACTGAATAGTGGCATGTATAAGAATGCATTTACTTGTGGCATTCCTAACAGTCACGAGGTTGGCAACGAACATGCTGCGGCCTTGGGCTTTGTTGCAGCCAATGCGAAGAAAGGACTTGAGTGCCTTGATGGCGTGACGGCAGCCGACAACCGTAAAGCACGTGAACTGGTCAAAGCCGGACGAATAAATGTTGACTTAGGCGACATCAGCAGCCGCATCCACATCCTGGCTGAAGTCAAGACCAGCGAGGGACAAGCCACTGTGACCATCCGCGACAGCCATACCCACATAACGGAGATAACGGAAAACGGCAAGACTGTCTATGCTGACGAGTCGTCAGACAAAACCTTTGCAGACCGTAAGCCCGCTATTCATCGCTACACTTTGCGCCAGCTCCTGCGTTATGCTCAGACAGTTCCCGTAGACGAAATCCGCTTCATCAACAAGGCCTACGACCTTAACCTTGCACTCTTCGAGCAGGCTCTCGAAAGCCGCAGGACAAGTTTCTCACACCATCTTTATAAGAAGAACGGGCAGCGCATCATCTCAGACAACGAACAACTCTCGGCCTCTCTGCTCTGCAATGCCGCCATCGAGGCTCGTGTGTTAGGACTCTCCCGTCCAGCCATGAGTATCACGGGTAGCGGGGCTCACGGCATTATTGCAACCCTGCCGCTCTATGCATCGGCCCGGGTAAACCATTACAGCGAGGAACAGTTGCTGCGCGCAACAGCACTGAGTTATCTTGTGTGTATGTATATCAAGGAGTATTCGGGCAAGCTTTCGGCATTCTGCGGGTGCGCCATTGCAGCAGGAACAGGCATGGCCTGTGGACTGGCTTTCCTGAAAGGGGGTACGCTGAAGACTCTTGCATCCGTTATCCAGAACATGGCGTCAAGTATTACAGGCATGATCTGCGACGGAGGCAATCATGGGTGTACGATGAAGGGCATCGTGGCCGTAGATGCTGCCTACCAGGCCGTTGACTTTGCATTAGCCGGAATCGCCATCGGCAAGACTCATGGCATCAACGGGCAATCGGCTGAGCAGACCATGCGGAATATCGGGAGAATAGCCTCTCCCGGTATGGTGGAAACCGAGGATGTCATCCTGAACATCATGAGGGAGAAATAGCGTTGCGGGCTTATGCCAAACGTTTGGTATATGAAATGCCGCGAAAAGGCGATTGTGGCATCCACGAAATCGCCGTACCTTTGCACTCGATAAACTTCTAAAATAGTAACGATATGAAAAAGGTAATGAGATTGTTTCTCGCAGGGATAGTTCTGGTGGGACTGTCCTCTTGCAACTCGAACGACGATTGGGGCGGTCAGGCTATCGACATCCCAGGTATCACAATAGACGGCGACATCGACTGCTGCTCGGCCGAGGAGGCGCTGCAGGTGTATCGGTTCCTGCAGACGGTGAAGATCATCCCTGAGCTTTCGACGGTAGTCGACGGACAATATAATGTGTTTGCCTACTCGCCGGACGGCTCGTTCCATGTGGGCTACAACGAGATTTTCTTTGTGGCAACGAAGAAAAAGAACGGCAACTACGTCAAGAACTTCAACGTGACAGGTCTGACGCCCGTGATGCTGATGACCAAGATGAACATGAAGCACAGCACACCCGTGGGCAACAGCGTGGAATCGTTCAACGACGGTTATCTGGCCGTGAAGCGTGGCTGGGTGTCGTTCCTCATGAACACCAGTGAGGCTGGCTCGTGGACACTGTCGTACGATGTGCAGGTGGTGGACAGCAAGCAAAGCGTGGTGGAAAAGGACATCACCGTCAGCGCCCTGCCCGAGGGCCAGTCGTGGCTGAAGTCGTTCAAAGTGGGCAGCGACACCTACTACCTCTCGCTGGTGAATCCCAATGAATGGCAGACGGGAACGAACGACATCAGGGCCTATGTGTCGAAGAAGTCAGCAACCGCTACTGTACCCTACGCACAGGCTTCGGAGACGTTCACCATCGACATCGACCCGCGTATGCCCGACATGGGCAACCACACGTCGCCCAATAACACGCCACTGCTGAAGCAGAACGACGGCAGCTACAAAGGCAGCATCAACCTGACGATGACGGGACTCTGGCGCATTCACCTGACGGTGAAGGACCAGCAGGGAAACATCGTGGCTGGCGGCGAAGAGCTAAGCTCGCTCTACTGGGATGTAACGATATAGATGAAAGATGAGAGAGAAGACAAGATTGTTTTATAGGATTGTATGATAGGATTACTCTTTGCGATAATAGGACTTCCCAACGACACCCTCACCACCTCGCCGCAACATCTGGACGAGGTGGTGGTCGTATCACGCGGACAGGGCGGCAAACGGTCGGCCAAGGGACAGGTGGCCTCTATCGACGAACACCTGCGGGAGCTGTCGCACGTGGAGTTGGTGCGCCGCGGATCGTATGCCTGGGAACCGATGGTGAACAACATGCAGACTGAGCGCCTCTCGACCACCATCGACGGCATGAAGATATTCTATGCCTGCACCGACAAGATGGACCCCGTCTCCTCGTATGTGGAAAGCGGCAACCTGCAGAGCATCAGCCTCAGCAGCGGACTCAACGGCAACCCGCAGGCAACGGGAAACATCGGCGGGGCGCTTGACCTCAGACTGCGCAAGGCGGGATTCGGCGCGGCACCGCGTGCGGCCACCCTGACGGCAGGCTACGAAGGCAACGGCCACTTGCAGGTGTACGGTGCCGACGGAGCCTACTCGGCTCAGAGCGTCTATGTGAACGGCGGCGCCTTCTATCGCCATGCCGGCAACTACAAGGCGGGAGGCAGCCGCGAGGTGGAGTTCTCGCAGTTCCAGAAGGTGAATGCCTTTGTGAACGGCGGCTTACGGCTGACCGCCAACGACATAGCGGAGGCAACGCTCATTGCCGACCGCGCCACCGACGTGGGCTATCCGGCCCTGAACATGGACGTGGCCAAGGCCGAGGCCATCATCACGTCGCTGGCTTACAAGCATCTTTTCAACGACTCGAAGCTGGAGACATGGGAGACAAAGGTATACTATAACCACATCACGCACATCATGGACGACACCAAGCGCCCCGACGTGGAAATACACATGGACATGCCGGGCAAGAGCTGGACGGCGGGCGCCTACTCGCTGCTGACCGGCAGCGCAGGAAGGCATACGGCCAGACTGAACATCGACGGCTACTACAACCGGCTGTTTGCCGACATGACCATGTATCCCGGCGGCGCAGCACCCATGTATATGGTGACCTGGCCCGACGTGGGAACGCTGAACGTGGGTGCCGCGCTGGCCGACGACATCCGGCTGACGGCCTCCTCAACGTTGCACTTCACGGGAAAACTGTCGTGGCAGCACCAACGGCTGAACAGCGACGAGGGATATCAGGCGCTGAGCGTTTTCTTCCCGGGCATGCAGCAGCAGTATCATCAGACCACCGGCCGCATAGCCGCCAGCTACCAACTGCAGTCGGCCGCCAGTCTTTTTTCTGCCGGTATCGGCTGGGGCAGCCGTGCCCCCACGGTGACGGAGGCCTACGGCTACTACCTGAACAACACGTTCGACCAGTACGACTACATCGGCTGTCCGCGGCTGAAGAACGAAAGCGCCATCGAGGTGAACGCCAATTA
>CAMYZO010000139.1 GCA_947303855.1 uncultured Prevotellaceae bacterium
CCTGAATGAAGTCAAACTCGGACATGACATTACGCCCTTCTGCATCAAGCCAGCGACGGCGACGCACATGTAATAGCACCTCTTGGCCACGAATGGGAAAGTCGTGAAAAGTCTTGGCAGGAGTAAAACCGTTAGGGCGAAGGTCTTCACGGTTGTCCGGTGTCAAGTCATTCTCATCAAGATACAGATGAATGACATTGGGACTGTATTCTGCAATCTGTTCATCCTGTTTGGACTTCTTCTCTCGCGGCTTAATCTCTACATTCCTCAAATCAAACCATTCCAACATATGCTCTGGCAACAGGCACTTGGCAAGTATTTCGTATTGTGGGTTCATTGTGATATATCGTTTCTTATTAAAACGAAATTATCACGATTTTAGTGTGGATGATTACACGCGGTTATGCAGGTGACCCGATTTTTCCCTAAATTTTGCCCCAAATTTAGCCTCGGGGTAGAAATAGGGTACAAAAATAGCTAAAATAACTTGGAATAACAAAGAGCAATTAAGAACACTTAACACAACAAAAGCCCTCAAAATGAGAGCTTTAGTAATAGTTTATTCAAATTGTTCTAAGTTGTTGATAATCAATTACTTGCCCACGCAGAAGTTTTTAAAGATGTTTCCTAATACTTCGTTGGGGGTGATTTGTCCACCCGTGATTTCTGCAAGGGTGTCAATCGTGAGGCGGAGGTCTTCAGAGAGAAGGTCTCCGCTTAGTTGTTGCTGAAGGCCGTTGATGACTCGCTTCAGATGGTCGTGGGCGCGACAGAGGACCTCATAGTGGCGGGCGTTGGTGACGATGACGTCGGAGTCGGAGGTCTTGGGGGCGGCATCGATGAGTTGCTGGCGTAGGTGGTCGAGACCTATGCCGAACTTGGCCTGGAAGTGCTCGGTCTTGTTCTCGATACGGATGAGGGTCTGGTCGTTGCGCACGGTGATGTCGGGGTAGGGGACACCAGGTTCGGTCATCATCAGAATAATCTGGGCACGCTGCACGGCGGCTATCGAACGCTCGATGCCCATCTGTTCAACGGAGTCTGAGGTGTGACGTATGCCTGCTGTATCAATGAAGCGGAAGGTGATGCCTCCAAGAAGTATAGTGTCTTCGATGGCGTCGCGCGTAGTACCTTGGATGTCGCTGACGATGGCACGTTCTTCGCCTAAAAGGGCGTTGAGCAGAGTTGATTTGCCCACGTTGGGAGCACCCACGATGGCTACTGGAATGCCGTTTTTCAGGGCGTTACCCGTATGGAATGAGTCGGCCAAGCGGGTGATGTGGTTATCAGTCTGCTGTGCCAAGGCCAACAATTCTGGACGGTCGGCAAATTCAAGATCTTCGTGGTCTGAAAAATCGAGTTCAAGTTCGAGTAATGATGTGAGGTTTATCAGTTGTTCACGCAGTCGGGAGAGTTCTGTGGAAATGCCGCCACGCAGCTGTGACATGGCTATTCGGTGGGTGGCGCTATTGGCGGAAGCGATAAGGTCGGCAACGGCTTCCGCCTGTGAGAGATCCATCTTGCCGTTGAGGTAGGCGCGCATAGTGTATTCGCCAGGCCGTGCCATGCGACAGCCTTGCTGCACCAGCAGTTCCAACACCGTATTTAAGATATAGCGCGAACCGTGACAGGATATCTCAACGCTGTCTTCGCCCGTATAGGAGTGTGGGGCACGGAAGACGGTGATGATGGCTTCGTCGATAGGCTCGTGCTGGGCTGCATGGGGGTCGATGATGCGGGTGAAATGAACAGTGTTCGCTGCGACAGAGTCACAGCGAACATTGCAGAGTGTGCTGACGGCGGATAAGGCCTGTGGACCTGACACACGTATGATGCCAAGGGCTCCGCCTGGTGGCGTTGCGATGGCACAGATGGTATCGTTCATATACGGTCTAGAACCTTTCCGATGAGGGTGTCGATGGAGTTCTTGTACTCGGTGTTCATCTCCTTGGCATAGCGGTTGGCGATGACCATGCAGCAGGTCATGGCGCGGTGGCCGAGGAGCGAGGCCAGGCCGGCAAGTGCGGAGGACTCCATTTCGAAGTTGCAGATTTTCATGCCTTCGTATTCGAAGGCTTCTATCTTCTTGTTCTGCTCGGGGTCGAGCACGTCGGCACGCAGTATGCGTCCCTGTGGTCCGTAGAAGCCGCCGCAGGCAACGGTGTAGCCGCGCACCATGTCGTCCTGTGCAATCTGCTCTATCAGTCCTTCGTCGGCCACGGCCACGTAGGGAGCGCCCTTGATGGGGTTCCACTGCATGTGCTGACAGAAGACCTTCTCCATGTCGATGTCGCAGACGACGTTGCGTCCGGCATAGTAGTTCAGCAGTCCGTCGAAGCCGATGCTCTTGACTGAGGCAATGAAGGTGCCCACGGGGGTGTAAGGCTGCAAGCCGCCGCAGGTGCCTATGCGCACCATGGTGAGTGTGCGGTGCTCGTCGTATTCCTCGCGTGTCTGGTAGTTGATGTTGGCCAGGGTGTCGAGTTCGTTGACCACAATGTCGATGTTGTCGCATCCGATGCCGTGGCTCTGGCAGGTTATGCGCTTGCCTTTGTATGTGCCGGTGATGGTGTGGAACTCACGGCTGCTTACTTCGTGCTCAATGGTATCGAAGTGAGCTGCAACGGTGTTGACGCGGGCAGGGTCGCCTACAAGAATCACCTTGTCGGCCAGGAATTCGGGCTTCAGGTGGAGGTGGAAACATGAGCCGTCGGCGTTGATGATCAGCTCTGATTCTGGGAATGTTTTTTTTGTGTTCATAGGCCTAAGGATTTAAGAATTTTATTTCGTTGTTACGAATTTTTTTCTCGAGTTGGTGTATGTCTTGTTCCAGTTGGTAGTACTCTTGCTCGTAGCCCAGTATTTGGGCTCTCAGGGCGTTTTTCTCGTTACCTGGGGCTTTTGTGGCATAGCTGGTACGCGATTTCTCCAGCTCGTCGGCAAGCTTGCTGAATTGCTGCTGCATTTTCGTCAGTTCTTCGAAGCAGGTGCGGCTGTCAGGATTGCGGAAGTCTGACATGTTGTAATAGGTAATGTCGTTGTTGATGGCGAACAGGAATTCCTGCTTGTTGTCCTTTTGTATCTGTTTCTTCTCTATCTGTTTGATTCTGTTCAGTACTTCCTGACGTGCCTGTCCGTCGCCCCATGTGTCGGCAATGCGGTCAATTCTGGCCCGACTGCGTATGGTGGCCTCATCCAGTTGGTCGGCGTGGTAGATGATGCGCTTTTCGTTGGGGATGAAGGTGTAGATACACACGTTGCCCTCTGGCTGGCGGCGGTCGGTGGCAAAGTAGCCGATGCCGTTCAGTTCATCGACGGCATACATATAGTCGTTGGCTTCAGAGTTGAAGGGCAGTCCCAGGTTCTCGGCCAGCAGGAACTTGCCGTTCTCCGAGTCGTAGCGTGACACGTAGATGTCGAGTCCGCCCACTCCTTCATCGCCGATGGCCGAGAAATACAGCGTTGTGCCGTCGGAGAGCATAAACGGATAGTTGGTGCGCTGGAATGTGCCGAGCCCCTCCAGTTCCTGCGGGGTGCTCCATTGGTTGCTCAGGCGGTCCGATGTGTACAGGTGGCCGTCGTTGGCATACCAGCATTTGTTGCCCAGCTGGTTGACGTAGACGGTGGAGTAGGGCTGTTCATCGGTCTGGAAGAAATCGTTGTAGAGTGAGACTGTACCTGTCTCGGCTGTCAGCCTGTAGTACTGCAGAAACTGTTGTTTGTCAACAACGACGCTGTCAACGAAGATGATTTGTTGGGTGTTATCCAGCATCTTGTCGAAGGCTGTCGGCTCCTTCACCACGACAGAATTTGCCTTCCTGACTTTTTTCCACTGTTTCTGGGCGTTGGCAGGTGTCAGTATCAGTATCAGGAGTATTGCTATGAGCAGATGGCTGTTTTTCATTACTTCATTCCTTCTTTTGTTCTACAAAGATACGGATAATAATTCAAAAAAGGTGTATTTTAGGTCAAGAATTATATGTTTTTAATATTCTTCAATGAGTTTCTGTTCTGATTCCAGTGCTTTCCAGATGGAAAACCGTGCTTCAGGGTTCAGTTGCTCAATGTGGCTGAAGAGTTGGGCAACGGCAGTTCTGTTGGTGTCGTGCTCGTAGGGGCATTGCTTAATGAGTTTCTGATAGCCTGCGAGCGTGGCATAACGGGTTATGTCGGCCTCGTCAATGAGACACAGCGGGCGGATGATGCTCAGGGGCATCTTGCGCATGCGCAGTCTGGCGGGCATGGTGCCGAATCGTCCTTGGAACATCAGGTTCATCAGCGTTGTGTGGACGATGTCGTCGCGATGGTGTCCTAAGGCTATTTTGTTGCATCCCAGTTGTTGGGCCAGGTTGAAGAGCTGCTTGCGGCGAAACCATGAGCAGAGAAAGCATGGGGGCTTGTCTTCTGAGGCGTCGAAGCGTGTGGTGACGATGTGCAGGTTGACATTGAGACTGTCGCAGAACTGTTGCAGAAAGTCAGTAGAGGTCTCATACTGGATGTTCTCCATCCTCACATGGACAGCCTCTAACTGGAAATGTGGCCGGCTTATTCTGGCGCGTTTGGCCATCAGTTCTGTCAATAGCAGAGAGTCTTTTCCGCCGGAGAGTCCTATGAGCACATGGTCGTCGTCGGTGAGCAGGCCGTAAGTGACGAAAGCTTTGACAAAGCGTTCGTTGAGTCGTTTGAAAAGCCGTTCTTTCTCTGATTTCATTTTGAACCGCTAAGCGATTGTCATTTCATGAAAACCAGGTAGACGGCCAGAATGATGAAGAGGAAGGCCAGGATATGGTTCCAGTGCAGGTTCTGCCCCTGAAACATGATATTGGCAATGACGGCAAAGACCGCTAACGAGATACATTCCTGTACCACCTTGAGTTGTACCAGCGTGAAGGGACCGCCGTTGCCGATGAATCCCAGCCGGTTGGCCGGTACCTGACAGCAATACTCCAGGAAAGCGATGCCCCAGGAGAAAACGATGATGCCCAGCAGCGGCCAGTGTGTGCTGACGCCCGTCTCGGATAATTTTAAATGCCCATACCAAGCCAGCGTCATGAAGACGTTGCTTAGTATGAGCA
>CAMYZO010000140.1 GCA_947303855.1 uncultured Prevotellaceae bacterium
ACGCCCTGTACATCGGCGTTCTGTCACCCTGTCACCCTTTAAATACTTTTTTCCTATATGCGCATGCGCGCAATATATGACTGGCTGCCTCTTTGTGATGATCTGCTGCCGTAAGTCATGGCAGCAGAGAGCCACGGAAAAATCCGGGTGCGCCAAAGACACAATACGCATATAACGGAAAAATGCTCACTGCCAACACCCTGGCGTCACGGCTTTGGAAGTCTGAGAAGAAACATCATAGGTTGTACGGATATACATATATGGTAGCAGATGTGATGCTCGATGACAAGCCTGTCAGGATTTTCTTCTCACGGAAGAACTGGCAGGACAAGTGGAGGGCTTACCTCACCACCAACATGAAGCTGGATTTCCAGCAGGCATTTAGGATTTACTCCATGAGATGGGCCATAGAGGTATGCAACAAAGAAGAGAAAGGGCTGTTAGGCATGGACAAGTGCCAGTCAAGGCACTTCGCTGCGCAGATTGCGCACGTCTCCATCGCTTGCCTGCAATACAACATACTATCCGTTGCCAAAAGATTCTCTGACTATGAGACCATCGGGGAATTGTTCCGGGGGACAAAGGATGATGCTATGGAACTGGCCATTGCACAACGGATACTTGAATTCATCATTGAGATAGCTGCGGAGTTGGAGGAGATATGCGGTTGTGACACTGATAGACTTATCGATAGTTTGATTAACAGGCCCGACGGGAAAGCTCCGTTTGTAAAGATGTACGAAAAGTTAATAGCATAATTTCATGTCAATACATTTTACTTCCGAAACTTAAGTTATTTAACTACGAATTTTTGTCATTTTTCAACCTTACAGGTCGAATAATTTTCGAATCGTGGGGACAGGCATTTGATTCACATATTTCTCAAGTATAAACTGTCAACCTAAATCAGTACACCTCATTGCCGAAGTTACTGGCACTCGGAAAAGCAAAAGAAAAAACGTGCTTTTTCCTTTGCTTTTCTCTCGTTTTTTCGTAACTTTGCACCCAAATTGCGAAAAAAGACATCATGACACAGACAATTCAAAAGACTCTGCGCGACTCTGCCGCCATGCGGTGGACCGCCTTGCTGCTGCTGGCCATGGCCATGTTCTGCAGCTACATCTTCATGGACATCCTCTCGCCCATCAAGGACCTTATGCAGTCTGAACGCGGATGGGACTCCACCGCCTTCGGCACCATGCAGGGCTCAGAGGTGTTCCTCAACGTGTTCGCCTTCTTCCTGATTTTTGCCGGTATCATACTCGACAAGATGGGCGTGCGCTTCACAGCCGTCCTCTCGGCCGCCGTCATGCTGGTAGGCGCCTGCATCAAATGGTATGCCGTGAGCGACGGATTCATAGGCAGCGGACTGGATACATGGTTTACAGAGAACCTGAACTACATTCCCCTGTTCGAGGAACTCGGCGTCAGCCCCTTCTACGAGGGCATGCCGGCATCGGCTAAGTTTGCTGCCTGCGGCTTCATGATCTTCGGCTGCGGCTGCGAAATGGCCGGCATCACCGTCTCACGCGGTATCGTCAAGTGGTTCAAGGGGCGCGAAATGGCTCTGGCCATGGGTTCGGAGATGGCCCTGGCCCGCTTGGGTGTTGCCACCTGCATGATTTTCTCACCCTTCTTTGCCCGTCTGGGTGGCGTGGTCAGCGTCAGCCGCTCGGTAGCCTTCGGCGTGGTGCTCATGTGTATTGCCATGATCATGACCATCGTCTACTTCGTCATGGACAAGAAGCTGGACGAACAGACGGGCGAGGCCGAGGAGAAGGACGACCCCTTCAAGGTGAGCGACATAGGCAAGATACTCTCCGACAGCGGATTCTGGCTCGTTGCCCTGCTCTGCGTGCTCTACTATTCGGCCATCTTCCCTTTCCAGAAATATGCCGTGAACATGCTCCAATGCAACCTGACGCTCACCACCCCCGAGGCAGGGTCGTTCTGGGCCTCTGAGTCGGTCACCATTGTACAGTACATCATCATGCTCATCGTGGCAGCGGCAGGCTTTGCCAGCAACTTCCAGAAAGAGAACGGCAAGCGCTACAGTCTGCTGGCCATCTCGATTGCAGCCCTCGTCACCTATTGCTATATGGGCTATATGCGCCAGTCGGCAGAGTCCATCTTTGCCGTGTTCCCCCTGCTGGCCGTCCTCATCACCCCCATCCTGGGCAGTTATCTCGACCACCACGGCAAGGCAGCCTCCATGCTGGTGCTGGGCTCGCTGCTGCTGATAGGCTGTCACCTGACGTTCGCCTTCATCCTGCCCATGTTCAAAGGGTCGGCAGGAGGCATCATCATTGCCTATATCACCATCCTGGTGCTCGGCTCGTCGTTCTCGCTCGTTCCGGCATCGCTCTGGCCGTCGGTACCCAAGCTGGTAGATGCCAAGGTCATTGGCTCGGCCTACGCCCTGATATTCTGGATTCAGAACATCGGCCTGTGGCTCTTCCCCCTGCTGATTGGCAAAGTGCTCGACGCCACCAACCCCGGCGTTACCGACCCCACACAGTTTGACTACACAGCCCCGCTGGTGATGCTGGCATTACTGGGCGTTGCCGCCCTCGTGCTGGGCCTCGTGCTGAAAGTGGTCGACCGCAAGAAGGGTCTTGGACTGGAATTACCTAACATCAAAGAATAACGGCAACATGACAAAGATAGGATTCGATAACGACAAATACCTGAAGATTCAGTCGGAGCACATCCGCGAACGTATAGCGCAGTTTGACGGCAAACTCTACATGGAGCTGGGCGGCAAACTCTTTGACGACCACCACGCCTCGCGCGTACTGCCGGGATTCAAGCCCGACTCCAAGTTGCGCATGCTGGCACAACTGCGCGACTCGATAGAGATTGTCATCGTGGTGAGCGCAGCAGACATTGAGAAGAACAAAGTGCGCGCCGACCTGGGCATCACCTACGACGAAGACGTGCTGCGGCTGCGCGACGAGTTTATGAAGCGTGACTTCATGGTGGGGTCGGTGGTCATTACGCACTACACCGGACAGAATGCCGCCGACCAGTTCCGGCACAGGCTGGAACGCATGGGCATCAAATCGTATGTACACTACCCCATCGACGGCTACCCTCACAGCGTGGAACTGATAGCCAGCGACCAGGGATTCGGCAAGAACGACTACGTGGAAACCAGCCGCGAACTGGTCATCGTCACCGCCCCAGGCCCCGGCAGCGGCAAGATGGCCACCTGTCTGTCACAGCTCTACAATGAGAACAAGCGTGGCATACGGGCCGGCTATGCCAAGTTTGAAACCTTCCCCGTGTGGAACCTGCCGCTGAAGCATCCTGTCAACATCGCCTACGAGGCGGCTACGGCCGACCTGAACGATGTGAACATGATTGACCCGTTCCATCTGGAGGCCTACGGCAAGACGGCCATCAACTACAACCGCGACATAGAGATTTTCCCGGTGCTGAACGCACTCTTCGAAGGCATCTACGGCGAAAACCCCTATAAGTCGCCGACAGACATGGGAGTCAACATGGTGGGCTTCTGCATCAGCGATGATGACGTGTGCTGCGAAGCCTCGAAAAACGAGATTATACGCCGCTTCTACGATGCTACCAACAAGATGGCCGACGGTGCCGACAACGAGAGCGAGGTGAACAAAATCAGGCTGCTCTTCAACCAGGCCAAGATAACGACGGCCTTCAGGCGTACCACGACGGCAGCCTACGAGAAGAAAATCGAGACAGGGCACACCGCTGCCGCCATCGAACTGGACGACGGCACGATTATCTCAGCCAAGTCGTCGCCGCTGCTGGGCTGTAGTGCCGCCCTGCTGCTTAATGCCACGAAGTATCTGGCAGGCATCGACCATAAGGCAAAACTCATTCCGCAAAGCCTCATCGAGCCTGTTCAGAAGACCAAGACGGAATATCTTGGTGCCAAGAACCCCCGACTGCATACCGACGAGGTGCTGGTGGCATTGAGCGTACTCTCAGAAAAGGACGAGCTGTGCCGCCGTGCCCTGGAACAGCTGCCCAGTCTGCGCGGCTGCCAGGTACACTCCACCGTCATGCTCAGCGAGGTAGACCGCAAGATTTTCAAGAAACTGGGTTGCGGCCTGACTTGCGACCCCGTTAGAAAGAAGTGAAAAGTGAAAAGTGAAAAGTGAGAGGTGAGAGGTAAGAGACTGAATGACTCTCCTGCAGCACGCTGGACGGTGCTCTTCATCGTGGCAACGGCCATGATGATGGGCTATTTCGTCAACGATGTGATGTCGCCCTTGGAGACGCTGTTGGAAATGCCGCGCTCCAAAGGCGGTCTGGGGTGGACACCCACCGACTACGGATTCTTCTCGGGGGCAGGAAGCTTCATCAACGTCTTTCTGCTGATGCTCTTCTTCTCAGGCATCATCCTTGACAAGATGGGCGTGCGCTTTACCGGCACGCTGTCGTGCTCGCTGATGGTGGCAGGCACGCTTATCAAATACTATGCCGTCAGCACAGCCCCGACGGGCGAATTGTTCGGACTGCCCATGTCGGCAGCCGTAGCCAGCTTAGGCTTTGCCGTCTTCGGCGTAGGCTACGAGATGACGGGCATCACGGTATCAAAAGCCATGGTACGCTGGTTCACGGGCCATGAACTGGCCCTGGCCATGGGCATACAGTTAGCCATGGCCCGTCTGGGCACCGCCGCAGCATTAAGCATCTCGGCTCCTGTAGCCCGCCACTTCACCCTCGAAGCACCATTGCTCGTAGCCCTGGCCTTCCTCATCATAGGCCTGCTGGCTTTCCTCGTGTTCTGCGTCATGGACAGGAAACTCGACAGCCAGGCTGCTGCCGATGCCGCTGACAGCAATACAGCCTCAGACGAAGAGTTCAGATGGAGCGACATCGGCGTGACGCTGCGCTCCCCCGGCTTCTGGCTCATCACGCTGTTCTGCGTGCTGTTCTATTCCGCCGTCTCGCCCT
>CAMYZO010000141.1 GCA_947303855.1 uncultured Prevotellaceae bacterium
CCTTGCCGGGGATGGGGGCAATGATACGGATGCCGAGGGCCGAGAGGCTCAGGGCAATGTCGTCCTCCAGGGAGCGCACCTTGGAGATGCGCACGCCGGGAGCCAGCGTTATCTCGTAGAGGGTGATGGTAGGGCCGACGGTGGCCTTGATGGTGGAGATCTCCACGCCGAACGTGCGCAGCACCTCGACGATGCGGTTCTTGTTCTTCGTCTGCTCAGCCATGTCGATATAGGGCTTGCCGTCGTTCTCGTACTTCTTCAGCAGGTCCAGCGTGGGGTAGTGGTAGTTCTCCAGGTCGCGCTTCGGGTCGTAAGGCTCCAGCTCCTTCTCGCCCACCTGCACCATGGTCTTCTTATCAGCTGTCTCTTCGGCCTTGGCCACCTCGACGGTGAAGTCGGAGTCGGCGGCAACCTCTTTTTTCTCACGCTCAGGGCGAGGGGTGGCAGCGGGGGGTACGCTGACAGGGGCGGGGGTGGGGGCTATCTTGCCGAAGTCAACCACCTGTTCCGTGGGGTCGTCAAACACCTCGGGGTCTTCCAGCGTCTGTATCTGCTGCTCGTAGGAGTCTATAGGCTCGTCGGGGTCGTTGTTGGTAATCTTGAACTTCACGCGATCCAGGAATTTGCGGGGGTTCAGCAGCTTGCGGATGACGTAGATGGTCTCTGCGCTAATGTAAGTCAGGAAGACGATAGCCACCACAGCCAGGATGGCGGTCAGGCCAGGCGTGCCCACGACGCCCTCTATCTGCTGGCAGATGTAGATACCGTGGTCGCCGCCGGGGTTGAAGTGTGACTCGACGAACAACGGCGACAGGAACTTTGCCAGCGTGACAGAGCCCCATATCATGATGATCATCAGCGAGAAGAACCACTTGGCCACCTTCACCTTGTAGGCCTTCATCAGGTGCAGCGACGCAATGAAGAAGAATGCCGGTATCATGAAGGCGGAAACGCCGAAGCAGCGCTTGATGAGAAACCATGAGAGGTAGGCACCAAGCGAACCGCAATAGTTAGAGAACTCATGGTTCTGATTGGCAAATTCGCCATCGCGCAACTCCTCGATGATGCTCTGGTCTGTGGCTCCCGATGAGAAGAACGAGCAGAAGGAGAGAATCATGTAGATGGAACCGACAAACAGCAACAGTCCTGTGAAGAACTTCAGCCGTTCGCTATAGAATATGGTGTTGATGCCCAATACTTCTGCAAAGCTGGCAGAAGGCTTGTCTGCCTTTGATTTCTGTGTCTTTTTCTTTACCATTATCTGTGTGTCTTTGAAATTCCGTGCAAAATTAGCAGATTTTTTTCACATTTTACCAAATAATCCTCTTTTTTTTTGTAATTTTGCACCTTGTAAACAATTTGTGCATGACAAAACAAATATACAGCAAGTTTGATAAAACCCTGATACCAACGCTGCCGCGTATCGTCTTCACTGGCAGAATACACGTCGTGCTGTCAAGGGCACAGGCCGAGAAGGCCGTTAACTACCTGCTCACACAGCCCATCCTGGGCTTTGACACCGAGACGCGCCCCTCGTTCTCAAAAGGCTCCAGCCATAAGGTGGCCTTGCTGCAGGTAGCCACACACGACGCCTGCTTCCTGTTCCGGCTGAACACCATAGGGCTGACCCCTGCCATCGTCAGACTGCTGGAAGACACTGCCGTTACCAAGATTGGCCTGTCGTGGCATGACGATATCAACTCGTTACGCCGTCTGGGAGAGTTTACCCCGGGAAGCTTTATCGACATACAGAAGCACGTCAGCGAACTGGGTATTGAGGACTTGAGCCTGCAGAAACTCTATGCCAACATCTTCGGCGGCTTTATCAGCAAGAGCCAGCAGCTGACCAATTGGGAACGCGACGTGCTGACTGATAAGCAGAAAGAATATGCCGCTACCGATGCCTGGGCATGTATCATGCTGTTTGAGGAACTGCAGCGGCTGAAGCAGACGGGCGATTACACATTAATCAAAGTAGAAGACAAATGAAAGAAATCCAGCTGAAACGAGGAAAAGAAGATAGCTTGCGGCGATACCACCCGTGGGTGTTTTCCGGTGCCATCCAACATATCGACGGCGACATTAGCGAGGGCGACACCGTGCGTGTCAGAACTGCCGACGGACAGTTTATTGCCGTGGGCCACTATCAGCAGGGCTCCATTGCCGTGCGGGTGCTGTCATTCCACGACGTTGCCATTGACGACGCTTTCTGGGCTTCGCGACTGCTGTCGGCCCTGAAGATGCGGCAGGCTGTAGGACTGGCTGACTCGCCGAAGAACAACACCTACCGGCTGGTACACGGCGAGGGCGACCATCTGCCCGGCCTGATTATCGATGTCTATGGTGAGACGGCTGTCATCCAGGCTCACAGTATCGGCATGCACCTGTGCCGTCAGCAGATAACCAACCAGCTGGTAAGCGTCATGGGACAGCGCATCAGGCACGTCTATTACAAGAGCGAGACCACGCTGTCGTTTATGGACCCTGAGAACGGATTCCTCTATGGCGGCAGCGATGATAATATTGCCACCGAGAACGGACTGAAATTCTATGTCGACTGGCTGCGCGGACAGAAGACGGGCTTCTTTGTTGACCAGCGCGAGAACCGCTCGCTGCTGGAGCAGTATGCCCACGGACGGCGGGTGCTGAACATGTTCTGCTACACGGGCGGATTCTCTGTCTATGCCATGCGCGGCGGGGCCGAGCTGGTGCATTCCGTTGACAGCAGCGCCAAGGCCATCGACCTGACCAATCGTAACGTGGCCCTGAACTTTGCCGGCGACACACGCCATGAGGCCTTCTGCGAAGATGCCTTTAAGTTTATGGAGAACCAGAAAGGCACTTCCTACGACCTCGTCATCCTCGATCCGCCGGCCTTTGCCAAGCACCGGGGGGCGCTGCACAACGCCCTGAAGGGCTACACCCGACTGAACCTGAAGGCCATGCAGATGATAGAGCCCGGCGGACTGCTGTTCACCTTCTCCTGCTCACAGGTGGTCAGCAAGGACCATTTCCGTAATGCTGTCTTCACGGCTGCCGCCCAGGCTAACCGTAAGGTGCGCATCCTGCACCAGCTGCACCAGCCCGCCGACCATCCCATCAACATCTATCATCCTGAGGGTGAGTATCTGAAAGGACTCGTTCTGTATGTTGAGTCTTGAGGAAAGTGTCAGGCAGTTTATCGCTTCTGAGCAGCTGCTGACCACCGGCGACAGCCATCTGGTAGCGCTGAGCGGCGGTGCTGACAGCGTGGCTTTGCTGCTGGCGCTCCATCGTCTGGGCTATCACGTAGAGGCTGCCCATTGCAATTTCCGGCTGCGGGGATCAGAGTCTGACCGCGACGAGGCGTTTGCCAGAAATCTGTGCGGGCGGCTTGGTGTGGCGTTTCACACAATTCATTTTGACACAAGGACTTACGCATCGCTTCATAAAGTAAGCATTGAGATGGCGGCGCGCGAGTTGCGCTACCGCTATTTCGAACAGCTCCGGCAGGATATTGGCGCTGGCGGCATCTGCGTGGCTCATCATCAGGACGACGCCGTGGAGACGCTGCTGCTGAACCTTGTCAGGGGGACGGGTATTCACGGACTGACAGGACTCCGGCCAAGAAACGGCCACGTCGTCCGTCCGCTGCTATGTGTGAGCAGGGCACAGATACTACATTATTTAAATGACTTGGGACAGGATTACGTGACTGACAGCACCAACCTGGTGGCCGATGTGACGCGTAACAAAATCCGCCTTCAGATCCTGCCTCTGCTGCACGACATCAATCCCGCTGCGTCGGCCAGCATTGCCAAGACTGCCCGGCGGATGTCGGCAGTAGAGAGGGTGTTTAACCGCTCAGTACAAGCTTCACTGGAACAGCTGACAGAGAACAACCGGCTGCCCATCGGCGAACTGTTGCAGCATCCGGCTCCAGAGTATCTGCTGTTTGAATGGCTCACGCCCCGTTCGTTCACGCCGCAACAGATAGAGCAGATTTTTGACAGCTTGGATGTGCCGTCAGGGCGCATATTCTGTTCTGCCACCCACCAGGTAGCCGTCGACCGTGGCTGCCTTGTCGTTGAGGAGTGCCGTCCGCAACTGCCTACACGCTCCATACCAGAGCCGGGCACGTACCGCTATACGGAAGATGAGAAATGGCGTTTCACCCTGACAGACGGTGCCGCGATTTCCAAGAAACCGGAATGTGCCACGCTCGACGCCTCATCGCTCAGATTTCCACTCACCATACGACCGGTGCAGGCCGGCGACCGTTTTCAGCCTTTCGGCATGAGCGGGTCGCGACTGGTGAGCGACTATCTGACCGACCTCAAGCTGACGGTGTTCGAGAAGCGCCGGCAACTGGTGGTGACCGATGCCACGGGCACCATCGTGTGGCTTGCAGGAAAGCGTACCAGCCAGCGCTTTGCCGTCAGCACTTCAACCCGTCAGACGCTGACGATAGAGGTGCTGAAAGGTTAAAAAATCAAAAAAGCCTGCTCTTTCGCGCGTTATTCCGTAATTATTGCTTATCTTTGTCAGACAATAACGTTTTTGTAAGAATCTAATCTAAAACTTAAACACAGATTATGGAAAATAACGCTCAGCTCATTGCCCAGTGTGAAGCACAGGCAAAGCAGTGGCTTTCTCCGGCCTTTGACGAGGAGACACGTAACGCAGTACAGGCTATGCTTGACAATCCCGACAAGACAGACCTCATCGACGCTTTCTATCAGAACCTGGAGTTCGGTACGGGTGGTCTGCGCGGCATCATGGGTGCCGGCACCAACCGCATGAACAAGTATATCGTGGGTATGGCCACACAGGGCTTTGCCAACTATA
>CAMYZO010000142.1 GCA_947303855.1 uncultured Prevotellaceae bacterium
GGCATGACGCTGTACGACCTGCTGATGAATATCTATAAGGAGTATGGCTTCTCGAAGGAGGTAACCATCAACGTGGTACGTCCGGGCAAGACGGGTGCTGACGAGATCAAGCAGATGATGACCAACTTCCGCAACAATCCTCCCACGGATCTGGGCGGTTCGAAGATTTGTCTGTGGAAGGACTTCCAGACGCTGGAGGCCAAGAAGGCTGACGGTACTGTCGACAAGATTGACATGCCTGCCACCTCGAATGTGCTCCAGTGGTTCTGCGAAGACGGCACGAAGGTGTCTGTACGTCCTTCCGGCACGGAGCCTAAGATCAAGTTCTATACCGAGGTGAAGGACGCTTCCTTCAAGGGTGCTGCTGACTATGAGCGCTGCATCAAGACTGCTGAGGAGAAGATTGAGGGCATCAAGAAGAGCCTGAACCTCTAAGCTCTCAGTTCCCAGAAGGCTACGGCAGCAGCTGCTGCCACATTCAGTGAATCTACGTGGTGCGACATTGGAATGCGCACCACGTAGTTTGCTTTTGTCAGGGTGGAGTGGGGCAGGCCGTCACCCTCGGTGCCCATGATGAGCGCCAGGCGGTCGATGCGTTTCAGGAGGGGATTGTCTAATGCGATAGAGTCGTCGCTGAGTGCCATGGCGGCGGTCTGGAATCCCAGCCCGTTGAGGCTGTCAACGGGGGCGTCAAGCCATGCCCAGGGCACCAGGAACACCGAGCCCATGGACACACGGACGGCACGGCGATTCAGCGGGTCGCACGACTGGCGGGTCAGCAGGACGGCATCAATGCCCAAGGCTGCTGCCGAGCGGAAGATGGCTCCGATATTGGTGGTGTCGCAGACACCGTCGATGACAACAATGCGTCGAGCGTTGCGGCATATGTCGCCGACGCTCCTTTCCTGCGGACGCTGCATGGCACAGAGCACTCCACGGGTCAGCGTGTAGCCCGTCAGCTGCTGCAGCAGCTGGCGGTCGCCGGTGTAGATGGGTATGTCGCCACAGCGTGCTATCAGCTCACGGGCATCACCCTCAATATGGCGTCGCTCGCAGAGCAGTGCTGTGGGCTGGTAGCCGGCATCCAGGGCTACGTTGATAACCTTCGGACTCTCAGCAATGAAGATGCCCTTCCCGGATTCCGTCTTGTGGCGCAACTGGGCTTCCGTCAAGGTGCTGAACACCTCGATGCCCGGTTGGCTGAGCGAAGCTATTTCTATGATGTTCATGGTGTTGTTCTTCTTTCCCGTAGCCAGGGGTGCTCACAGTTTCGTCTGCTTATAGGTGCGATAGCCATAAGCCATGATGACGATGAAGCAAAGGAACGGCAGGCAGAACGACACATTGACAGCCGGATGTCCAAGAATCTGCTGTTGGTCGATAATCATACCCTGCAGGGGCGGCATGAGCGCGCCGCCTACGATGGCCATGACGAGGAAGGCTGCACCGAGCGTCGTGTCCTGGCTGTCAACATTTTCCAAGGCGATACCGTAGATGGAGGGGAACATCAGGGACATGAAGATGCTGATGCCTACCAGCGAGTAGAGGCCAATCATGCCAACGAAGACGATTGCTCCCAACGTGCAGAGTGCGCCACCAATGGCAAAGAGCATCAGCATGAGTCGTGTGTTGATGTATTTCATCAGCATGGTTGAGACAAAGCGGCTGCACAGGAAGAGCGACATAGCCACGATGTTGTAGCGCTGGGCTGTAGCTTTCGAGATGCCTAAGTAGTCGGCATATTGAATGATGAATGTCCACACCATGATCTGGGCGGCCACATAGCTGACCTGTGCCAGCACACCCTCGCGGTAGATGCTGTTGTGCCATAGGTTGCGCAGCGTGTGACTGGCTGTGCGTCGCTCACCGCGGGCGTTCTGCTGCTCGCCTTGTGTCTGTGGCATTTTTGTCAGGGCTATGATAATCAGCATGGCTACCACGACCAGGCCTATGGCCACATAGGGATTGCGGATGACTGCCAGGTCGTGAAGCCTGATGGTGGCTTTCTCTGCCTCCGTCAGTGAGTAGAAGATGATTTGTCCGGCAGCATCGCGGCGGTCGCTCCATAATTGTGGCAATACCACGAACGAAGCCACGGCCATGCCTGTGAGCGAACCCATGGGGTTGAACGACTGTGCCATGTTCAGACGGCGCGTCGATGTCTCTTTCGAGCCTAATGAGAGGATGAAGGGATTGGCCGTTGTTTCCAGGAATGCCAGGCCAAACGTCAGGATATAGAGTGACAGGCAGAAGAACGTGAAACTCTGTGTCTCGGCAGCAGGGATAAACAGGAAGGCCCCTATGGCGTAAAGTGCCAGTCCCAGGATGATGCCTCGCTTGTAGCTGTAGCGGCGGATAAACAGGGCGGCAGGGATGGCCATCGTGGCGTAGCCGCCGTAGAAGGCGAACTGCACCATCGATGCCTTTGCTGCCGATAGTTCCATGACGGTCTGGAAGGCTGCAACCATCGGGTTGGTGATGTCGTTGGCAAAGCCCCAGAGTGCGAAGAGCGATGTGATGAGTATGAACGTCAGCAGATACTTCCGTTCCACTAATACCTTGTTGTTCATTTGTAAAGCGGTCCGAAGTTTTGACAAGCACGGTAGTCGGCACCTTCCTTGTCCATGCCGAAGGCGTTCCAGGCGGCAGGACGGAAGATGTCTTCATCCTTAATGTTATGCATAGAGACAGGTATGCGCAGGATGCTGCACAGCGTTAGCATGTCGGCACCGATGTGTCCGTAGGCAATGGCTCCGTGGTTGGCGCCCCACCCGTTCATGACGGAGTAGACATCCTTGAAGCAGTCCTTTGTGGCATCCAGACGCGGCACGAACCAGGTGGTGGGCCAGGTGGGGTCTGTCCGTTTGTCAAGTATGTCGTGCGTCTGCGGGTCGAGCTCCACCGTCCATCCCTCTGCCAGCTGCAGCACGGGGCCGAGGCCCTGAACCATGTTCAGGCGCATCATCGTCATAGGCATGCCGCCCCTGGTGACGAAGTGCGAGCTGTAGCCTCCTCCGCGGAAATAGTCGCGGTCGGCGGGCATCCACGAGGTAGCCTTCAGACAGGCTTCCACATCATCGTCAGTCAGCTCCCAGTGGGGCTTCATGGTTGGGTTGCCGTTGCTGTCGGTGGCGGCACCGGTGGCATCCAGCGTGGTGGCGCCACTGTTTATCAGGTGAATGAAACCGCCGGCAGCGGTGCCTTCGGGGCGTTTGCCGGCAACACGCTCCACAGCCTCCGGGCTCCAGTAGGTGCGTATGTCAGAGAACATCACGCCGCGGTTTGTAAGCAGGTGACCGAAGAGCATCGTCATGCCGTTGAGGAAGTCGTTCTCCGTAGCCAGAATCTTGGCCTCGCGCTTGCCGTTCCAGTCGAAGCTGGTACACATCAGTGCCTCCGGGAAGTCGAAGTTCGGCTTGTAGTCTGTCCACTGGCGCTGTCCCTGCACGCCGCCGGCAATGGCATTGTGGCCCAGCGCCTCCTCCTTGTAGCCCATTTCCAGCAGATGGGGGTTGCCTTCCATCAGGTCGCGGATAATCATCATCGTTTTCACCGTGAAAGCCCAGTCCTGGTCTTTCTCCTCGCGGTTCTTGCCCTTGCCCTTGCCGTTGAAGCTGGTCATCGGCGTTCCGGGGAAGAGCGGGCGGTCTTCATTGTAGTCGTGCCCTTCCTGTGGTTTGCAGTATTTCTCCACCCACTCCATGGCCTTCAGGTATTCCTCGGGGTCGAAGATGTTGAAGTCAACGCGGCGAAGTATCTCTACCAGAGACACATACTCCGTGCGCATACCGAGGTAGTGCTGCAGGAAGTCGGCATTGACAATAGAGCCGGCGATACCCATGCAGGTGTTGCCCAGCGAGAGGTAACTCCTGCCTTTCATCGTCGCCACTGCCTGGGCGGCCTTGGCAAAGCGCAGAATCTTCTCTGCCACATCGGCAGGGATGGTGTTGTCCTGCAGGTCCTGCACGTCATGGCCGTAAATGCCGAAGGCCGGCAATCCCTTCTGGGCATGGGCGGCGAGCACGGCAGCCAGATAGACGGCACCCGGACGTTCAGTACCGTTGAACCCCCATACGGCCTTCGGGTAGTGTGGGTTCATGTCCATCGTTTCCGAGCCGTAACACCAGCAGGAGGTGACGGTAATGGTTGAGCCAACGCCACAGCGCTCAAACTTCTCGGCACAGGCTGCACTCTCGGCTACGCGTCCGATGGTAGTGTCGGCAATGACGCACTCCACGGGTGAGCCGTCGCCATTGCGCAGGTTGCTCTCTATCAGGTTTTTCACTGCATTGGCCAAAGCCATAGTCTTCTCTTCCAGACTCTCACGAACGCCACCTTGACGACCGTCAATGGTAGGGCGAATGCCTATTTTAGGGTAGTTTGCCATATTGTTTTTAATTAAGGTGTATAGTCTAAACTTTGTTAGGTTAGTCTTTGATGCCGCAAAGGTAGCATTTTTTTTCGTAACAAAAGAGTGATTTGTTGTTTTTTCTGAAAACTGTCATCACTTTGTTTAGTCATCCAGCCATGAAAAGTCTTCGGTCACAACACTCTCTAAGCAGATTGCAGCATCTTGTGTGGCACTTGCCAGAAAAGTGCGTATTAGGCTACGTCCTATTACCGAATTAACTTGTGGATAT
>CAMYZO010000143.1 GCA_947303855.1 uncultured Prevotellaceae bacterium
AATTAATTGGAAATTTTCCATTTGCAAATCAGAGTAGTGCAACCCTTTTGCACTAAAAGTGCAGCCTATCGGCACTAAAAGTGCAGCCCTTTGGCACTAACGGTGCAACCCGCCAGCACTTTCGCGCACTAACTCGCAAAACGGTTACTTTTTACTACGCCCAGCATTATTGCGATATCAGCAGCCAAGTGAATTATGGACAAAAATCTACAATAATCTCACCAAAATGTTCTTACAGTGCGGTTGAAACGCCCCCTCCTAATAACGGAGGGGAACAAGATTTGTGACAGATTTTTGAATTATTTTGTTTAAGAAAGTGGGGGCTGAGTACTTACTTCTGGCTATAATAAAGTCAAAAAGAGGTTAAAACAGCGGATGGATTCACATATATGAGAAATAATGACTATCTTTGTAGCGTTTTTTCAAATATGAGAACTGTTAAATACATATTATATATAGTAGGTGTACTCGCGATGCTGATCGTCGTGAGTTGCAAACGGTCGGCATGGGATCCGTCGCTTAAGCAGAACGAGGTCATATCTCTTTATCAGAAGGTGCTGACGGCGGCCAATGAATCGCCTGAGAGAGGGATGCAGATGATTGACTCGCTCAAGCGCATTGGCGCGTTGCCCTACTACCACACCGACCTGATGCGTGCCAAGATATATGCGCAATCGACTGACTATTTACGGCTCGACTCGGCTATCATCATCGGTGAGCGACTGATAACGCTCGACGAGGCGAAGAAAGACCTGGGCTACCGGCAGGACATTCTGGAGATGCTGGTGAATGCCTGCCGGCTGCATCACGACGACGAACAGACCATCCATTGGTCAACGATGCTGTTAGACCTCGTCAGGCAACAGGGGCTGGAAACCGAAGCCCTGCGCACCGAGGCGGAGATAGGCATGGCACTCTCCCAGATAGGCCGGACCGACGAGGGGCTGGCCAAGATAGACAATGTCATCCGTCAACTCAAAGGCCAACGTAAGTGGGCTGAGATGGATGCCAGCATTATCGCCCTGAAGCGCAAGGTGAGTGTGCTCGACTTGGAGCAACGGTATAGCGACATTCCACCCGTGGCACAAATGATGCTTGACCTCCTGGCCGACTATGAACAGCATCCCGACGAGTTTCACGACGACTCCTACCGTGAGGTGACCGATGAACAGCGCCCCGGCTATATCGAGTTCTACCGGTCCAAGTGTTATCTATACAAGGCACACGCCTACGCGAAAATAAGTGAAGAACGAAAAGCGAATCGTGAAGAATCGGCTGCCGCCGCGAAAAAGGCCAGCCAGAATCTTGCCCTTTACGAGCAGACAGACTTCGCCAAAACCATGAATGGCCGCGAGGAGATTACACCGACGTGGCGCTTTCTGGGACATTACGACAAGGCAGAGGCTGCCTGCGCTGACCTTGAAGCCGACCTGCGCCAGCAGGGCGACACCGTGAACGCCCGAATGGCTGCAATTCTATACGAACATGCCCAGACCGCCAAAGCACAGGGACGCGATGCAGAAAGCGTCGGCCTATTCGAACAATACGAGGCGCTCAGCAAAACCCTCAACGACCGTCTGCTGCGAGGCAAGGCCCATCTCTACGCTGCCCGCTTTCATGCACAGGAACAGCAGCAGGAGATAGACCGCCAGAAGGCAGGCAAGCAATATGTCACCATAATGGCATTCTTCATCGGCATTCTTGCCATGCTTGGCTTGTTCTTTGCCTGGTATGCTGCCCGCCAATGGGGCAAGACACAATTGAAGAACCGCGCGCTGGCCAAGCAGATAAAGGAGGCCTTTACATATAAAGATAAGTACGAGGAACTAAAACAGCAGTTACAGCAGTTAGCCAACGGTCACCAGCGCAATGCGGAGGGGAGCCCTGACAATCTTGCCGCTGACGCCGGCCTTGAGACCCATTTGCCGGTCATCCCTTCGGGCGGCTCACTCGATTCTCTTTCTCCCGAAGAACTTTTCCACTACATCGAGCACGAGGTCAGCCGACGGCTGCTGTTCCTCAACCCGTCGTTCGACCGGCAGATGATCATGGACGAGTTTCACATCACCAAAGAGCGCGTGGGCGCGGCCTTCTCTCAGGGCAGCAAATACGACTCCCTGCCCCAGTTTGTCAACGACCTGCGTCTGGAGTATGCCAGCAAGTTGCTCGTCACAACCGACCTGCCCATCACCGAGATTATGTCCAAGGCAGGATTCTCCAATGCGTCCGTTTTCAGCCGATACTTCAGCCGCAAATACCAGATATCCCCCTCCCAATACCGCCGTGCCAACAGCGAAGTTTAGCATACACAAACTATACCGCCACTCCCCAAAGCCCTGATTTCAGGGCTTTTTTATTTGACCATTTGTCTGAAAACACTTGACCATTTGTCTTTGCTGTTTGCCTGCGCGTGTAAAAAAAGTACTTTTGCATGATATTTATTTTGAAATCATGTAATCACGGGATGAAAGTTTCCAAAAAATCGAGGATTCAAAGATTCATCATCCGCCATAAGTGGATGGCGGGCACCTACGAATGGCTTGTTGAGCACTGGATCATGGCAGTCATTTATCTGCTTGTGGTGGCTGTTGCCCTTTGCCTGATCAACCTCACGGTCATGGTGCTCCTGGACAGATAGACTATGGTGGCAGTTCAAGAAAATAACACAATAAAAACATAATCATTGAAAAAAAAAATGAAAAAAAGCAATGCTTTGGTTGGGGTGTTCGCACTCTTTACCACAATCGGCTGTTTGACGGCTTGCGGGTTGGACATACCCAAAGAAAAACTGACATCGTTCGAGACGATTACCGTTAAGAAATCCGACGTTGAACTTCCCATGAAATTCAGCGCCAAGCTGAAAGGTCAGTCCGACGTGACCATCACGCCGCAGGTGAGCGGACAGCTGATGAGAATATGCGTCACCGAAGGCCAGCGCGTGAGCAAGGGACAGACATTGTTTATCATCGACTCGCGCAATGCCCAGCACGAAGTAGAGGCCGCACGTGCCAACCTCCAGGCTGCACAGGCCAACCTCTCGGCAGCTCAGGCACAGGCCAACAGCGCCAAGCTGGAGTATGAGAGCAACAAGAACCTGTTCGACAAGAAGATTGTGAGCTCCTATATGCTTGAGAATTCCCGCAACAGCTACAACCAGGCAACGGCTGCCGTCAGCCAGGCCAAGGCTGCAGTAACCCAGGCACAGTCGTCAGTCAACCGCGCCAGGGTGAACCTCGGCTTCTGCACCATCACGGCTCCCGTGACCGGTGTCATCGGCGAGATTCCCGTACGCACCGGCGACCAGGTTTCGCCAGCCACCTACCTCACCATCCTCAGCGGCAACACCACGATGGACGCAGAGTTCTCTGTCTCGGAAGCCATTATCGAGGCGCAGGTGCAGGCCGGCATGAAGGGTGACGAGAAAGAAAAGCACATGGCCGCATTGCCCGACGTGACGTTCGTGATGAAGAACGGAACGGAATACAAGCACAAGGGCCGCATCACCAGTCTGACGGGTGTCGTCGACGCTGCCACAGGCTCGCTGGGCGCCAAGGCCACGTTCCCCAATCCCGAAGGCCATCTGTTCTCGGGCGTTCAGGGCACCGTGGTGCTCCCCTTCCAGCAGAAGGGCGTGATGGTGATTCCGCAGAACGCCGTGGTGCGCCTGCAGGACAAGTCGCTGGTATATAAGGTGAAGGCCGACAGCACGGCCACGGCCGTTACGGTGACCACCACCTCTGCCGGCAACGGTAAGGACGTCATCGTGAATTCCGGCCTCAAAGTGGGCGACCGCATTGTGACCGAAGGTGCCAACAACGTTCAGGAAGGACAGCGGGTGCTGTTTCCTGCGGAAGAGAGAAGTGAATAACCGGCTATCCGGCTACCCGGCTAAAAAAATCCGAGCATGAAGAACAATATTTTCATCAACAGATACGTGATGGCGTGCGCCATCTCTATCGTGATAGCACTGGTGGGCTTCATCTGCATGAAGTCGCTGCCCATCGAGCAATACCCGAACATCGCGCCGCCCACGGTGCGTGTCATCACAAGCTATACGGGTGCCGATGCCAACACCATCATGAAGTCGGTGGTGCAGCCGCTGGAGGAGAACATCAACGGTGTGCCCGACATGACCTACATGACCTCTTCGGCCTCATCATCGGGCGATGTCAGCATCGTGGTCTATTTCAAACAGGGTACCGACCCCGACATTGCGGCAGTAAACGTGCAGAACCGCGTGAGCCGTGCTTCGGCACTGCTGCCAGCCGACGTGACAAAGGTTGGTGTGCAGGTGATGAAGCAGCAGAGCAACATCCTACAGATCGGAGCCATCAGAAGTGTTGACGGCAAGTACGACGACGACTTCGTGGCCAACTACATCGACATCAACCTGAAGCCGCGTCTGATGCGTATCACCGGTGTGGGCGACGTGATGTCACTGGGTAACACCTATGCCCTGCGCATCTGGCTGAAGCCCGACGTGATGGCACAGTACGGACTGGAACCCAACGACGTGTTCGCTGC
>CAMYZO010000144.1 GCA_947303855.1 uncultured Prevotellaceae bacterium
TGATGTTGCCTGCCCAGACGCCGGCGTAGGCCAGGAAGAAGCGCTGGTCGGCAGTCAGACCGTCGATGACGGGCAGGGGCTGGTTCTTGGTGGCGTTCTTAAAGGCAGCATAGGCCACTTGCAGTCCGCCGTGGTCAGCCAGGTTCTCGCCTAAGGTCAGGCGTCCGTTGCCTTTCAGGTCGGGCAGCACGCTGATAGCCGAGAAGAAGTCGGCATATTTGTCGGTACGTGCTGTAAAGTTCTTTCCGTCTGACTCCTTCCACCAGTCGTGCATGTTTCCGTCTTTGTCGAACTGGCGTCCCTGGTCGTCAAAGCCGTGGGTCATCTCATGACCGATGACCACGCCGATGGCACCGTAGTTAAAGGCATCGTCGGCGGTCATGTCGAAGAACGGAACTTGCAGTATGCCAGCAGGAAAGCAGATTTCGTTCGTGGTAGGGTTATAGTAGGCGTTAACCGTCTGCGGGGTCATGTACCAGTCGTCAATGTCGACAGGCTTTCCGGCCGTATGGTCAATGTAGTATTCGTTCCAGAACTTCAGACAGGCCAGGTGGTTCTCATAGTAAGATTTTTTGGCATCGACAGTCAGCTTCGACATGTCTATCCACTTGTCAGGATAGCCCACCTTGACATAGAAGGTGTTCAGCTTCAGCAGCGCGTTCACCTTGGTAGAGTCGTCCATCCAGTCCTGGGCGGCAATACGCTCGCCGAGGGCTATCTGCAGGTTCTTAATCAGTTTCAGCATGCGCTCCTTGGCGGCTGCGGGGAAGTATTTCTCCACATAGATGCGGCCCAGGGCCTGTCCCATGGCCCCCTGCACCTGGTTGGTGGCGCGGCGCCACAGCGGGTGCTCCTCCTTGCGGCCCGTCATGGTACGGCCGAAGAAGTCGAAGTTGGCCTTGCGCACCTCGTCGGTCAGGTAGTTGGCGGCACTGCAGATGACGCCCCACTCCATGTAGTCGCGGTATTCCGCCGCCTTCATCTTGCCCATCAGCGTGTTGGCACCAGCCATGAAGGCGGGCTGTCCCACGATGAGTTCCTGCATGTACTGGCTCTTCAGGCCCTGAGCGTTCATCACCTGCTCAAGCTTCAGGTTGGGATACTTGGCGGCAAAGTCCTGCAGCGTCATCTTGTTGTAGTTGGCCTGCGGGTCGCGCAGCTCCGTGCGGCTCTTCGAAACCTTGGCCAGTTCTGTCTCTAAGTGGAACACGTTCTTCATCTTCTTCGTGGCCTGGCCCTTGCTGAAGCCAAAGAGCTGGAACATCCTCACGATATGCTTCTTGTAGGCCTCGCGAATCTTCGTGGTGGCCTCGTCGGTTTCTATATAGTAGTCCTTCTGCCCCAGCGTCAGACCGCCCTGACTTACGTTCAGTATGTTCTGCGTGGCATTCTTCTCGTCGGCACCCATGCCGGCGTTATAGAACTCAGAGTCGCCGTACTTGGCCATCTCCAGCTGCACGTCGAAGAGCTGCTTCAGGGTCTTGGCCTGCTCCAGCTTCTTAATCAGCGGCATCACGGGCTGCAAGCCCTCCTGCTCGCGGCGGGCAGAGTCCATGGCCAGCTTGTAGTAGTCCGACAGTTTCTGCTCAATGCTTCCCTGCTGGTAGGTGTTGCTCTCCAGCTCCTTCAGAATACCGTTGATACGCTTGTTGTTGTCTTCGGCCAGACGGTCGAAGCTGCCGTAGCGCGAATAGGCGGCGGGCAGGGGGTTGGCCTTCATCCAGCCACCGCAGGCGTACTCATAGAAATCGTCGCCAGCCTTCACGCTGGTGTTCATGTCGGCCGCATTGAGACCTGATTTCAGGGGCTCGTCGGCCAGGGTTGTCATCGACATCACCGACATCGCTAACATCATTAGTAAATTCTTTTTCATAATTATAAGGTTTCAAGTTCTTCTGACAATTGTTCCCAGCGCTCCACCTCGTCGTCGAGGGCACGCTTCGTCGTGGTGTATTCCGTCACCAGCGTCATGTCCGACGCGTTCTCAGGCACCATCAGCAGCTCGTCCAGCTCCTTCAGCCGCGCCTCCATCTGCTCAATCTTCTGCTCCGACGCCTTCACGGCCTTCTCGGCCTTGGCGCGCCGCCGCTGCTGCTCCTTGTGCTCGGCGTAGGATTGTTTAGAGGTGAGAGGTGAGAGGTGAGAGGTGAGAGATTGGTTCTGCGGGGGGAAAGCCGGTTTATCAGCCTTAAAATCTATTCTCTTACCTCTCACCTCTAACCTCTCACCTCTTACCTCTAACCTCTCACCTCTATCTTCAATCCAATCATAAATGCCACCCAGATATTCCCGTACCCTGCCGCCGCCAAACTCATAGACCTTGGTTACCAGGCCGTCCAGGAACTCACGGTCGTGGCTCACGATGATGGCGGTGCCGTCGAAGGCGCGGATGGCCTCCTTCAGCACGTCTTTCGACACCATGTCCAGATGGTTCGTAGGCTCGTCGAGTATCAGCAGGTTCACGGGCTCCAGCAGCAGGCGTATCATGGCCAGACGGCTGCGCTCGCCGCCGCTGAGCACCCCCACGCGCTTGTCGCTGTTCTCGCCACCGAACATGAAGGCTCCCAGAATATCGTTGATCCTGAGGCGCACCTCGCCACGGGCCACGCGGTCGATGGTCTCGAACACCGTCAGCTGCTCGTCCAGCAGCTGCGCCTGGTTCTGTGCGAAATAGCCTATCTGCACGTTATGGCCCACCTTCAGGTTGCCCTCAAAGGGTATCTCGCCCATGATACACTTCACCAGCGTCGACTTGCCCTCGCCGTTCTTGCCCACGAAGGCCACTTTCTCGCCACGCTTGATGGTCAGGTTCACATGGTCGAAGACAAGATGGGCATACGCCTTCCTGACATCCTCACAGATAACCGGATAGTCGCCTGAGCGCAGGCAGGGCGGGAACTTCAGGCGCAGGGCCGACGTGTCTACATCGTCCACCTCTATGGGCACTATCTTCTCCAGCTGCTTCACCTTCTGCTGCACCTGCACGGCCTTCGTAGCCTGATAGCGGAAGCGCTCTATGAATGCCTTCATGTCGGCAATCTCCTTCTGCTGGTTCTCGTAGGCCCTGAGCTGCTGCTCACGGCGCTCCACGCGCAGCTTCACATACTCGTCATACTTCACCCGGTAGTCAACCACGCGGCCGCAGGATATCTCCAGCGTACGGTTCGACACATTATTTATAAAGGCACGGTCGTGACTCACCAGCACCACAGCCGAGGCCGACTGCATCAGAAACTGCTCCAGCCATTGTATCGACTCGATGTCCAGATGGTTCGTAGGCTCGTCGAGCAGCAGCACGTCGGGCCGCTGCAGCAGTATCTTGGCCAGCTCTATACGCATGCGCCAGCCGCCGGAGAACTCACTCGTAGGCCGCTCAAAGTCGGTGCACTCAAAGCCTAAGCCCACCAGCGTGCGCTCCAGCTCGGCCTCGCGGCTCTCGGCTCCCATCATCAGGTAACGCTCATGCTCGGTGGAATAGCGCTCCACCAGCTGCATGTAGTCGGCACTCTCATAGTCGGTACGCTCGTTCATCTGGCGCTCCAGCTCCTCCACACGCTCCTTCATCCTGGCAATGCCCGCAAAGGCTTTCTGGGCCTCCTCACGCACGGTGGTGTCGTCTACCAGCCGCATCACCTGCGGCAGATAGCCTATCGTCGTGTCGTGGGGGGTGCTCACCGTGCCCGACGTGGGCTGCTGCTGTCCGCAGAGTATCTTGAGCATCGTCGACTTGCCCGCACCGTTCTTGCCCACCAGGGCGATGCGGTCGCGGGGGTTAATGACGAAGCTGGCGTCCTGGAACAACGGCTTCACACCGAATTCCACCTTTAGTCCTTCTACTGAAATCATCTCTTTAGCGTAAAAACGGTTGCAAAGGTACAAAAATTCAAATAAAAGGCCAAATTTCCCTGCACCTTTTTAAGTGATGCGCCGTCTGGCTAAGAACCACCATCAAAAAGAAAAATGATAATTCCTTGTCATTTCCCGTCTTTTTTTGTATCTTTGCAGGCGAAATGCAAACATCGGCTCCAAAAACAATAAGGCATGAAACTAGCAGAAGCATTGAGCATCCGAAAGGATTTGCAGAAGCGCATCCAACAGCTTGGACAGCGCATTCAGAACAACGTAAAGGTACAAGAGGGCGACGATCCTAAGGAGCAGCCCGCAGAGCTGATGAAGGAACTTGACAGTTGCCTCTCTCAGCTTCAGGAACTCATCTGGCGCATCAATGCCACAAACATCGAGACCAAGAACGGTGAAGGTAGGACACTCACCGAATTGATGGCTCAGAAAGATGTGCTGACCATGAGAATCAGCACCCTTCGCAGTGTCTTTGACACAGCATCAACAGGCCAAGACCGTTACTCTCGCTCTGAAATCAAGATGGTGACGATGATCGATGTCAAGGCACTCAGCAAGCAGATTGACGAATATTCGGCACAGTTGCGCAAACTTGACATCGAGATACAGGCATTGAACTTCCAGACGGAGCTGAAGTAATAAAGG
>CAMYZO010000145.1 GCA_947303855.1 uncultured Prevotellaceae bacterium
CGAAGCGACCAGAGGTCGAGCGAGAGGGGGTCTGAACAAGGCTATGATGGAGTTACTTGAATGAGGTAAAACTTAGCGTCTTTGCGTACTAATCCGCCATGCGTACTAATCGGCTACTGGTACGCCTTCTCGCCGATGGTCTCCATGGAGCTGATGGTCATCTGCCGCAGGTCGTAGTACGAGCCGTTGTAGATGTTGAAGTCAACATGACCCTTGATGCCGGGCAGTTTGCCCACGTCGGTATGCTGCCAGAACTTCCAGCGGCCCTTGTACTCTACGGAGTCCACATAGTAGTGGGCTATCCAGTAGGGGTACTGGTCGAAGATGGAGTCGTTGAGGTAGCGTGTCTTGAATTTATAATAGGTGTAGATGATGGGCTTCACCCTGTAATGCTTCTCTACGATGTCGAGCCACTGCAGCACAGAGGCCTTGAACTCATCATCAGTCTGCTGCTTAGGCTTGTGCTCCACGTCGAGCACGGGCGGCAGGTCGCCGTTCTCCAGCTTCACCTGGCTCACGAAATGCTGGGCCTGACGGTCGGCGGGCGAGTGTACGCTGAAGAAATGGTAGGCTCCGCGGGTGAAGCCATACTCCCTGGCCTGGTGGAAATTCTCGCGGAAGTTCTCGTCGGTCTGCGTGGAGCCTTCAGTGGCCTTAATCATGATGAAGCGGATGGGACACTTGTTAATCTGTCCCTGGTCCTTGAGTTTGTCCCAGTCGATGTGGCCCTGGTGATGCGAGATGTCGATGCCGTGTATCTCGTAGCCCTCGGGATAGCTGACGTCGCCGTAGAGGGCACGCCAGCGGAAGCCGAAGGGTCCGACGAAGATGTAGTAGAAGAACCAGGTATAGGCAGCCATGACGGCCAGTCCGCCTACCCACCAGCCCCATGAGGGTATGCGCTGCAACAGTTTGACGGCGGCATTGGTTTTTCGCTGGCCTTTGGGACCGTGGTACACGTGTGATGTTCCAATGCCCTTGCGCCTGACAATGGTCTTCTTTTTCTTCGTCATTGGTTAGAAAAAAGGGCACGGACTAACTCCGTGCCCTGAAATATTATTTCTGCTGCTCCAGGGCCAGCGTCTTGGTGGGCTGGTCGCAAACCTCCGAGGGTCCCCAGTACTGGATAGGACCGGGATAGACGTAGGCCGTCTCACGGGCCCAGCGGTCGCGCTCAGCGGCGAAAGCCTTGAAGGGAGCACCGTCCAGCTCTACGAGGGCCTTGCGGATCACGGGCTTCATCTCGCCGGCGCGCTTCTCCATGTTCATCATCATGGTGATGGGCACACCACCAGCCACCCACTGGTCGGCAGGAGCGGTCGTGTTCTTCACGATAGCCATGTAGCCCGTCTTGCCGTTGGCAATCAGCTGTGCGGCGCTGGTGCCTAAGGCATAGCAGTAGTCGGCGTCGAAGTTTGAGGGGGCAGCGCAGCGTCCCTCGTAGCCGAAGAAGTGGTGCTGTGTGCCGAACTTTCCCTTGTAGGTGCCGGCCTTCTTCATCTTCTCCAGCTTCTGGGCCACCATGGTAGAGAGCAGCTTCTCGGTCTCGATGAGCGACACCTGCACGTTGCCGTGAGGATCGCGGTCGAGAGCCAGCTGACGGGCCACGCCGGTGGGCAGCGAGTTGAAGACGGCCAGGTTCTCCTCGGTCAGGTGAGCCTTGGCAAAGTCGATGGTCTCCGTGCGGCCCATGTCCTTCACCTCGGGCAGGGCGAGCACGTCGTTGAGCTGTGCAATGAGCTTCTTGATGGCGGGAATGAACTCGATGACGCCCTCGGGGATGATGACCGTACCGAAGTTGTTACCGTCGGCAGCACGTGTAGCCACGGTGTTGGCAATATAGGTCACGATGTCGTCCAGGCTCATGGCCTTCTCCTCAATCTCCTCGCTGATGAGGCAGATGTTGGGCTGTGTCTGCAGGGCACACTCCAGGGCGATGTGGCTGGCCGAGCGGCCCATGACCTTGATGAAGTGCCAGTACTTACGGGCTGAGTTACAGTCGCGCTCAATATTACCGATCAGTTCCGAGTAGGTCTTGCAGGCGGTGTCGAAGCCGAACGATGTTTCAATCTGCGAGTTCTTCAGGTCGCCGTCGATGGTCTTCGGGCATCCGATGACCTGCACGCCATACTGCTTGGCGGCATAGTATTCTGCCAGCACACAGGCATTGGTGTTCGAGTCGTCGCCGCCGATGATGACGATGGCCTTGATGTCGAGCTCGCGGATAATCTCCAGGCCCTTCTCAAACTGCTCCACCTTCTCCAGCTTGGTGCGGCCGGAGCCAATCATGTCGAAGCCGCCGGTATTGCGGTACTCGTCGATGATCTCCGGTGTCAGCTCCATATAATTATGGTCTACCAGACCGCCGGGGCCCAGGATGAAGCCGTAGAGGCGATTCTCGGGGTTCAGCTTCTTAATCTGGTCGAACAGGCCGGTGATGACGTTGTGACCGCCGGGGGCCTGACCGCCGCTGAGGATGATACCCACGTTCATCTTAGTGGTGTTGGCCTCGGTGGCAGGCACGAACTCCACGATGGGCATGCCATAGGTGTTAGGGAACAGTTTCTTGATTTCCTCCTGGTCGGCAACACTCTGGGTGGGCTCGCCTTCCTTCACTTTCACAGCTCCTTGCAGAGCCTTCGGCAACTTGGGCTGATAGGCAGCTCTTGCAATCTGCAATGCACTCTTTTCCATAATCGTTGTGTTTACTTATTGGTTTGAATAATGAAATTTCGACGTGCAAAAATACGCATTTCTGTTGAGAAACGGAAAGAAAAACGGCTTTTTATGTTTTTTTTTGATGATTATGCTTGCTATTTGAAGATTATTTGTTATCTTTGCTAACTGTAAATGACAAAACGACGATTATTATGGCGAACAAAAGGACACTGAAACACGCAATCAACGTCATCTGCGAAGAACTTTTGGCCGAGACCGTGGCCGCATCGCTCTATGGTAACAAGCAGAACAAGGAGGATGCCGATGCCGTCTTCGCAAGTATCTTCCGGCTGGGCAGCGACTACATCAGCCGCATCTCACATGTCGAGCCGGGCATGAAGCCCAAACTCTACTTCAAGCACCTGCGTGAGGACTTCACTAAGGAGGCCGACGAGATCATCGAGCACATCAACAACCTTTAACCCACCCCACGAAGCATTATGTGGCAAAGATTCTGTAACTGGCTCTTGTACAAACGATGGGGGTGGACAGCCGACGTGACCGAAAACCACCCCGACAAATACATCATCTGCCTGGCCCCGCACACCAGTAACTGGGATTTCGTGATGGGCCAGCTCTACGTGGGTGCCTGCGGCATGAAGAGCAACTTCCTCATGAAGAAGGAGTGGTTCTTCTGGCCCCTTGGTCCCCTCTTCCGCCGTCTGGGCGGCATCCCCGTCTACCGTCAGAAGCACACCAGCATGACCGACTCCATGGCCGAGACCGCCAAGGCTGCCAAGGTGTTCCACCTGTGCATCACCCCCGAGGGCACACGCTCGCCCAACCCCGACTGGAAGAAGGGCTTTTATTTCATTGCCCTGAAGGCCGGCATGCCCATCCTGCTCTACGCCCTTGACTATGAGCGCCGCCACATACGATGCACCAAGACCATCATTCCCAACGGCGACCTGGAGGGACAGATGCGCGAGATTAAGATGTACTACAAGGACTTCAAGGGCAAGTACCCCGAGAACTTCACCATAGGCGACCTGGGCGCTTCGCTAAATAATAATGAAAAATGAATAAAGGTATGACGACCCCCCGCAGACTACCGGCCACATTATTTATTATACTTTATTCATTATTCATTAGCCCCGTAGGGGCGCAGGCGCAGTCCTGGGGCAACATCAGCTACGACGGCGCACCGTGGGTAGACAACGTCTCGCGGCCCTTCACCATCAGCAAGGGACTGTACAACCGCCACCTGACGGTATGGGCCAGCCACGGACGCTACTACGACAATCAGGAAGACGGGTGGCGCTGGCAGCGCCCCACCCTCTTCGGCACCAACGAAGACCTCTTCACACAGACCATCGTCGTACCTTATCTTATACCCATGCTCGAGCGCGCCGGGGCCGTGGTGTTCACACCCCGTGAGCGCGACTGGCAGCGCCATGAGGTCATCGTCGACAACGACGACCACCACAACCTGGTGAGCTACCACGAGACAGGCTACCGCCAGCCCTGGCAGACCACCGGCCAGCCGGGCTTTGCCTGGCACAGCGGCTACTACCGCGACGCCGAGAACCCCTTTGACGACGGCACGGCACGCTGGGCCGAGACCACCACCAGCAAGACCAAGTTCAGCACCATCACCTACCAGCCCGCCATCCCCGAGGAGGGGCGCTATGCCGTCTACGTCAGCTACCAGACCGTGGAGGGCAGCACCGACGATGCACGCTACACCGTATGGCACAAGGGCGAGAAGACCGAGTTCCGCGTCAACCAGCAGATGGGCGGCTCCACATGGGTCTACCTGGGCACCTTCGACTTC
>CAMYZO010000146.1 GCA_947303855.1 uncultured Prevotellaceae bacterium
GCCTGTGCCAGGTCGCGGCGCATGCCGTTCTCACGCCCCTTCCAGGTGTCGGTGGGGAACAGTGAGATGTGCTCCACGTCGGTCACCGCCTTCTTGCCGCCGAGGAAGATGCGCAGTGCGCCCTTCGGCTCCGTGCGGTTGGCTTTCAGCTCGGCCGTGTATTTCTTCCACTCCTTGCCGCTGACCTCGACGTTGGCCTTCACAAAGCGCTGGTCCTCGCCCATGGTGTCGTTGTCGACGAGGCTCACCTCAAGGGTCGAGGTGCCGCCCTCCGGACAGCGGGCCCATACTGAGAAGCGGTAGGTGGCACCCTTCTTGGTGGCTATGCCGAAGAAACCCTCGTTCTCCAGACCGGTGAACTTGTCGCGGTGGCCGGCATAGGAGAGGCGCACGTAGTGGGGGTTACGCTCGAAAGGACCGTCGTTTTTCACTTCAAACTTGCCGAAGGCGCGCCAGCCCATGAGATGCTGGGGAAACTCAAACGAGCGGTTCTTCACCATCTCGGCATACAGACCGCCGTCGGCGGCGTAGTTGATGTCTTCAAAGAAGATGCCATACATTGTTGACTGTACGGGGGCACCCAGTTTCGTGGTTTTCACGTCCATCACGTGGGTCTGGGCTGTGGCTGCCAGCGTGGTCGTCATGAGGGCTGCGCAGCAGAGTTTTTTTAATGTCATAATAATTAGTAGTTTTTGTAATTACTGGTTCTTGTGGTGCAAAATTAGTTAAAAAGTTGGGGAATTGCAAGGATTTTCGAATAATTCTTGTAATTTTGTAACAAAAATTTTGGATATTCACTTTTCAACATCTTAAAGCATGGAAGATATGAAGACAATTTTAGTGGCGGAAGATAACGACAGCAACTACATCCTGATGACTTACATCCTGAAGCGGCACTACCAGTTCCTGCGTGCCAAGAACGGCCTCGAGGCTGTCAATGCTGTGGAGGCTGGCGGCGTCGACCTGGTGCTGATGGACGTGAAGATGCCCGTCATGGATGGGCTTGAGGCAACGGCCAAGATTAAGGAGACGCATCCCGACCTGCCCGTTGTGGCCCTTACCGCCAATGCTTTCGAGAGCGACCGCCAGCTGGCTATGGCGGCCGGCTGCGATGCCTTCCTGTCGAAGCCCGTCAGCAGCGAGAAGTGCCTGGAAGTCATCAGCAAGCTGATAGGCCAATGATCGAGAGTATCGCTTTTATTGTTCTCGGCGTGGTGATGGTGCTCTGGGGTGCCGACCGTCTGACGGAGGGAGCCTCGGCGTTGGCACGGCGTCTGCGCGTGCCCGAGATTGTCATCGGCCTGACCATCGTGGCTGCCGGCACGTCGGCTCCCGAACTGTTTGTCAGTCTGGTGTCGGCACTGAAAGACACGCCCGACATGGCTGTCGGCAATGTTGTAGGCAGCAACATCTTCAACACGCTGCTCATTGTGGGCTGTTCGGCCATGGTGGCTCCCATGGTGATTTCGGCCTCTACGGTGAAGAAAGATATGCCCTTTGCCGTTGGCGCGTCCATGCTGTTGCTGGGGGCCATCCTCATGGGCAGCGATATCAGCCGCCTCGACGGACTGGTGCTCCTGGCCGGCTTCGCGTTGTTCATGGTCTACACCTTCCGCGTGGCCATGCAGAAACCCGCTGACGGCAGCGAGACGGAGGTGGTGCAGAAGCCCGCGGGCGTGTGGCTCAACCTGCTCTATGTGGTAGCCGGACTGGCCGGTCTTGTCCTGGGCAGCAACCTCTTTGTGGAGTCGGCCTCCGACGTGGCCCGACAGTTGGATGTCAGCGAGGGTGTCATCGGCCTGACCATCGTTGCCGGCGGTACGTCGCTGCCTGAGCTCGCCACCAGTGTGGTGGCAGCCCGCAAGGGACAGTCGGCCATAGCCATTGGCAATGTCATTGGCTCCAACGTCTTCAATATCCTGCTCATCCTGGGTCTCACGGCCACCATCAGTCCCATGGCGGTGCAGGGCATCACCGTTGTCGACCTTGCGGTCATGCTCGTCAGCGTCCTGGTGGTGTGGGCCTTTGCCTACACCAAGTACACCGTGGCGCGCTGGGAGGGTGCTGTGCTGACGGTGGGGTTCCTGGCCTATATGGGCTGGCTGATGTATAATCTCTGATAGGTGGTCATGGCATGCGTAGACTGTTGCTGTTGCTAAAAATCCTTGCTTGTGTTCTTGCCCTTGTGGCAGTCCTGCTTGGCGTGGCAGTCTATTTGCTGAACAACAAGACATTCCAAAACAAGATACTGCAGCAGGCTACAGTGCTCCTGTCAGAGCGGCTGGGCACGAAGGTTACTGCCGATAGTGCCCATATCAGCATCTTTGGTCAGCAGATAGAACTCTATGGCGTTGATGTCGAAGATCAGCAACAGCGCAAAATGCTGCAAATAAAAGAGTTGGGCGTAAGCGTCAATCTGATGGCACTGCGGCGCGACGAGATGCGAATAACCAACGTCAACCTGCGGGGCCTGCGGGTCTTGCTCATCAAGGCCGATGCCGATTCTGCGGCTAACTATCAGTTTGTGCTCGACAGCCTGAAAAACAAGACGCCCAAGGCTGAATCAGACAATTCGGAACGGCAGAAACAGAAACGGAAACTATCGTTCGACGTCAATCGTGTTACTATTGACGACATCAGCCTACAGTATAATGACAATCACTTCCGCATGGGGCACCTCCGCTACCGACAAGGGATGGGAGGCAGGCGCCAGGCTGAAATACAGCAGTTATTTACCAGTTGGAGGTCACGGACAAAGAAAGGTGCGCTGGTGGATCATTCGGCCAACCTCTCTACCTTATATTATAATGAGAAGGATGGCCAGCGCCGCCTGAGTGTAGACAGCCTGCATTATAAGACCGACAACCACCGGCCGCGAAAGAACAAGGGACGCCCCAAACGGGGCTACTTCGATGCCGGCCACCTGGACATCAGTGCTACGCTCGAAGCCACCATCGACCATCTGGGCCCCGACAGTCTGTCTGCCGCCATCAGTGCCAAGGCATATGACACTGTTACCGGTATTGACCTGCGCAACATCTTCCTGACACTGAGGGCCAACAAACGGGTTGCTTATCTCAGCGATGTGATGGTTCAGCAGGGCTGGACTATCCTGAAGTTCAAGAAGGGCAGGGTCAACTTGCCCGGTAAGAAGGAGGGCCGCACATTGTCATACGCTACATCGACCATCGTGGGCTACGTAGTGTTGCAGGATATTTCGAGGCCCTTTGCACCCGTCTTGAAGAATTTCGTTCAACCGCTGCACCTGCTGGCACGGATGAGTGGCGACAGCGACGGTATGACTTTCCGCAATGTCAAGGTCTATACCCCAGACAAGGCCGTGGTCATCAGGGCTGCTGGCAATATCCGTCATCTGAGAGAGGCCCGCGCCCTGGCCGTCAACTTCGATGTGTCTGAGATGCTGGCCCGTGGTAAGAACAAGGAGCGCATTATCAGTCAGTTTCCTGTGAAAAAACTGATGATGAAGCAGTTGCACGCCTTGGGCGACATCCGTTATACCGGCCATTTCAGCGTGCTTTGGCGCAAGGAGATTTTTAGCGGACTGTTGCGTACGCAGGTAGGCAATATCAACTTCAACCTCACCGTTGACGGAAACCAGAAGTATATCTATGGCACGGCCAGTTCGGAGGCTATTCAGGTGGACAAGACCTTCGACCTGCCCAACATAGGTGTGGCCAACTGTCAGGCAGAGTTCAAAGTAGACATCTCAAAACAGCGGACGGCCAAGATGCGCCAGCTAAAAGGTGGCAAACTGCCCATCGGCACTGCCAGCATCCATGTAGCCGAGGTGCGGTATAAAAAGATTCCCGTGCGTAACATCAGTATCGGTATCAATAGCGACGGTGCCGTTGCCGAGGGCTCTTTGAAAACCAATGGGCGCCACATGGACCTTTCCTGCAACTTCTCGTTCACCAACACCGACGAGATGAAGAAAATGAAGATAACAAAGCCGGGTATAAAGTTCCACAAACTGTCTGACGAGGACAAACAGAAGAAGGCTGAGGAGAAACTGCGGAAGAAGCAAGAAAAGGCTGAAGAGAAGCTGCGGAAAAAGCAGGAGAAGGCTGAGCGGAAACTGCAGAAGGAACAGGAGAAGGCTGAAGAGAAACTGCGGAAGGAACAGGAAAAAGCCGAAAAGAAACGGCGGAAGGAGCAGGAAAAGGCTGAGAAGAAACTGAGGAAGGAGCAGGAGAAGCAGGCCCGCAAATAATCCCTTTCACCAAGAAAATAATAATAAATCACAAAAGA
>CAMYZO010000147.1 GCA_947303855.1 uncultured Prevotellaceae bacterium
GGTGGAACGCGTCTTAATAAAACAAAAAAAATTGTGGAATGAAATAAGGTATGCAATAATTATTGTATCTTTGCATTTTATTGTATCAATTAAGACGATGAAAAAGAATCTATTGTGGATGCTTGCCGCCATCCTTATCAGCGGCACGATGTTGACATCATGTTCAAGCGATGACAATTCTGAGGGTACATCTCCTGAAAACGAGGTGGAAGCTGAACTGCAGAAGATGAGTCTCCGCGAAAAGGTGGGCCAAATGTTTTACGTGCGTCCTGAGTGTCTGGATACGACCATCCACTTCAACCTGCCCAGTGGCATTGACGGCAGTGCCGACGACATTACAAAGATCAAGTTACAGGCCGTAAACGAAACGATGAAGGGTGTTAACGAGAAATACCCTGTCGGCGGCATTATCCTCTATGCCCATAACATTGACCACGAGAACCAGCTCAAGACATTCATATCGCAGATACGCGCCCTGAAAGGCTCGCCGCTGCTCTGTATTGACGAAGAGGGCGGACGCGTGGCCCGCATCGGCAGGAATCCGAACTTCGACGTACAGACCTTTGAATCGATGGATTCCATAGGCAAGACTGGCGACCCGAAGAATGCTTACTACTGTGGCAATACTATCGGCACGTATCTTAAGAAGTATGGTTTCGACATCGACTTCGCTCCTGTAGCCGACGTGAACACCAACCCCGAGAACATCGTCATCGGCAAGCGTGCCTTCAGCAGCGACCCCGCTGTAGCTGCACCGATGGTAACAAGCTACCTGCAGGGGCTGAAGGATGCCGGTATCACAGGCTGTATCAAGCATTTCCCGGGGCATGGCGACACAAAGGCTGATACCCACTATGGCTATGCCCAGAGCCTGAAGACATGGCAGGAGATGGCCAGTTGCGAGATGGTGACCTTCAAGGCCGGTATCCAGTGGGGCTGCCAGCTGATTATGACGGCTCATATCGGTGCGCCCAACGTGACGGGTTCAGAGATTCCCGCCACGATGTCGAGTCTCATCCTGCAGGATAAGCTGCGCGGAGAACTGGGCTATCAGAACATTATCATCACCGATGCCATGGAGATGGGAGCCATTACCCAGCAGTACACCTGTGCTGAGGCTGCCGTGGGCTGCATTCAGGCCGGCGTTGACATCGTGCTTGGTCCGCAGAATTTCGTCCAAGCTTTCGATGCCGTCATTTCAGCCGTTGAGCGCGGCGTCATTCCCGAGAGCCGCATCAACCAGAGCGTCCGCCGCATCCTCCGCATGAAAAAGAACAGATAGCCTTCAATTTTTTATTATCAGTTGTCTCGCCAGAAATCTGGCACGCACACGAGCCTTACGGAATCTTAGGATATTGGTCGAAGTCGGGCTTGCGCTTCTCGAGGAAAGCCTTGCCACCCTCCTGGGCCTCGTCGAGGAAATAGTAGAGCATGGTGGCGTCGCCGGCCAGCTGCTGGATGCCCGCCTGACCATCGAGCTCGGCATTAAGACCGGCTTTGATCATACGCAGGGCGATGGGTGAGCGCAGCATCATCTCCTCAGCCCACAGGACACACTCGTCTTCAAGTTCGGCAAGGGGCACCACCTTGTTGACCATGCCCATCTGCTCAGCCTCACGGGCGCTATATTGCCGGCAGAGGAACCATATCTCGCGGGCTTTCTTCTGGCCGACGATGCGGGCCAGATAGCTGGAACCGAAACCAGCATCGAAGGAGCCGACCTTGGGACCTGTCTGTCCGAAAATGGCATTCTCGCTGGCGATGGTGAGGTCGCAGACGAGGTGGAGCACATGGCCGCCACCGATGGCATAGCCGTTGACCATAGCAATGACCGGCTTCGGCAGGCGGCGTATCTGCATCTGCACATCGAGGACGGAGAGACGGGGCACACCCTCGTCGTCAATATAGCCGCCACGACCCTTGACGTGCATGTCGCCACCGCTGCAGAAGGCGTGCTTCACGTCCTCCAAGCGTTTCCCTTCAGGCACCTCAGACATAGCCCCCGTCAGGAGCACCACACGGATGCGTGCCAGTTCGCGACACTCGGCAAAAGCCTGGCTCAGCTCCAGCGTCGTGCGCGGCGTGAAAGCATTACGGTAGTGCGGCCGGTTAATGGTGATTTTGGCTATGCCGTTATACTCTTCGAAGCGTATCTCTTCGAACTTGCGAATCTCTTTCCACTGTCTTTTTTCCATAGTCATAATACTTTTTGGTGCAAAGATACAACTTTTTTGTCATTTTTTTGCTATCTTTGCCGACGAAATACCGATATCTATGCTACAAATCCGCTGTAAGAACACAAACACGACGAAAAGTTTCCCCGAGGGATGCTCGCTGCTGGACGTCTATCAAGAGTTCCAGGAAGATATTGGCCTGCCCTACCCCGTAGTGGCGGCCAAGGTGAATAACGTGTCGCAGGGACTGAAGTTCCGCCTTTTCCAGAACCGCGACGTGGAGTTTCTGGATGCCCGTGCGGGAAGCGGCCACCGTGCCTACGTCAGGTCGCTGAGCTTCGTGCTCTACAAGGCCACACAGGACCTGTTTCCAGGAAGCAAGCTCTTCATTGAGCACTCGCTCTGCCGAGGCTACTACTGTAACTTCAGACCCACCCCCGGCCCCTCCCCAAGGGAGGGGAGGTCAGTTACCGACGAGATGGTGGAACGTATCAAGGTGAGGATGCAGGAGATTATTGACCTGGACATGCCCTTCCGACGCACGGAGGCCACCAATGAGGAGGCTATCCGCGTGTTTACCGACCGCGGCTTTTCCGACAAGGTGAAACTCTTGGAGACCAGCGGACAGATTTACTCTGACTACTATACGCTGGGCGACACCGTGGACTACTACTACGGTCCGCTGGTGCCGAGTGCGGGCTACCTGAAGGTGTGGGGGCTGGAGCGCTACGAGCAGGGCTTGCTGCTGCGGGTGCCCGACTGGAACAACCCCATGCAGGTGGCCGAGAAGGTGGACCAGCCTAAGACGTTCGAGATGTTTGCCGAGAAGACGCGCTGGGACATCATCATGAGACTGTCGAATGCCGGCGACGTGAACAAGGCTATCATGCGGGGACATGCCTCAGAGCTGATACAGGTCTCAGAGGCTCTGCAGGAAAAGAAGATTGTGCAGATAGCCGAGGAGATAGACCGCCGTTTCCACCGCAAGAACGCCCCCGTACGGCTGGTACTGATCACGGGACCGTCGAGCTCGGGAAAGTCTACGTTCTGCAAGCGACTGTCGGTACAGCTGCTGGCCTGCGGCCTGCGCCCCATTTCCTTCTCTACCGACGACTATTTCGTCAACCGCGTAGACACGCCAAAGCTGCCGAATGGCGACTACGACTTCGACAACATTGAGGCCGTGGACTACCGACTGCTGGAGGAGCACCTGACACAGCTGATGAAGGGCGAACGCGTAGAGGTGCCGGAGTACAACTTCGTCACCGGCAAACGCGAATTTAACGGCAAGCGGCTGAAACTGGCGGGAGACAGTGTGCTTATCATTGAGGGCATACACGCCCTGAACCCGTTGCTGACGAAAAAAATCAGCGACTCGGTGAAGTACAAAATCTATATCTCGGCCCTGACCAGCATATCACTGGACGACCACAACTGGATACCCACCCGCGACAACCGTCTGCTGCGCCGAATCATCCGCGACTACAACAAAGGAGCATTCTCGGCACGCGAGACGATCGGTCAGTGGAAAAATGTGCTGCAGGCCGAAGACCAGTGGATATTCCCGTATCAGGAGACAGCCGACGTGATGTTTAACTCGGCCCTGAACATTGAGTTTGCCGTGCTGCGCACCCATGCCGAGCTGATACTGTCGACCGTACCACGCAACTGTCCGGAATACAGCGAGGCCCACCGTCTGCTGAAATTCATCCATTTCTTCCTGCCTATCAGCGACAAGGAGATTCCACCGACATCCATCATGCGCGAGTTCGTCGGCGGCAGCAGCTTCAAATATTAGACAGAGTAACTTTTGGGAAGACAGAATAACAGACGAACAGACAAATCTTAATAACTACCTGACAGCAATTTTTATTGATTGCTTGCTAACTTTTACAATTGCATTGCCCTTCAAAATGAGCGGGCGCGACTGGTCACGCTGAGCCTGGAAGAGGTCGAAAAGGAATCACGGGGACAGGTCCATGATCGCTCGTGCCGAGCGAATCACGCGACCTGTCCCCGTGATTCCCAAGCCTCAAGGAGCGCGCGAGGCGGACATTGCTCAAGGGGCACACAGAAGGCCT
>CAMYZO010000148.1 GCA_947303855.1 uncultured Prevotellaceae bacterium
AATTGCCGAAGCCGTGAAGCTTCACGCCAGCGAAGCCGTTTTCGTTCATGGCCCGGCGCAGATGCTTGGCAAAGTCGGCGTTCCAGCCCTTCTCGTTGTGGCAGCCCAGGGCATCCAGTTCCAGTCCGTGAACCTCCCTCAAGCCCCGTAGCCAGGCGATGTAGTAGTCCACCATGTCGTCCGACCAGAAACTGCCCACCCATGCCGGTGCGCTCCACGCCGTGGCATCGAGTGCCAGTCTGGGATTGCGCCGCTGAGCCTCACTCATCACCCACCACGTATAGCCCCGCTCAAAGTTATAGTCGCCGCGATAGTGGCTGTGCGAGGGCATAGAGCCCTGCGTGCTGTTGCCGTCGCCGGGAATCTCCACGAGCATGGCGCTGACAGAAGCCCCGAACATGGGCTTAAACACCATATCCATAATCTGTGAGCGCTGTGGCTCGGGGTAGTCTTTGAGCAAGACCGACGTAGCGCCGCCCCCGTTGACGGCTCCGATGCCGTCGAAGCGCTTGCCCTGCTGAGGCTGGGTGATGCGGACTACCTGTGTACCAGCCGCAACTGTTGCAGCCAGCATCATCATAAGGGCAGATACAAAGAATCGGTTCAACGTGATGACTGTTTTTGGGGTTATTTGACTAACATTTTCTTACCGTTGACAATATAGAGTCCGTGTTGGGGATTTGCCACACGCCTGCCGCTCATGTCATACATGATGCCATCCTTGGCAGAGTTGCTGTTTTTCTCTATTCCGGAAGTTGTTTGGCGTAGTGCCTTTATATCGTCGCGGGTGAGCACGAAGTTATTTGTAAACGCTTCCTTCCACCAGGCGGCATTGCAACTGCTGTGGCCGGTGCTCTTAAAATCCGAACTGCTGGGGTTGTTGGTACGTCCGTAGTCGTACCAGGGCATGAAGAAGAGCCACAGTTCACGGTCGCCGTCAAACCACGACGTACCGTTCTTAGTATGATAGCCCGTCTTCTTCTCGTACCGGGTATAGCGGTTCATGTTGGCCATGTTCTCCATATAGCCCCGTATGTTGTATTTATTGTACGTGAAGGCATTGTCGTTGTAGGCAATGCACTCCATGACATTCACCTTCCAGGCACATTTCTTCCACGGCTCCTCGCTGAACTGTATGCCGCTGGTGGGCGCAAAGGCCGCTATCTTGTCGAGCATGTTGGGCATGCAATGGAAGATAAGCATGGAGCCCATTGAGAATCCCGACCAGTAGACACGCTTGCGGTTGATGTTGTAGCGTGAGGCCATTTCGTCGATGACCTTGATGATGAAGTTCTGGTCTGTCGTGCCACTGATGTCCCAGTAGTCGCCGTCGGCTTTAGGGTAGCACATCACGAACTTGGCGGTGTCAATGAGTTCGTACATCTTATCATGCTCCGACTGCTCGTCAGAGTTGCCGCCCATGCCGTGTGTGGTGATGAAGAGCGGACTGCCCGCCGGCAGCTCGTCAGGGGTAAAGACGAGCATGTTGCGCTGCTTGCCGCCGGAGTTAACATAGATTCTCTCCTTCTGATAGCCCCATGCTGACACCAGTGGCAGAAGCAGTAGTAGGTACAAGGTAAACTTTTTCATTTTGATTGATTATTTAGAGTGGTTAGTTCGTTCGGCGTGCAAAAGTAGCAAAAAATGCTGAAAACGAGGGAAAATGACGTTACAGGAAAGGATAATAGCGTTACATTGTAACCCTGTTTCTCCATTTTGCAACAGCGTTTTTCTTTCCGCATAGTGTTGCTGTTTCGCAAAAAAAACACTACCTTTGCAGTCGGATTGCAATCCTACCTGAAACATGAGACGCGCTATAATAATATACCTGTTGCTGCTCTCTGCCGTCAGCATGAGCGCACAGCCAGACTTTTCGCCCCATGTGAGCGTGCTGCCCACCCGGAGCCAGATGCCCGTGGCCAACGTCAACGCCGTGATACAAGACTCGGAGGGCTACATGTGGTATGCCACCTACGAGGGTGGCATCTGCCGGGATAACGGCTATCAGATTGACGTGTTCCGCAGGGACAAAGACCATCCTGACCGCCTCTCCGACAACATCATCTATAGCCTCTGCGAAGCCCCCGACAGCCAGATATGGTTTTCAACGGCCCGTAGCGTCTATGTCCTCGACAAGCACGACTACAGCATACGGCCGCTGAGCCAGGCCTTTCGTACCGTCAGCGCCCAGCATATAGCGTGCCTGGACAATGGTAACATGCTGGTAGAGACCGACACAATAGCATATCTGGAAAACCGACAGACTGGTAAAGCTGATGAAGAGCCAGAGGGATATTGACACCCTGCTCGTAAAAGATGCCACCGTCGATGCCCAAGGCCATCTTTGGGTGGTCTTCGACCAGTATGTCAGGGAAATCAACACCCAGACCGGACGTGGGCGGGATGTCAGTGCCATGGGCTGTGACCTGGGCATGAACAACTTCTGCTGCATAGCGCCCGTTCTTGGCGGCGTGTGCATAGGCGGCGCCGGCGGCGTCTGCTATCTGGCCAGCAATACATGGCTGGACGCCGATGACTACGACGTGCCTGCCACTATCAGCTCATACGACGTGTTGACAGACAACGAAACAGTCAGGAAGGGATTTGTCTGTGCCTACGGACAGCCAGCTACACTCAGCATCGGCCACGACTGCACCTGCCTGACGCTCTATCTCACATCGTTCAACCATGTCAATGCGCCAAAGATACGCTTCGCCGTCAAAGTCGAAGGGCTCGACGGCGACTGGGTTTACATGGCTCCCGGCGAGAACGTGTTCAGGCTGCTCAACCTCCCCAAGGGCCACTATAGGGTATGGTTGCGTGCTACCGACGAGAACGGGCTCTGGGGCCGTCAGCACCAGGCACTCGTCATCCATCGCGAGCCTGCCTGGTGGGAGACCGGCTGGGCATATACCCTCTACGCCTTACTGGCCATAGCCTGTCTGGCAGGTGCCTTCCTGCTTTACAGATATGTCCAGCGAAAGCGCGAGCAGTTCGACCAGGCTATCGCCCGTGGACAAAAGGCTGCAGAAAAGGAACAGCTGTCTCCGAACAGCGATTTCAGCAACAAAGCCATTGCCATAGTCAAGGCCAACATGGACAACGAAAACTATACCGTCGACATGCTGGCCGATGCCTTGTGCATGAGCAGGGTCAATCTCTACCGCAAAATGATGACAGTCTGCGGACAGACTCCCTCTGACCTCATCAAGACGCTACGCATGGAGCACGCCCACCGTCTGCTCACCACCACCGACCTGCCCGTCAACATCGTTGCAGGCAAATGTGGCTTCACCAGTAGCAGTTACTTTGCCAAGTGCTTCAAGGCGCGTTTTGGCGTGCTGCCAACTTCTGTCCGCACTCACCAACAATCCTGCTGAATGCCAACAATGTGGTAAATTCGTATTAAAAATAGTGTTGCGAAAGATATGGAACTGATTATCGATGTACTTATCCTCTTTATTGTGCTGAACTGCATGTTCAAGCTCAGCCTGTGGCAATTATGGCAGCGACTGGCCTACAGTGTGCTGCTGGGGGCCTTCGCCTGGTGGAGCGTGCGCTATGCCGTGCTGCAGTCGAAGACGCAGATAGCCGACTTCCTGCAGGACACGTCGGCGCTGCAGACCGTCGCCATCCTCGTCACCATCGAGTCGGCAGTGGGCCTGTCGTTCTGCCTGAACAGGTTGCAGGACGGCGGACGGCGGTGGTTGCGCTCACTCCTCTACGGCTATCCCAGCCTGCTGATGTTTCCCGTGGTGTTCTACCTGCTCACGCAGACTGTCTTCGCCGCCACGGGTGTTGACTTCGGCACCACGGCCCTGCTCTTCGCTGCCGGCATCATCATCCTGCTGCCCCTGCTCTCGGAGGCGGCGCGCTGGCTGCTGCCCGACGAGACGGGCCGGCTGGAGCTCCACCTGCTGCTCACCATCTTCGTGTGCATCCTGGGGCTCATGGCCACGGAGCATGGCCGCATGGTCTATGCCGTCAAGGAGGCTCCCGTCGACTGGCTGTCACTGGGGCTTACCCTGGGCCTCTTCCTGCTGTTAGCCCTCGCCGGCTTCCTGCTGAACCGCCTCAAGTGGAAAGTCCGAAAATCGTAAATCGAAAATCCGTAAATCGTAAATCGAAAATCCGTAAATCGTAAAT
>CAMYZO010000149.1 GCA_947303855.1 uncultured Prevotellaceae bacterium
ACAACAAAGAAGAATTTGGTAAAGCTGGCGCTCATGAGCACCCTTACCGCAGGTACAACATTCGCTTTCACAGCATGTAGCGACGACATCCAGATGGAGGACATCCAGCAGATGGCTGAGATGGAAAACAGTGGCCTTACCCGTAGCACGGTGGAAGGCTTCAACGTGAACGAATTCCCAATCACCGACGCCAACGGCAAACCATCAGAGGCCTACACCGCAGAGAACTGGCGAAATCACGTGGGTATCTACGTCTACGACGGCGGCAACGACGAGATCACTGTCAACGGAAAGACGATGAAGGGGTTCAGTAATGTTTCACTCCCCAATTCCAAACAAGCCAGCGCTTGCGCCCACATTCCCAGCGATGTCTGGGGCGAGGTCTGGGCTAATGGCAGCGACTGGGAACTGGCCTTCAACCTCTGTGGCATCAGCAACATGAAGAACTGCAACTTCCTCGGTTTCTACAACAAGTACACCGGCATCCTGCGCGTTTTCACTTACATCCCCGACTGTGCCAAAACCGATGCCAACGACCACATGTGGGTGATGCAGATGCACGATGCACTCAGCTCGCACGCCGTATTTAGATATGGTTTACCGATGGACCGCAAAATCAATAAGAAAGAAATCGATCAGCCCGACGAGATGGCGCAGACTGTCAGCCCATGGGCAGCCTATAATCCAGGCAAAGGCCTCGAGGGACAGGCACTGCAGACCGGTTGGTGGGCTTTCGACCTCGACCTCTCCGTCTATCGCAACCCCGGCGAGCAGAACAAGATCAGCGATTTCTTCGGCACCGACCAGACCCTGCTCAGCCTCTCACCCAAGTGTGGCCTCAAGCAGTTTGTCGATCTGACAAACTTACTGAAGGCTAGCGCAACAGGCAGTATGGAGCTGAAGAAGGTGTCTGCCAACACCGAGAATGGCATCTTTGCAGGCGTTGAAGGATTACTCGACAAGGCCAACAGCGTGAAGAATCTCTACGACCTGGGTACGAAGATGATGAGTCCCAACCCGCTGGATGCTCTCTCCGCAGGCCTCGACCTGGCCAAGAACGGCTGCGACCTGCTTGGCATTGACTACGGCAAGGAGACTACTGGCTTTGACGGCTACAAGGGAGATATCAATCTCGACCTGACCGGCACCATCGACACCAAGGGCACCATCACTGCAAACAGCAGCGTCACCGGCGTCAGCACACCTTCAATCAAGGCCGACGCATTCAAGGTCAGCAGCAGCAACTGCTCAACACTCGGCGAGGGCGTCTGGAACCTCAAGAGCGCACCGAAGATGTTCATCGTTAAGAACGGCCGCGTGGACTGGAGAAGGGAAGATCTGGATGTAGATAAATATCACAATTATAACAACTTGGCATACCCCGATAACTATAGGAGCCCATTTAAGGGTAGAGCAAACATTCACTTATTTGAAAATTATTGGAACGCCGACACCAAGCCGTTCCAGGGCAAGGTATGCGTCTTCGACCCCAGCAGCATTGAGGTGGAGCTGAACCCCAACCTCTTCCCTGAGGGAACAACCTATAAGGTAACTGCCGTCTGCGGCGTACGCAAGGACATGAAGTTCGGCAGTACCGAAAGATATCGCAAGGCACAGGGTCTGAAGGGCAGCCAAAGCAACTTTGTAAACGGGATAAGAGCAATTTGTGACCGCCCGATAACAGAGGCTCCTTTCGATGCACTCTACAACTATGCCAATAAGACTGGCAAAGCTGGCGTAACGTTTGAAGTGGACACCGTCAATAACCACCCGATAGGCGTATTCGGACGTGGCGATAGCAACTTCCTTATCGAGCCGATGGCACTGTCTGGCGGTGACTTTAGCTTCTACATGCTGCCCGCTTACGAGGTGACCGTCACAGTGACAGTCGAACACAATGGCAGAACGTTCTTGTATAGCCGCACCTACCTGCCCGAATACGAGGAGTGTGCTGCTGAAAGTCTTGTGAATGTCTATAACAAGGCCAAGAAGGCCGACAAGACTCACTTCACCGGTCTTTACGACAGTCAGGTAGAACACATCCAGAGCATTCGCGAATGGTTTGGCCACACACCGATAAGCCATGCCTCAATTCAGACAGCATATGATTGGGATTGGTACTCAAAGGAACCAGACAGATGGGATGAAGAAGAACAATGCGGCTTCGCTCTTATTGACGGCAATCCCTCTACATATTGGTACAGCAGAGAGGGTTCAAGAAACTATAATACTAAATACTATCATGGTTGTTTCGGCAATAAGTCTGTAGTCGGTGACCATACAGTTTCATGGCTGGAGTTCGAAACTTTCTTCTTTGACGCCCCAAAGAGCTTCACGATAACCTGCGGCCCGCACACTGGTAGGATTCCCAAAAACATCCGAATCCTTGGAGTCAAAAAAGGCCTTTCCAATAATAGTAGGAATGATACACAATGGAAGGAACTCTACTTCGGTCGCATCAACGACAAATTAGCCCCGAAGAACGGTGCAACGCTGACACTCGATCTCCAGAATACCGGCGATTACAATTATTACCGCATCGAGTGCTCTGGCAACCCGATTGACTACAGCCTCGCCGAGTTCAAGTTCAACTACTAATTCCCTCACTCTCTCACACAAAGAAAAGCGAGCCGCAAGGCCCGCTTTTTTTTTGCTAACGGCTCTGAGTAACCTTTTTAATCATCCTCAGCGCTATCACGCCCGCCAATATATTGGCTACGAAGGAAGCCGCTATCAGCAACAGGGTGACGAGCAGCCCTTGGAGGGCAGGTGTACCTCCCAGCAGCATGCCGGCATAGAGCATCGGCACGACCATCACTAATGGCTGAGCCATATTCCTTACTTGATGAAACATGTCTTCGCGCAGCACCTCGGGCTTCTGCTGGTTGCGCTGGTAGTTCATCATGGTCTGCATGAGCGAAACCGTCATACAGGCCATCAGCACCGAATAGACGGACAGGAAGACACTGATGGGCAGCATCAGCATCGTACTGCCTCCCACCACCATGCTGCCTACGAGCATCGCCGCGCTGACGGGCCGCCACATCTTACGCCACATAGCCTGTAGCGGAAACAGGCACCAGCATATCGACAGAACCAATACCAGCAGGAACCAGAGCAGATAGGCCCACCAGGCGTCTGTCTGATACACCGTCCACACCACGGCTACGACGACGGCCATCTGTGCCACCGTGGCTCCGAATATCACCAACATGCGACGCAACATCTGCCTGTCGAAGGCGGCCAATGCTATCATCGCTACCAGCACAATGCACGCCACCAGGGCCGCGCCCCACAAAGAAATCTCTGATACTAACATACTAAAATAGACATGTTTCAAAAATCACGCTACAAAGATACTGCTTTTCCATGAATTATGACACATAAATCCTTTTTTTTGCTTTTAAAATAGGTTTGATGCGACAACTGTGTCAAGGTTCCGGCTCGTTGTTACAAAACACCCCGATGTGTCGCAACAAGTCGGAGCGAAATGCAGGTGATTGCTTGGAAACAGACGGAATAATCCCTAACTTTGCAGCATAACAATTTGAAATATTACAATTATGACAAGAAAAAAGTATTTGGTTAAGACGATGCTCATGAGCATCCTGACCGTAGGAACAATAATGACTTTCACCGCTTGCTCAAGCGATGACGATATCCTGATGGAAGTAAAGAAAAACGGGACATTGAACATCAACCAGTATGCAGCTGCAGAGCGCACCGTGCTGGTGTATCTGGCTGGCAAGAACAATCTGTCGAAATCGATACAGAAGAACCTGGAGCAGATGAAGGAAGGATCGAGACGCATCGGCAACAACACGCTGCTGGTATTCGTGCGTCGCGACATGCAGGGAGAGAAGCCTTGGCTGGCACGCGTCCGTAACGGTGAGCTGACAGACTCGCTGTCGCTCGAGGACATGGGCATCAGCACCAGCAACATGCAGGCTTCCAACCCGG
>CAMYZO010000150.1 GCA_947303855.1 uncultured Prevotellaceae bacterium
ATGATGTACCGCTACGACATGCGGGCGCTGATGAACAAGATTGCCGACGACCTGGCCGACTCTCAGCACGACGACGGAGCCATCCCGACGATAGCACCGGAATACACCCGCTTCCAGGAAGGCAGCGGCTTCGAGGACACGCCCGAGTGGGGTGCCTCGTTCGTGCTCTGTCCGTGGTACACCTTCCTATGGTATGGCGACGACAGCGCCATGCGCCGCCACTACGCCGCCATGAAACGGTATATGGACTATCTGGCTTCACGGGCTGAGGGCGGCATCCTCGACTACGGTCTGGGCGACTGGTTCGACATCGGTCCTCAGCGGCCCGGCAAAGCCCAGCTTACCAGTGTGGCCTTCACGGCAACAGCCATGTACTACTACGAACTGCGTACCATGCAGCAGATAGCCCGGCATCTGGGCCACGATGCCGATGCAGAGCGGTTTGCCGAAACCGCTGCCGGTGTCAAACAGGCCTTCCATCAGCGTTTCTACACTGGCGGCGACAAGGTCTATGAGAACGGCAGTCAGACGGGTCTGGCAATGGCTCTCTATATGAACCTCGTCAGCGACACTACCCGCCAGGCCGCACTCGATGCCCTGATACGCGATATTGAGAGCCGCAACTATGCCCTCACTGCCGGCGACGTGGGTTTCCGCTATGTCGTACAGGCCTTGCAGCAGGCCGGGCGCGGCGATATCATCTATAGGATGAACTGCAGTGCCGACATCCCCGGCTATGCCTACCAGTTGAAGCAAGGTGCCACGGCGCTCACCGAGAGTTGGCAGGCCTACGATAACGTGTCGAACAACCATATGATGCTGGGACATCTCATGGAGTGGCTTTACGGCGGTCTGGGCGGCATCTGGTATGGCAAGTTGCCAAAGGATGGCGGTCATGCTGATGCCTCAACACGAGACCCCCGACAGAAAATCGTTATCGCCCCGCAGATGGTGGGCCGCATCACGTGGGCCAGGACAAGCCTGCAGACACCCCTGGGCCCTGTCGCCTGTTGCTGGACAAGCAATGCAGCCCATACGCAGTGGACGGTGGAGTGTGACATCCCCGGCGGTGCCGCTGCCGAGGTGAGACTGCCCGACGGACGGGTGATGAGCGTTGGTGAAGGCCACAGCAAGTTTGATTCCGCCCGTTAGTTGCCATCATGTCACCCTGTCGATAAGCCGTTGCCAGTAACCATAGATACGGCTGCTAACTGGGCGCACCCGGATTTTTCCGTGCCACTTCCTGCTGTGACACACCGTAGCAGGGCAGCTCAAAGAGGCTGCCAGTCATGCTTAATAACTTACTTTCGTGTATGCGTAGATAGAAAAAAACAATTAAAGGGTGACAGGGTGACAAAACGCCGATGTACAGGACGTTTGCACCCTTTTTCATGGGTGACAAGGGTGACAGAAGGGTGACAGGCTGTAATACCATAGAAAAAGGCCACTTCGCACTTCTCTACAGGCTCCTGACGGTCAAATTCTCTCGAGAATTCAGAGGTGTGGTGGCTCGTCGCCAAGCGCTGTCAGCCTCCTGCTCGCATGTCCCTACCCCTTGCTTTTTATTACTGCCCCCACCCTTATGCCCCCCTCTGACTCACCCCGTCACCCTTCTGTCACCCTTGTCACCCATGAAAAAGGGTGCAAACCCTTTGTGGCAGGCGGTTTTGTCACCCTGTCACCCTTTTTCACGAATAATCCCATACGGCATGTGGAGTACCTGCCGGCAGAGATGGTGCCTGAGAACCCCGGCAAAAAGAATAGTGTGGTGGATGTGCGCTGCCGTGAGAAGGCATCAAAAATGAGCATAGAACCGTCCCTTAATCCCTCGAGAAGGTCATCGAGCGCGTGGGAAAGGCCAACGGGTAGTATCCCTCCATATCAAAGTACTATGTCATTGACTATACACGCGACGAGAAGAATATTACAATGCCTCGATTTCCTTAGCAGTCAGGCCAGTAATCTCGGCAATATCCTTGACGTCATAGCCTTTGGCCTTCATCCGACGGGCGGTGTCTGCCTTTTCTTTTCGGATTCCCAATCCGTAGCGGATTTCCGCCTCGTCCACAAAAGCTTGCTCCACACGAATAGCATCCCAAAACTTATCGTATTGAGCCAGTTCCTCGTCTGTGTATGCTGATTCCTCCACGATTTCAATGGCCTGCTTAACCTCGGCATTTTCAATGAGTTCTTCGGGCACTTCCTTCGTGTCCTCGCCAATCTCAGTCAGGAAACGGAGCCAAAGCACCTGCATCTTTTTTTCGCTGATGGTGTGGGGCTTGAACTTAGGCAACTCCACGAAAACGAGGTGTAGACCGTCGATAATCTTTTCGGTATGTTCCTCGTGAACAAGTCGGTAGTAGTGGTAGAAGTCTTCGATGTCGTTCTCAAACACATCGTTGACAAGGCTCAGCGAATAGACGGGCTGTAGCAGATGGTATTTCTTGCTCTTCTTCAACTGTCGTACGTAGGCTTTGGATGCGTTGAAGAGTACACGCTGTTTGAAGGCCGTCGTCCACTCCATCTGCATTTCCACGATGAACTGCCGCCCGTCGGTTGCCTTGCAGCGAACATCCACAATGCTGTTCTTGCGCATCGGGTTGTCAGGAGTCAATTCGGCAGGAAGATATTCAATCTCCGTAATCTTTTGTGCCTCGCTGAAAGGCAGCAATGCGTTGAGCAGGCTCATCGCCAGGTCTGGATGCTCGCCGAATATCTTCTTGAAAGTCAGGTCGGCTTTCGGGTCTAAGTACTTTGCCATATTCGTATAAGTTTAAAAACCGTTGCAAAGTTATGAAATCTTTTCTTTAATTGTTCCATTTGCCTTCACCTTTTTATATATTTAGGCAACCCTCTCTTCTTAACCGCTCCGTCTCTCTTGTTAGACTAACGACTACGGCGTGGGGCGGATGCAAGTGCAAAGGTACGAAGTTTTCTCAAAAAAGAATTCTGAAAACCCCATTTTTTTTGTTTTTCACCTTATTAATAATTTAAGAATCGATGTTTTTAGGCCGATTTGCTTTCTTTTTGCATAAAAAGTTGTAATTTTGCAAACGTGTTATACAGATGAAGGCAGTTATGACAATAGAGGATGTAAAAGATATCATAAGAAGTGATGAGACTCGTACGTTAGAAATGAAGAAGACAACGGGCGAGTTGAAGGATGGTATGCGCTCTGCTTGTGCCTTCCTCAATACAGCTGGCGGTTGGCTTTTCTTTGGTATTGCCCCGACGACATTGAAGATACTTGGTCAAGAGGTGACAGACAATACTAGAAAGGAGATTGCCAGAGAGATTGCTAAACTTGAACCACTGATAGACCTGCCGGTTGAATACATAGATGTGCCAGATCGTCCAGGCTATCAGGTTATTGTTATTCATTTGGATGCTCCTTCTTATTGGGACGTACCATATACATACGACAATAAGCCGTACATGCGGATAGAGAGTACAACAGTGGTCATGCCTCGTGAAATCTTTGAAGACCGTCTGATGCGTAGCAAGTCCAACCGCCATAAGTGGGAAGATCAAATTTGCGAAGGCATAACTATTGCAGATTTGGAGGAACAGCGTATTCGTGGAGGTGTCCGTCTTGGTGTAGAGCGTGGACGAATGCCTGAGTCGTCTCTCATGGAGACAACGGAAAGTCTTGTGGAGAAACTGAAACTTACTACAGGTGGGAAACTGAAAAATGCAGCAGCGGCATTGTTCCTCAAAGACACAAGCCAATTCCCACAGTTCCTGCTCCGCATGGCCCGTTTCCGTGGTAACGACAAGATAGAGTTTATTGATAACCAGCGTGCATACGGCAACTTCTTCACTTTGCTTGATGCTGGTATGGCGTTCTTCTTCAAACATCTTTCCCTCAGTGGCAAGATAGTGGGCTTTAC
>CAMYZO010000151.1 GCA_947303855.1 uncultured Prevotellaceae bacterium
GCCCAGCGAGGTGTAGGCACCCGAGAAGTAGTTCTGCGTCAGTTTCTCGCTGTTCAGGCCAACGGTGGCTTTCAGCGTCAGGTCGCCGATGCGGTAGCTGGCCCAGACGTTCGACAACAGGTAGTTGTTCACGTTCTCGGCCACGCTCTCCTTGAGGTCATAGACGGGGTTGGCAGCGTGGTCGCCAATGGCGAAGTAGGCGTACTCGTAGGGATTCGTGAAGTTGTAGGAGCCGTCCTGATTGTAGACATTGATGACGGGCGGCATCAGCAGGGCGTAAACAAAACTGTTGGTGATGCCAGCCGAGTAGGGCGAAGAATTAAACACCTGTTCCTCAGTGGTGGTCATCCCCTGCTGCTTCGAGCGGCCGTAGGTGGCATTGACACCGAACGTCAAGTCCTTTTGCAGCTCCCACTCCACGTTGGTATGGAAGTTGTAACGCTCGAAACCGGAGTTCAGCACAATGCCGTCTTGGTCGGTATAGTTGGCCGAGAAGGCGTAGCGGTTCTTGTCGCCGCCGCCCGTGATGCTCAGCTCGTGACTCTGCTGAACGGCGGTACGCAGCACGGCGTCCTGCCAGTCGGTTCCCTTGCCAAGGGCGGCAATCTCAGCGTCGGTGTAGCCGCCCTTGTTACCCCAATAGTCCTTCTGGAACTGTGCCCACTCCGAGGCGTTGAGCAGGTCGAGCTTCTTGCCGATGTTGCTCACGCCAATATTATAGGTATAGCTGATATGCGCCTTATGGTCGCCGCGCTGCCCCTTCTTCGTGGTGATGAGGATGACGCCGTTAGCACCACGCGAACCATAGATGGCGGTGGCCGAGACGTCTTTCAGCACCTCCACACTCTCGATGTCGTTGGGGTTGATGGTGGCCAGCGGATTAAGGCCTCCCTCGATGCCGCCCAAGCCCGTAGAGCCAGCGCTGGCATCCTTGAAATAGATAAAGCCGTCGATGACATAAAGCGGCTCGTTGGAGGCATTCACCGAGTTGCCGCCACGGATACGTATCTGACTGTCGGCCCCTGGCTGACCGCTGCTGGCCGTCACGTTAAGACCTGCCACTTGTCCGCTCAGCGCACCGTCAAGCGTCGCTGCCTGCGACGTCTCAAAGATGTCTGCCTTTACCTTCGTCACGCTACCCGTCAGCTGCGTGCGCTTCTGCGTGCCGTAGCCCACGACGACAATCTCGTCGAGCTTCTGCCCTTCCTCCTTCAGCGCCACGACGAGGTCTTTGTCGTCTCCCTTCACGCGGATGGTCTTCTGTTCGTAACCCACGTAGCTGATTTTCAACTCCGAAGGGAACGTCGCTACATCAATGCGGAAGTTGCCCTCCGCATCTGTTATCACGCCCACATGACTGCGTGCGTCGTATATCGTCGCACCTATGATTGCCTCGCCCGTCCCGGCGTCGGCCACCTTACCACTTATGGGGGCAGCCGACGCAGCGAAATGGAAAACAATGGCTAAAACAAATACTGTTAATCGTAATGTCTGAAAACTCTTCATACCTTCTTATCCTATTTATTCAAATTTCACGCTGCAAAGGTACGGCGAAAATAAAAGATGCGAAATACCACCAGCGCGGCATTTCGCATCACAAAGATATGGTATTGTGCCGGAAAACGGCTTATTTCACGGCATCTTGCACCACCAATCCTGCCAACATAAAGCCGAAGATAGCGGTGATGTGGGCAATGGTGCCGTTGCCCTTGTCATTAGGATCGATAGGTTTCTGGTTTTCCAAGAGTTCGTCAGAGTAAACACATTGGAACTTACGCTTAGGATACTGGCCGTCGCGCTTGAAACGCTTGCGAAGCGCACGAGCCAGCGGGTCACCCTGCACCTTCCAGAACTCAGCCGTTTTGATGTGGGTGGGGTCGAGCTTCAGGGCAGCCCCCATCGACGAGAAGAAACGACCCCCTCCCCGCTCCCCGAGGGGAGTGCTTGTGGCCATGAGGATGAGCAGGGCCTTGTCCTTCAGCGAGTCAATGGCGTCGATGATATAGTCGTAGGTGTCCAGTTCGAAACTCTCAGCCGTCTCTGCCGTAAAAATCTGTTGCAGGGCGGTAATCTCTGCCGAGGGGTTGATAGTGAGCAGACGCTCTTTGAGGGCATCGACCTTCACCTGCCCAACGGTCTTCGTCGTCGCCATCAGCTGGCGGTTGATATTCGTGATGCATACGCGGTCGGAGTCTACAATTGTCAGATGCTTGATACCTGAACGAATCAGGCTCTCAGCGCACCAAGAGCCAACACCACCCACGCCAAAAATAATCACGCGCTTCTCAGCGATGCGGCCCATCGCCTCATCACCCAACAGTAGTTCCGACCTGCGGAATATTGCTTGCATTCCCGAGCTTCGCTCGCCTACCCGTTGCCTTTCTATTGCCATCGCTTCTAAATTTGGCTGCAAAGGTACAACATTTTTTTCATTTATTTGTATCTTTTCGCATCCTTATGTTGGGTATTTCGCTGATTCAGACGCTCTACAGGTTCAGTTCCATCAGAATGTCGCATCGCTCATAGGCATTACCTTTGAGCGGAATCTCCTTGAAACCCAATTTGCGGTATAGCGTGGTTCGTAAGTGACAATTCGTATCATTATCAGATGACGTAATCCGTGTCCGGTGCCAGCAGTTTGTCGATGAAATAGACAATCTGCTTGCGCCACCAGGCCCAGTCGTGAGCGGAGTCGAAGCCCCAGTAGTCAATCCAGGTGGGAACGTTTTTCTCCTTCAGCAGGGCATCCATCTGACGGGTGCTGTCGAGGAGTTCGTCTTCCCATGATCCCTGACCTACACACATGATGATGCGACGGTGGCGGTAGATGTCCCAGTAGGGATGGTCGGCGGGCATCTGACGCAGGAAGTCGTAGGGCGAGTTGTCGTAGATGAGCTGGTCGTGATAGTTGGGGAAGAAGTAGCCCGCATAGTAGAGTCCGCTCAGGGCCAGCAGCGTGTCGAAGAGGTCGGGACGGCGGAAGAAGAAGTTGCCGGCATGGAAACCACCCATAGAGCAGCCCGTTACGATGAAGGTCTCGTTGCTGAAATGGCGCACCTCGGGTATCAGCTCGTCGACGATGTAGTGGTACCAGCGCTCGTGCAGTTCGATGCGACGATGATGGTCGCCGTTGATGTCCGACCACGTCTCGCGGTCGATGCTGTCGGCACAGATCAGGCGTATCTGTCCGCGGTCTATATAGTTGGAGAGCACGCCTACCATGTCGAAGTCCTGATAGTCGTAGAATCGTCCGTCCTGCGACGGGAAGACGAGCACGGGATGTCCCTTGTCGCCGTAGGTCTTGTATTCCATGTCACGCCCGAGGGCGGCAGAGTATTTCTTCACGTAATTGATATTCATTTCTTCAAGTGTACAAATTCAACAAATTCATTAACTTCCTCCATGCTTTCCAGACGCACCGTGTACATCTGCTGCCCCATGGCCGCTGAGAACAGTTCCGGCATGCGCTCGCACATCACTATGCGGTCGCCGTAGCGTTTCAGCACCTCTTCGTGCGTATATACGTATTTATAGATGTCGCGACGACTGGCAAAGGCGCAGTAGTGCTGTTGGCCGATGGCGGTATGGCTCTTGCCGAAGGCCACCATGTCGGCCCATATCTTATAGACGTCGGTCGAGTGGGCGTAGTTGATCATGTCGGGCGTATAGCCGCCAGCAGGACGCATGTTCACTTCCAGTGCCACGAAGTCGCCCTGCCTGCCCAGACCCT
>CAMYZO010000152.1 GCA_947303855.1 uncultured Prevotellaceae bacterium
CGTTCAAGACCAGCGTCGCCCTGAAGGAGGTGCCCTACGGCCATCCGTTCTACGGACTTGAGGGGTCTAACAACATTGTGCTGCTCACCACAGAGCGCTACAAGGAGTACCCCATGCTGATTCAGGGCTACGGCGCCGGTGCTGCCGTCACAGCCGCAGGTGTCTTTGCCAACATTATGAGCATTGCTAATATATGAAGCACATCATTATATTAGGCGACGGTATGGCCGACCTGCCCGTTGAACGACTGGGGGGTAAGACGCTGCTGCAATATGCCCACAAGCCCATGATGGACCTGCTGGCCCGCAAAGGACGCTGCGGACGGCTGGTGACCGTGCCCGAGGGGTTTCCTCCCGGCAGCGAGGTGGCCAATACCGCCATCCTGGGTTACGACCTGAACAAGGTCTATGAAGGCCGCGGCCCGCTGGAGGCTGCCAGCATAGGCTATGACATGCAGTCCGACGACTTTGCCATCCGCTGCAACATCATTACCCTTGAGAACGGGAAAATCATCACCCACAACGGTGGCAACCTACAGACCGACGATGCCCGTGTGCTGATAGACTATCTCAACGAGAAACTGGCCAAGCCCATCAACGAGCGCGAGGGCTGCGAACGGGTGAAGTTCATCACCGGCATACAGTACCGCCACCTGCTCGTCATCAAGGGCGGCTCAAAACACATCGTCTGTGCCCCACCCCATGATCATCCTAACGAGGAGTGGCGACCGATACTGGTGAAGCCCAAGGCAACAATGGCCTGCGATTCCAACAAAGACAATTCCCATCTCACCCCCCAACAGACTGCCGACCTCATCAACGAGCTGATACTGAAGTCGCAGGAACTGCTGGCCGCACATCCCTATAACATAGAGAAAGCCAAGAAAGGCGAGCGTCAGGCCAACAGCATCTGGCCCTGGAGCGGCGGTTACCGTCCGTCTATGGAGACGCTGATGCAGCAGTATCCGCAAATCAAGAGCGGAAGCGTTATCTCGGCCGTAGACCTGATACAAGGTATTGGCAAATATGCCGGTCTGACGATTGTGAAGGTGCCCGGAGCCACCGGACTGGCCGACACCAACTACGAGGGAAAGGCTCAGGCCGCCATCGATGCCCTGCGCCAGCAGGACTTTGTATTCGTGCATGTGGAAGCCAGCGACGAGGCCGGCCACGACGGCGACCTGGAACTGAAACTGAAGACCATTGAGAACTTAGACCAGCGGCTCATCGCCCCCATCTATAATGAGGTGAGCACATGGGGTGAGCCTGTCTGCATCGCTGTTCTTCCCGACCATCTGACGCCTGTCGAGATGCGCATACACGTAGGTCAGCCCGTGCCCTTCCTGATATGGCACCGCGGCATAGAGCCCGACGGTGTACAGCAGTACGACGAGGTGTCGTGCGTATCGGGCGGCTACGGTCTGCTGAAACTCAACGAATTTATGCAAGAACTGATGAAAATATAATAACCTATGAAGTACTACAGCACGAATGGAAAAGCCCCAATAGCCACGCTCGAAAAGGCGGTGGTAAAAGGACTGGCTGAAGACCGCGGACTCTATATGCCGCAGGAAATCAAGAAGCTGCCGAAGGTTTTCTTCGACAACATTCAGGACATGAAGTTCCAGGACATTGCCTACAACGTGGCCAGCGCCTTCTTTGGCGAGGATGTTGACCAGGATGCCCTGCAGGACATCGTTTTCGACACGCTGTCGTTCGACTGCCCCGTGCAGAAGGTAACAGACAGCATCTACACCCTGGAGCTGTTCCACGGCCCCACACTGGCCTTCAAAGACGTAGGCGCCCGCTTCATGGCCCGTCTGCTGCAGTACTTCATCCGTCAGGAGGGAACCCAGGAGCAGGTGAACGTGCTGGTGGCAACCAGTGGCGACACGGGTTCTGCCGTTGCCAACGGCTTCCTGGGCGTCGACGGCATCCACGTCTATGTGCTCTACCCCAAGGGCAAGGTGAGCCCCATCCAGGAATGCCAGTTCACGACGCTGGGCAAGAATATCACCGCCATCGAGGTGGACGGCGTGTTCGACGACTGTCAGGCGCTGGTGAAGTCGGCCTTCATGGACGACGAGCTGAACCGGCACATGAAGCTCACGTCGGCCAACTCTATCAACGTGGCCCGCTTCCTGCCCCAGGCGTTCTACTATTTCAATGCCTACGCACGCATGAAGGCCCTCGGCAAGGCCGACAACCTGGTGATGTGCGTTCCCTCTGGCAACTTCGGCAACATCTGCGCCGCTCTCTTCGGCCACGAGATGGGACTGCCGGTGAAGCGCTTCATTGCTGCCAACAACGCCAACGACATCTTCTACAAATACCTGCAGACGGGCAAGTATGAGCCGAAGCCCAGCGTGCAGACGCTGGCCAACGCCATGGACGTGGGCGACCCGTCGAACTTCGCACGTATCTACGATCTCTACGGCAAGAGCCACGAGCGCATCAGCAGTCTCATCGGCGGAGCCACCTATACGGACGACGAGATACGCCAGACCATGCGCCAGTGCTACAGCCAGACGGGCTATATCCTTGACCCCCACGGAGCCTGCGGCTACCAGGCTCTGGCTGACGGACTGCAGACGGGCGAGGTAGGCGTGTTCTGCGAGACGGCCCATCCGGCCAAGTTCAAGGAGAAGGTGGACGAGATACTGGGCATCGACGTGGAGATTCCCGCCCGCCTGAAAGCCTTCATGGAGGGCGAGAAGCAGAGCGTGTCCATGACGAAGGACTTTGCCGACTTCAAGAACTACTTAATGAGAGTTTGAATAAACGAAAATACGAAACACGAAATACGAAACACGAAGGACGTAAATCGAAAATCGTAAATCGTAAATAATATAGGGGTCGTACCTGATAGATCGGGATACTCTACAATAAACAAAAACCTCGGGCTGACTTCTCTTGTCAATGGCGGGCCATGTTATTACCCTGTATAGGGGAGCTTCAAAAGAGCCGGTGGATTACAACGACGGAGAGCACCCATATCGTGTGAAACAGGAGTTTTCACCAAATCATCGGTACGACCCTTTTTTATAATAAACGACAACTAAGACAACTATGACAACATTTTTAGTGAACGCAAAAGGGACGAAATAAAAGTTCTTGCTCTGGCAAGCGACTCCTTACGTCGCCGAGCGGTCCAAGTTGTATAAGTTGTCGTTTTAAATAAATCGTAAATTGAATTATGTTTTCTGGAATTATTGAGGAATTTGCTACGGTAGTAGACATCAGGCGTGACCGCGAGAATATCGACTTCACGCTGACCTGCTCGTTTACCGGCGAGCTGAAGATTGACCAGAGTGTGGCCCATAACGGCGTCTGCCTGACTGTTGTCAAGATAGAGGGCAGCAACTATGTGGTGACGGCCATGAAAGAGACACTGGACCGTTCGAACTTAGGACTGCTGCAGGTGGGCGACAAGGTAAACGTAGAGCGCTCGATGCTGATGAACGGACGGTTAGACGGCCACATCGTACAGGGGCACGTAGACCAGACGGCACGCTGCACGGCAATGGCCGATGCCGACGGCTCAACCTACTTCACCTTCTGTTACGACTTCGATGCCGAGAAGGCACGCCACGGCTATTTTACGGTTGACAAAGGCTCTGTGACCGTCAACGGGGTGTCGCTGACGGTCTGTAACCCCACCCGCGACTCATTCCAGGTGGCCATCATCCCCTACACCTTCGAGCACACCAACTTCTGCGACATCC
>CAMYZO010000153.1 GCA_947303855.1 uncultured Prevotellaceae bacterium
TGACCTGTATCTTCGTCGACCACGGCATGCTGCGCAAGAACGAGTTCCAGCAGGTCATGGACGACTATAAGGTGCTGGGCCTGAACGTTATCGGTGTCGATGCCAGCGAGAAGTTCTTCGCCGACCTTGCCGGTGTCACCGAGCCAGAACAGAAGCGCAAGATTATCGGTCGTGACTTCGTCGAGGTGTTCAATGCCGAGGCCAAGAAAATAGTAAATAGTAAATCGTCAAATAGTAAATGTCGTTGGCTGGCTCAGGGCACCATCTATCCTGACCGTATCGAGTCGCTGAACATTACGGGCAAGGTCATCAAGAGTCATCATAACGTTGGCGGACTGCCCAAGGAGATGAACCTCCAGCTCTGCGAGCCGCTGAAATGGCTGTTCAAGGACGAGGTGCGCCGTGTAGGCCGTCAGTTGGGCATGCCCGAGCATCTCATCACTCGCCATCCCTTCCCCGGCCCTGGCCTGGCCGTCCGTATCCTGGGCGACATTACCCCTGAGAAGGTACGCATTTTGCAGGATGCCGACGATATCTATATCCGCGGTCTGCGCGACTACAAGGTGAAACTCAGTGGCGAGGAAGCCCGTAAGGTGCTGGCTGCCGGTGTGCCTGCCGACATGAAGGACGGCGAGATAGAGGTATCGCTCTATGACCAGATATGGCAGGCTGGCGCCATCCTTCTCAGCACCGTCCGCAGCGTCGGCGTCATGGGCGACGAGCGCACCTATGAGAATCCGGTGGCTCTGCGCGCCGTCACCAGCAGCGATGCCATGACTGCCGACTGGGCTCACCTACCCTACGACTTCATGGCAAAGGTCTCCAACGAGATTATCAACAAGGTGCGTGGTGTCAACCGCGTCTGCTACGACATATCCTCAAAACCACCCGCAACCATCGAGTGGGAGTGATCTGCGACTACCCTATAATATCATAGAATTGTTGAAGCGCAAGTCCGAAAACGACTTGCGCTTACTTTCTGATTGCGAATACCTGTCATTGGATATTGAGATATACCAACGAATACAGCGATTTAAGTATTTTGGTGGCATTGTGTCAACAATTTCTACGAATTATTTTTTTACGTAGAGATTATGGTTATATTGAAATTTTTGACTATTTTTGCAAGCGAAATATTAATGACTTATAAGATGGGAAACAGAATAGCAGTGTTCATGTTGACGGTGGCTATGGCTGTCACCGCCGGTGCTCAGGAAGAGCCGAAACTGACGGTAAAGCCCTCGGGACGTATCCTGTTTGATGCAGCCTACATCAGTCCCCAACATCAGGAAGAGTCGCTGAAAAGCGGTGCCGGCATCCCCGATTTCCGTGTTGGCGTGGGATTCAATTATGACAAGTGGAAGGGCAAGATTGACATGGGCTATGCTTATGGCAAGGTGAACATGAAGGACGTGTGGTTGGAGTACGACTTCGACAAGAAGAACTTCATCCGGGGCGGCTACTTTATTCATCAGTATGGTTTCCAGAGCAGTACCAGCTCGTCGTTCAAGGAAACGATGGAGGAGCCCCAGAGCAATGCCGTATTCAACAACGACCGTATGATAGGCGTGATGTACGAGCACTCCGCTGAGAAGTTCCTGGCCACGGCCAGCGTCGTGGTGGAGAGCGATGCCATGAAGCAGACAACGGATGTGACGGGCAACGAAACCATCGGTGCGATGTCACGCCTGCTCTACCGTCCCTTTGCCCAGCGCGGCAAGATGCTACAGGTAGGCATCAGCAGTGGCGTTGAAGGCGCTCGCTACACCAATAATGAAGAGACAAACCACAAGCAGTTTACGTTGAGCACCCGCTGGCCGACACGCGTGGCGAAGGTCAATGCACAGCAGGCCGTCGTCACCGATGCAAAGGCAATGTATCGGTTCTCGCCCGAGGTGATGTGCTCCAGCGGCCGCTTTGCCGTCATCGGGCAGTATTTCCTCAGTACCATCACCCGCAGCAATCAGCTGGAGTCGTTTACGGGCAGCGGTGCCTATGTCACCCTGCGTGGTCTTATCAAGGGCAGCAGCTACAGCCCAAACATAAACGACGGCGGTATCGCCACCCCTGACCCGGGCAACATGGAGTTGTGCCTGCAGTACAACTACACCTCGCTGTCGGATGCCAAGGCCGGCATCCGTGGCGGCTATCTGAACGACTGGGCCCTTTGCTACAACTACTATCCCAATAAATATATGATATGGCGTGTGCGTGCCTCATACACGAAGGTGACCAACCGTAGCGGCTTTGCCGATAATGAGGTGCCCATACTTGAGACTCGTCTGCAAGTTAAATTCTAAACATAGAAGGCTTATGAAGAAGTTTATGACCATGGCCGTCCTGCTGACGGCAACAGTATGTGCTTCGGCACAAAGTGACAAATCACCCGTTAACGCGTATTTCACAACGAGCGAGATGCCCGACATGATCAAGTGGTGTCCTGCTCCTCCCGACACCGTCGGGGCAGCGTTTGCCTACGACATCACGCAGTATTTCTGGGGTAAGCAGATGCGCAACGACAAGGAACGTGCCGCCATCGCCATCCGCGATGCCGTGTATGGTATCGACTGCATCATCCGCGAGTTCAGCGAGCCCTTCGGCCTGCAGATTTCCAAGGAAGAGACGCCTGAGATCTACAAGGTACTGCGCGAGGGAACGGCTACCTGCGACAGTATCTGTAAGATACCTAAGAAATACTACATGCGTAAGCGTCCGTTCATGCGCTTCAACGAGCCGACGCTCTACCCCGCCGACGAGCCCGCACTGCGCAAAAACGGCTCCTATCCCTCTGGCCACACCCTGCTCGGCTGGAGCTCGGCCCTGTTGCTCTCAGAGATTAATCCTGACCGTGCCGACACCATCCTGGCACGCGGTCTGATGTATGGCGACAGCCGTATCATCGTTGGTGCCCACTGGCAGAGCGATGTCACCGCCGCCCGCCTGGCAGCTTCTGCAGCCTATGCCCGCCTGCACACCAGCGAGCGTTTTCTGGAGCAGATGCGCCTGGCACGTCAGGAGTTCCGCTGCAAGACCGGCCTTGCTACCATCGTCGAGATGAAGGCCTACAAGAAAGCAGCCAAGCGTCGCGCCAAGAACCAGTAACCAACAGGTGCCAAGTGTCTGGCACTCCAGAGGTAACGTCAGAAAATAGTGAAGCCCGCCACGATGGCGGGCTTCGCTTAATAAATAAGGTGTACCACTCTTACTTTTTCTTCAGCAGGTCGCGAATCTCAGCCAGCAGCTCTTCCTGAGTAGGTCCGGCAGGAGCCTCGGGCTCGGGAGCGGGTTCTTCCTTCTTGCGGTTCAACTTGTTGATGCCCTTGAGCATGATGAAAATACAGAAGGCCACAATGAGGAAGTCGACCGTGTTCTGAATGAAGTTTCCGTACTTCAGCGTAGCAGCCAGGTCACCCTCGCCGAAGGCAAACTCCAGCTTGGTGAAGTCTACGTTGCCTGTAACCACGCCCACCAACGGCATGAGGATGTCGTCGACGAGTGAGCTGACAATCTTACCAAACGCACCGCCGATGATGACACCGACAGCCATGTCCA